>JABZIV010000020.1 GCA_015258095.1 Lachnospiraceae bacterium
GAGAATAACAATATCATGCGGCTCGATGTAGTAATTCATCATCTCCGGGTTTGCCGCCGCAATCACGACCTTTCCTTCTTCACAGTATCGCTCTATATCCCCGGTAATCCGTGTGGCTTCCAAAGTCTCCAGGATATTCTTATACTGTGTTTTCGCCGTGGAGAGAATGGCGGAATCATACACGTTCATGTAGGATTTGGCAATATCCGAGATGGTGATCAGCCCTTCCAGCACATCCTCCTTCGTTACGGCGGGGAGGGTAACCACATGGCTGTCCCGCATAATCTGGTACGCCTGCTTTAAAGACATATTTTTCGGAACGCCCTGCGTCTTCCGATACGCCACATCGGAAATCTGTGTTTTCACACTATCCAAGAGGCGGGGCTTATCCGCCTTAAAGTAATCGAGCACGAAGCTCGTTTCCGTATTCAGACTTCCTGCCCGACAGGGAATATAACGATCCGTATGGTTCAATTTATTTTTTAAACGCGCATAAGAAATGGCAGCGCATATTGAATCGGTATCCGGATTCCGATGTCCGGTCACTAAGATGTCCCGTTCCACGTTGTGGGACAGCTTCTCCTCCTTTGTTGCCATAAACCATGTTCCTTTCTGTTCTACTCTTTTGAAAAATCTTATTGCAAGTGCTGTTCCCTGTCAAGGATAGCTTGACAGCCCCTTAATTTACTCGTTATAATCTGCATGTAGTTTTGAAAACTACATCGAAGCAAATTGTTTTTAACCTAGCTGAATCGACCTGCCGTACAGGGACAATTCTGCCGGTTCTATAGAGTCGTCCGGATTAGGAAGAATGATTCTGTGCTGTACACAGACTATTTCTATTCAGAAGGATGAAATAAATCATAGAAAGAGGATGCCCTATGTCATATCAAATCATTGCAGACAGCTGCGGAGATTTTACCGAAGAAATGAAAGCGAATCCCGTCTTCAAGCTGGTTCCCCTCACTCTGGAAATCGGAGAATACACGATTCCGGATGATGAAAACTTCAATCAGGCAGATTTTATTGCCCGTGTAAAGGCATCCCCCATCGGTCCGAAATCGGCTTGCCCTTCGCCGGAAGCTTTCCAGAATGCGATTCAGTCTTCTCCTGCGGAAGAAATTTATATCGTTACCCTTTCCTCTAAACTGTCCGGCACATACCAGGCAGCAAAAATCGGACAAACCATGGCGGAAGAGGAAGGCACAAGCAAAAAAATTCATGTTTTCGATTCTAAATCGGCGAGTGCCGGGGAATGTAAGTTGTGTCTGGATATTCTGGAAGCGAAGGAAGCCGGTAAGTCTTTCGAGGAAGTCGTTTCCGAAATAGAAGAAGCCTGCTCCGATATCACCACCCTTTTCGTACTGGAAAGCCTCGACACCCTTCGGAAAAACGGCCGTCTGACCGGCGTAAAGTCTTTTCTTGCAAGCGCCTTAAATATCAAGCCCGTGATGGGCGCAGTGGACGGCAGTATCGTCCAGCTCGGGCAGCAGAGAGGGATACAGAAAGCGCTGAAGAAAATGGTGGAATTCGCCATTGAACGTGCCGGCGGCGTCGAGAAAGTGAAAGAAAAACGTCTGGTCATTACCCATGTGAACGACCCGGAAAGGGCTGAGGCAGTCAAGGCGGACTTCTTGCAATCCGCGGCATTTAAAGAAGTCATTATAACGAATGCTATGGGCGTCGCGACCATTTATGCAAACGACAAGGGGATTGTCGTTGCCCTGTAAAAACAGGGGCTAAAAAAGAGACTGTAAAAATGAAAGCAATGCTTTTTTGCTATGCAGCTTCGATGCGAGACACGCTCTCGCTAACCTCGCCTCGTAGGGGATACTAAGCGAAAAACGGCATTTCATTTGTTTTTCGCAAGTACCCACGGGCTCAGATTGTCCCGCATCGAACCTGCATAGCATAAAATGCTTTTACTGATTTACAGCCTCTTTTTTCTCTTTCGAATTTTTCTCTTCTATTTTTTACTCTTCTATCCTTTTATTCTTCCGTCTTTACATTTTCCTGATACACAGAGAAGAAAAAGTCTGCGGTACTTCCTTCTCCCCCGTTTAAATCAATGTTTTTCCAGAAGGGTTCTCTGAAACGGATGATATGCTCTTTCTGATACGCCTCGTAACTTTCGTTAAATCGAAGGGCACGGATCGATTTTTCCAGGCGGGCTCTCCGGTCTTTTGTTGCTTCCTCATCATAAGAATTGAGGCAGTGTAGAATATAATACTTCCCGTTTTCCGAAATAATGGAAGAGATTTCCCCGTTTTCCAGGGCAAAGGCCGCCTCATAATAGGCGTCTTCCTTCTCCCCGAAAGAGAGTTCTTTCTGAATCTCCGGGTCTTCCGAATACTGCCTTGCATAGTAACTGAAGTTTGCTCCCTGTGCTTTCACCTTTTCCAGCAGATCTTTCGCCGTTGCTTCATCACTTAAAACAATTTGCTCTATGGAAATGACTTTGGCTTCCGCCGCACTGAGTTCCGTATCCACGGAAGAAAGCAGAGACCTCACGGTCTTTTCTGCGGTAAAGTAAGCCGTATAGATATCCACCACATCCTTCTCGGTACAATTCCCGAAATAAGCCTTATCCTCCGGAGACAACGCCGTATAAAATGTATTGGCAGCCTTTCGTATACTCTCCATCTCTGCTGAATTCGGGATGATTCCCTTCTCTTCCGCAAGAAGATTCAGCGTGCGAATATCCTGTAGAAACTCCTTATTTTTTTCGATAAAATAGGCGCCGTACGTCTTCTGAATCTGTCCCGTAATCGGGAGGTTCCATATCTCTTTTCCCAGAATATTCTGATAGCGGTTTCGTTCCGAACCGAGAAGAATCATCACTTCCTGTTCCGTATATCCCGGAACATTTTCCGTTTTTCCGCTGATGGCAATTCCCTTACAGGAAGTCAAAAGGAGCGATACGATGAGGAGGAGGCAAAGGCCATAGCACGTCCTCCTCGGCTTTCTCTTTCTTTCCAAGCGTCCCTCCTCTTTCTTCTCTTCTCCCTCTACTGCCTGTCCGACTGTCTTTTCTTTCCTGCTAAAGGAGAATATACCCATACACATCCCCCATAATCAGTGCAATCAGCACGCCGAGAATCGCCCCCATAAGAACTTGCAGAGGCGTGTGCCCGACATACTCTTTTAACTTTTTATCGAATTCTTCTCCCGTCCAAGAGAACGGATTATCCAGCAGTAAACGATTCAGAATCACCGCCTGTTTCCCCGTTTCTCTTCTGACTCCCGTCGCATCATACATCACAACAATCGCAAAAATAAGAGCCAGGGCAAACAAGGTACTGTCCACGCCGTAAGACACCCCGATAGCAACGGCGAGAGAGACGACCGTAGAAGAATGACTCGACGGCATTCCTCCCGAACCGGTCATTCTCTCCCAATTGATTCCTTTATTAAAATAGGCATCGATTGCCGTCTTCAACACTTGTGCAACAAACCAGGAAAGTACCGCTGTCATCAGCGGATAATTGGATAAAAGCTGCTCCATAAAAAAATGCATCTTACTTCCTTTCTACTAACCAATCATATAATTCCTGGTACTGCAATGCGGAACTCTCCCAAGAAAAGTTCTTCTTCATGCCGCGCTTTATGATACCGCGCCAGCCTTTTTTATCATCATAATACACTTTCTCGGCATAGCGGATGCTCGCCATCATCTCGTGCGCATTATAGTTGGCAAAGGAGAAGCCGTCCCCCTTCTTCTCGTACTCGTTATAAGGTTCTACCGTATCCCGAAGTCCTCCGGTCTCCCGAACGATAGGTACCGTTCCATAGCGAAGAGCAATGAGCTGGGAAAGACCGCAAGGCTCAAAGAGAGACGGCAAAAGAAGCGCATCGCTCCCGGCATAAATCCGATGACTCGCCTCTTCCGAATAATAAATCTGTGCGGAAACTCGACTCGGATACTTCCAGGCAAAGTAGCGGAAGAAGTTCTCATAGCGCTCTTCTCCTGTTCCCAAGATAACAAACTGCAAAGAGTCCTGACAGAGTTCATCAAAAACCCGTTCCACAAGGTCCAGTCCTTTCTGGTCGGTGAGTCTCGAAACAATCGAAATCAGCATCGTATTCTCCGCCACATCCAGTCCCAAGCGCTCCTGCAAAGCCATTTTGTTCTTTACCTTCTCCTTGTAGACGCTCACCTTGTCATAAGGGAAGTCCAAAAAACGGTCTCTCTTCGGATTCCAGAGTTCATAATCGATGCCGTTCACAATCCCCCGCAAGTCCCGATCCCTTGCCTGGAGAAGTCCTTCGAGTCCCTCTCCGTAGAATGCGTTTTGAATCTCTTTCGCATAGGCTTTGCTCACGGTTGTAATGGCGTCCGCATACACGAGCCCGCCTTTCAGCAGATTCCCGTCCTTATGGAACTCGAGCTTATCCGGCGTGAAATAGTAATCGGAAAGTTCGGTAAAGCGCTGAATCGTCTTCCGGTCCCACATCCCCTGAAAGCGAAGGTTATGAATCGTAAAAACGGAGCGGATGGAACGGAAAAACTCCCCTCCCGCAAAACGGTCCTTTAAAAGCACCGGAACGAGTCCCGTCTGCCAATCATGACAGTGCAGAACATCCGGATGAAAGTCCAAAAGAGGCAGCGCGGACAAAGCGGCATAAGAGAAGAAACAAAACTTCTCCAGATCCCAATACCAGTTGCCATAGGGCCTGTCCCCTGCAAAATAGTATTCATTGTCGATAAAATAGTAGAGAATACCGTCCACTTCCTTCTTCAGCACGCCGACATAGCGGGACTGTCCCAGATAATCCATATAAAAATGGGTGACATACTCCAAGTCATTCCGCAGCTCTTCCCGCATACAAAGGTACTTCGGAATCATGATGCGTACATCAAAATAATTTTTGTCGATTGCTCGCGGAAGGGATCCCACCACGTCCGCAAGGCCGCCGGTCTTTATAAAAGGTACTGCTTCCGATGCTAAAAATAAAATATTTTTCATCCTGTTCTCCTTACCCTTTTCGACTCTTCCTACTCTTTCAGGAGGAACCTTCACACACCGCTCTTTGCCTTTTTCTTCAGGCTCCGCGCATTCTCCACTGCGGCGTCATCGCGTTCTTCTCCGCCAAGAAGTCTTGCCAGCTCCTCTATGGATTCTTCTTCCGAAAGAGCCTGAATCTCGGTCTTCGTCTTCCCCTCCGCCACCGTTTTTTCAATTAAAAAGTGCCGGTCTGCCTTCGCTGCAATCTGGGGAAGATGCGTAATCAGAATGACCTGATGCTTCTTCGCAATCTTCTTCAGCTTCTCCCCCACCTTCTCCGCCGTTCGTCCGGAGATACCCGTGTCAATTTCATCAAAAACCAGAGTGGGCACCTTGTCTATATCCGCAAGAACGGTCTTGATGGACAACATGATACGGGAAAGTTCTCCGCCGGATCCGACCTCTCTCAAGGGGCGGGAAGGTTCACCCGGATTTAAGCTGACATAAGCCTCCACTTCATCGAAGCCTTTTTCCGTAAGTTCTTTTTTCTTCTGAAAATGAAAAGAAAAGCGGGTATCCAGGAAACCCATGTCCTGCATTTCCTCTTGAATCTTTCCGGCAAGTTCCTCTGCAACGCTCTGCCTCTCCTTCGACAGGGCTTCCGCTTTTGTAAGAGCCTCCTTGAAGCCCTCTTCCACCGCCTTCTCCGCGTCTGCCTTCGCCTTCTCATAGTCTTCCAGAAACCGCTTTCTCTCCTCTTTCTCGGAGAGTGCGGCAAGCGCCTTCTCTTCACTCCCGCCATACTTCGTCATCACCGTCCGGATGGTGTTCAAGCGTTCTCCCAGAAGGAAGAACTTCTCCTCATCCACTTCGGCGTTGTCGAGGTAATGTTCTACAGAGCGGAGTAAGTCTTCTCCCACCGCTTCCAGCTCATACGCACTGTCCAGCACATTCTGTAAAGCGGAATCATAGCCTACAGCCTCTTCGAGATTCTTCACGGGACTATGGAAATCCCGCTCTTCCAAATCTCCCTGCACGCGTAAGAGCAAAGATTTCAAGCGATCCATATTCTCGTAGAGAGTATACTCTTTCGTGAGCTCCTCTTCTTCCCCGGGCTTCAAAGAAGCCTCCCTGAGTTCGGAAATGGCAAAGTTTAAAAAATCCAGTTCTCTTAAACGTTCCTCCTCCGGAAGATTGTACTCTGCGAGAAGTTCCTTCCGCTCCTTGTACCGGAGAAAAGCGTTTCTTGCCGCGGAAAGCATATTCTCCCCTTTTCCGGAGAGATAGGCATCCACGATGGACAGGTAAGCTCCTTCTTTTAGAAGACTGTAGTGCTCATACTGTCCGTGCAGATCCAGAAGCGTGCCGCTCATCTCTCTTAACTTGGAGAGGGTGACCGGAACATCATTCACCCTTGTCTCGGATTTCTTCTCCGTAATCTTTCGCTTGATGAGCAATGTGCCTTCCTCTATTTCCAGGTCGTCCTCGAGGAGGCGAAGCGCTTCTTCCTCCTCTCCGGTGAGAGAAAAAGAAAGCGTGACAAGTGCTTGCTCTTTCCCGTGCCGAATGATGTCTTTCCCCGCTTTCTGCCCCAAAGCCAGTTGAATGGAACCCAAAAGAATAGACTTCCCGGCTCCCGTCTCACCGGTTAAGATATTCAGCCCGGGACCGAATTCGACGTCGGACTTTTCGATCAACGCCAAATCCCTCACCATCAGTCTCTCTAGCATACTTTTCCTTTCTATACGCTTAAACCGAAGACATCTTCTCCCGCAACGTATGCAAAAAACTTTCTTTCGAAAACTTGATCAGGACGGTCTGTTCCTTTGCTTTTCTAACGACTACTTTATCCCCTTTCAGAAGTTCCACCGGTTCCTCCCCGTCAAAGGAGAGAACCTGATCTCCTTTCTCCATGAGAATCTCCAACACTCTCCGCTCATCCAGAACCACCGCCCTGGCATTTAAACTATGCGCACATATCGGATTCATGATGAAAACACTCGCCTCCGGAGAAACGATGGGACCGCCTGCGGAGAGATTGTACGCAGTCGAACCCGTAGGTGTGGAAATAATAATCCCGTCAGAAGAATAATGAATCATTTCCATTCCGTCACAAAAAACCTGAAAATGGTGAATCCCGACGCCCCGCACCCTGGAAATCAAGAGCTCATTCAAAGCAAAACGGGAAAAAATCTCCCTTCCATTCCGAAAAACGGTTCCTTCCAGCATAGTGCGACGATCTTCCACATAATCTCCGCTTAGGAGCCTCTCCAGCGACCGCTCTATATCCCGTCTCTTTCGAATCTCCGTCAGATACCCGAGATGCCCCGCATTGATGCCCAAAATCGGCGTCTCCATCCCGGACAGCACTCCTGCCGTGTGAAGAATCGTTCCGTCTCCTCCCAGGGTAATAATACAGTCTATATCAATAAAATCACTTTTCAGAAAATCTTTGTTTAAAAACAAACGGGGCTGTATTCCTCGTTTTTCCAACGCATCGACAATCACTTTTCGAAAACTTTCCGCGTCTTCCTTACTTTGGTTGACAATCAGCGCAACATTCATCAGCTAAACCTCTTTACCGATCTCTGGCTCAATCCTTTTTAGCCTTTCTATTTTACACGAGAAAAGCGCTCTTGCCTATAGTCCGGTGATTCAAAAAACCATCTCTCCTGCTGCACCCCTTACGCTCTTTCGAGCCTGCAACAGAAAAAATGGTTTTCTTTACTCTTCCCGATTCTCTCTCTCTAGGCAACAGAACTGTTGGAACCAAGAAGCGGAAAAAGCTATATTCTTCTTACTCTGCTCCCTTTTCTTTTTTTGTCGTCTTCCCTTTCATGAAAACGAAGCTGATAAATCCAGGAGCTTATGCTCCCCGTCGCAAACAAAGAAGCCAAACTATAAAGGAAGACCTTGCTACCTTCTCCCCTTAACGCCCTCCTCCATACGCGAAACCAGAGCTCCATCTTCCCGGAGAGTGCACGAAACGGTTGCACCATAGCTACGATAAACCGTTCCGCATGGCCAAGCCATCCTGCCGGATAATTTACCTCGTGCACTGCGAGAACGGAGGGTGCTGTTCCTTTTCTCTCTACCGGTAAAAAGCTTGTTTTATCGGCGCCCCTTGCCGCTGCCTTGTCATAGTAATTGTTGAATTGCAAAACCAGCGCACTTTTCTCCTCTCCGGGTTTCTTAGCAAGAACGACTGCATAGAGATAGGGCGGAACGGAATTACCGAAACGATCTATGCTGGCCTTCAAGACTTCCACGACCAGATCATATTCCACAGGATCATACGTAAAACCGCTATTGTTTTTTTGTTCCTGCTTTACTTTATAACGATAGACCCCTTCCCGCACAAAACGCATTCTCGGAAAATGAAACTCATCCTTCCCCTCTCCCTTTCGAATATCCAAAAAGAAAGGATCCGGGAGCGGTTCGTTCGGGCTTTCCACCGCTCTTTCAATGTAAATACGATAGTCGGAGACAGGTGCTCCCTCTCCGACCACATTTAAGTTGAAAGTAAGATCCACATCCACCGTCTTCCGTTTCTCCGTTTCTCCGCTCTGCGCCGCACGAGCCTGAAAGGAATCTCCTATAAACAAAAGAAGGAACAGGAGTGCCAGATAAGCACAAAAAGACAGAGATTTAAGAAATACTTTCTTTCTTATCCTCTCTTCCGAATGATCCATACTTGCACCTATCCCTTCCTCTTTCGGTCACCGCATCCTTTCCCGACCTCCAAAAATACGCCTGCTCTGCCTTCTACTCTCTTTTAAAAATCCTGTCTTTATTCTACTGTATTAATATTAAATTTTCAAGTATATTTGTATATCGGTTTATATTTTTAATTTATAACTCCATTTTATTTTTTTATTCCCTTTATTTTAAGCTGTAGTTCTCTACGAGCTATTGTATAATAAATTCGTTTTTGACATCGAAACAGGACGTTTTCAGGAAACGGAAAAGGAGCCAAATGAACATTATTGAAACCATCAGTGACAGTTTATCGTTACAGAAAAAGCAGGTAGAAGCCGCTGTTCAGCTTCTGGACGAAGGAAACACCGTTCCCTTTATTGCAAGATACCGAAAAGAAGCAACACGAGGTCTAAACGACGAAGAGCTTCGTAAACTGGAAGAAAAACTGCATTACTTAAGAAATCTGGAAGAGAGAAGAGAAAGTATTCTGAACAGTATAGAAGAACAGGGAAAACTCACAGAAGAACTCCGGAGACAGATAGAAGCGGCAGACACGGCGGTGCGTCTGGAAGATCTCTACCTCCCTTATAAGAAGAAGAGAAGAACCCGCGGTATGATTGCAAGAGAAAAGGGGCTGGAAGGACTGGCAAAAGCCATTCTTACAGCAGGAAAGAACATTCTTTCCGAAGCGGAGCACTATCTCTCCGAGGAAAAGGAAGTAAACTCTATCGAAGAAGCTCTGCAATATGCGAAGGATATTCTCGCCGAAGACTTTTCCGAGGATGCAACACTCCGGGAGTTGATTCGCAATAAAACGATAAAAGAAGGAAGGATCAGCTCCGCTTTAAAAGAGAAAGCCGAAAATCCGGAAAATAAAACGTATGAGATGTATTTTTCTTATGAAGAAAGCTTAAAAACGATTCCCGGCTATCGCGTTCTCGCCATCAACCGCGGGGAAAAAGAAAAGATTCTTACGGTAAAGCTCCTTTTCCCGGAAGAAGAAATTCTGCACTACATGGAAGAGCGAAGAGGAAAGGGACTTTCCGTCGAGCAAAGAAAGCTCCTTCTGGAAGCTATCCAGGACAGCTACAAGCGACTTATTGCGCCTTCTATTGAAAATGAAATTCGGGCGGGGCTTACGGAGAAAGCGGAAGACGGCGCCATCGCCATTTTCGCGGACAATCTGAAGCAGCTTCTCATGCAGGCGCCCATTGTAGGAAAAGTGGTGCTCGGCTGGGACCCCGGATTTCGTACCGGCTGTAAAATTGCCGTAGTGGACCCGACCGGAAAAGTCCTGGATACCGCTGTCATTTACCCGACCGCACCGAAAAATCAGGTCAAAGAAGCGATGGATACCATCCACCGTTTGATTGAAAAAGACAAGGTAGACCTCATCGCCTTGGGAAACGGTACCGCATCCAGGGAATCGGAGAAAATCATCAGCGATTATCTCCAGAGAACAAAGAGCAAAGTGCAATATGTCATTGTGAATGAAGCCGGTGCCTCGGTGTACTCGGCAAGTAAACTGGCAACAGAGGAGTTTCCGGACTTTGACACGGGAGAGAGAAGCTCGACCTCTATGGCAAGAAGACTCCAGGATCCGCTCGCCGAGCTTGTTAAAATTGAGCCGAAAGCCATCGGTGTCGGACAATACCAGCACGACATGAATCAAAATAAGCTGGAAGAACAACTGCATAACACGGTAGAAGACTGTGTAAACCGCGTCGGTGTAGACTTAAATACCGCGTCTTTCGCTCTTCTCTCCTATATTTCCGGGATCACGAAGCCTCTTTCGAAGAACATTGTGGCATACAGAGAGAAAAACGGGGCTTTCCGAAATCGGAAGGAACTCCTGAAGGTTGCCAAACTCGGTCCGAAAGCTTTTGAGCAAAGCGCAGGATTTCTACGCATCCGAAATGGTAAGGAATTTCTGGACGGCACCTCCGTTCACCCCGAATCCTACGACAAGGCAAAGGAATTGCTGCAACTTCTGGGGTTAAGCGAGAAGGACATCACGGAAGGAAGGGGCAGTGAAATCCCCGCTAAGATTCAAGCCTATCCCGGAGGCAGAAAGGCAATAGAAGAGCAACTCTCTATCGGAAGCTTTACCTTAAAGGATTTGGAAGAAGCACTGGCAAAACCGGGACGCGATCCGAGAGAAGATGTGCCGAAGCCAATCCTTAGAAGCGATGTCCTGGAGATTTCCGACCTGAAGGAGGGAATGGTTCTGACCGGTACGGTTCGGAACGTTCTGGACTTCGGCGCCTTTGTCGACATCGGTGTACATCAGGACGGTCTGGTACATATCTCCGCCCTCTCGAAGAAGTTCGTAAAACATCCTCTGGATGTCGTAAAACTCGGCGATATTGTGAAAGTAAAAATCCTCTCCGTTGACCCGGAGAGGAAAAAGATATCTCTTAGTATGAAGGACGTTGACTGAGTTTCTTCGGCGTAGAAGGGAAGGGAACGGAGAACCTCCGGAGCTGGAGGAGATGAACTGTGCTCCTCCGGAGTCGAAAGGAAAGCAAGCAGGCTCTGTGTATGAAGAAAACTAAGAAAGCTCCTCCAGCATGGTGGAGCTTTCTTCCCAAACGGCATACTGTTCTTCCAGTTCCGCTTCGATTTCCTCCTGCTCCTTATGAATTTCCATCAACTTTCCGACGTCACTGCCCACTGCTTCCATAGAGGCGGTAAGTTCGTTCTTTCGTTCTTCCAGCGACGCAATCTTTTCTTCCGCTCTCTGTAACGCATTCTGCCACTTCCGTTTCTTTGCAGAGAACTCCTTCTGGCTTTCCCAGTCCTGCTTCTTACTGTCTTTCTCTCTATTTTCCCTAAGGTTCTCTTCTCCTTCCGCTTTGCTCTCCGCTTTTCCTTTCTGCTTCTTGTCTTTCTGCTGTGCGTCCCCGTAGGCACGGACCGCTTCCTTCTTTTCCTCATAATAATCATAATTTCCGATATAATTATCAAAGCGATTGGAAAAGAGTTCGATAATGCGTGTTGCGGTTTGGTTAATGAAATAGCGGTCGTGGGACACATAGAGGACGGTTCCCTCATAATTCCGGATTGCCTCTTCCAGCACTTCCTTCCCCTGAATATCCAGATGGTTCGTCGGCTCATCCAATATCAAGAAGTTCGCATCGGAAAGCATCAGTTTCAACAAACTGACTCTTCCCTGCTCTCCTCCCGATAGATCTTTAATCCGCTTATAAACATCATCCCCCGTAAAAAGAAAGGCGGCAAGAGCATTCCGCACCTTCGTGTTATTCCTATCCGGATAAGTATCCTGTATCTCTTCAAAGAGCGTTTTCTCCATGTTGAGAACCGCATGCTCCTGATCATAGTAGGCTATATGAACCTTTGCTCCCAGACGGAATTCTCCTTCATCCGCCTGCACCAGTCCATTGAGAATCTTTAATAACGTCGTTTTTCCCGTTCCGTTATCTCCAATCAGCGCGACGTGCTCTCCCCGATGAATCGTAAAACTTGCATGAGAAAAAAGCCTTTTATCATCATAGCTTTTCCCGAGATCCACGGTGGTCAGAACATCATTTCCGGAACTCTCTTTCGGCGCGAACAGCAACTTCATCGCATTTTCCGTATCCTCCGGCCTTTCCAGCCTCTCCACCTTTTCCAGCATTTTTTCACGAGACTCCGCACGCTTAATACTCTTCTCCCGGTTAAACTGCCGCAGTTTTTCGATAACGGCCTCCTGATGCTTTAACTCTGCCTGCTGATTCAAAAAGGCCTTCCACTCTGCCGCCCGAAGCTGTCTCTTCTTCTCTGCATAAGCGGTATAATTTCCCTGGTAGACTCTGGCTTTCCCGTTTTCCAGGTCGATTACTTTCGTAACAATCTTATCCAGAAAATAGCGGTCATGCGAAACCAGAAGTACCGCCCCGTCATAGCGCTTCAGCACTTTCTCCAGCCATTGCAGGGACTGAATATCCAGATGGTTTGTAGGCTCATCCAGAATCAGAAGATCCGGCTTCTCCTGCAAGATCTCCTCCAGCCTTTTCTTCGTTTTCTGTCCACCGGAAAGAGACTGAAAACTCTCGTCTTCCGTCTCGATATCGGCGTGTTGCTGTGCGAGGTATGCCATCTTTTTCTCTTTAGAAAAAGCAATGCCCCCCTCATCTGCCTCCTCAATTCCCAGAATACATCGGAGCAAAGTTGTTTTTCCGGAACCGTTTATCCCGACAATCGCCGCCTTCTCTTTCTCTTCAAGATGGAAAGACACCTCATTCAGTACTGTTTTTCCTACATAGGATTTGCTAAGCATCGATACATTTAAAATCATAGGCTCAGTATACTGGATTCCCAGGGGACAATCTATTATTTTTTTTTGAACATGCTATTTTCTTGTCAATCCTCCGGAAATGCTATAAAATAGAGTCGGCTTTACTGGGAGGTAAAGCCTTTTAGTCTATTTATACATAAGGAGGAATGGATATGGCACACGTAATTAGTGATGAGTGCGTTAGCTGTGGAGCATGCGCAGCTGTATGCCCTGTACAGGCAATTTCCGAGGGTCCGACAAAGTATGTTGTTGATCCGGATACTTGCATCGACTGCGGAGCTTGTGAGGAGCCTTGCCCAACCGGTGCTATCGCTGCAGAATAAGAAATCCCTTGCAATGCAGGCAAGAAAAAGAGCCCGAACCGTTTGGTTCGGGCTCTTTTTAATTCCGAAAGCGTATTCTCCACGTTATAGAGAATACGCTCCAGGTATACGCTAATCTATGCTACGTCCTGTAGTCTTCTCGCGATAATCTTCTCCATCCTCTTATAGAATACGGCCTTCTTCTTTCTTCTCTGCCACTCTTTCTCAATCTCATGAAGAAAGAACACGGAAATCAACGCTCCTGCAAAACCAAGCAGTTGTACTCCCGGCAGAATCGACAAAACGCCCAGTAATGAAAAAATCAGCATCGCTGTAACAAATATTTCGAAAGTCCTCAAGTTTATCCTCATCGTTCGCTCCTTTTTGTAAACGCCAGTTCGCTTTTACAGAAGGAAGAATAACACAGAACATCCGTTTTGTAAACAGTTTTACAGAATATTTGTTTTGTTTTTATTTTTATAGCTGAAACGGTTTTCTGTAAAACGGCATTTTATCCTTGACCGCTTTTTCCGCCTCCTCAGCCCTGTATGACATCACTGCAAAGGGAACGCCTCCCGAGAAATCATTTGCCACGGTAGTAATATTCGCAAAGCTCGGCTGTATACTCCCCACATGACTCACGATACAGAGATTAAACTGCTTTCCATTCTGTTCTGCACCAAGTAAATACGCCGCCGTTACATTCGAGTCATCCCGCATATACTCTGCCAGGGCTTCGCTTAACTCTTGTGCGTCGCCGATCGGCTCCATAAATCGAAGATCTTTACCCGGGCGCACAGGAACCTCACCCATGAGTTCCGCCTGCTCTACATGAATGCAATCTCCGATAAACTTTCTCCAAAGAATAAAATTTTCCGTATTCATATCGATAACGAAGCCGGAGATTCTCGGATCGTCCAGTGCCGTCACCGCAAGCTGATGAAAGTTCAGAATCGCTTCTCCCTCCGTTTCATTCGGCCACTTCTTCGCTCTCTCTTTGGAAGTGAAGAGCGCATAGAAGTGATTCTGTTCTTTATCTTGTACTACGGCAAAAACCGGCTTCTTCTCTTCTCCTTCAAAGAAGGTACGCATCGGTACATAAAACTCCGCATAATGAAGCAGGGCATCCATTAAACGGTCTTCCCACTCTTTCCCGCCTTCTTCTCTTAAACCATGCATCGCCATAAGAAGACGCGCATTCTTTTTCTCTCTAAAATCATTCATAAAATCTACCTCCGGGTTCCTTCTCTTTTAAGAAACCCACTGTCCCTGCTCGTTTAAGCGAAATCCGTTAATCGTGGTATTCTTTACCATCGCACCGTTTTCTCTGAAGTAATAGTAAATCTGTTTTCCGTTTACCATGACGCCGATCCAGCCTGTTCGCATCGCCCCGCTACCGTCAAAGTAATAACTCTCCTGTCCAATCGGAAAAATTCCGCCGGAAAGCATGATACACTGCCGGTCGCCCTGCTCCGGTGTAAAATAATACCAGACATTGTTGATGAGCCGCCAACCCGTTTTCGCATCTCCATTGGTCGGATCCAGGTAGAACCAGTTCCCATAGGTGCTCTTGAACCACCCTGTCTCCATTTCTCCCTGTCCGTTAAAATGATACCAATGTCCGTTCCAATCGAGCCATGCATTCACGGCAGGCTGACTGTTCGGATAACGAAAATACCACTTTCCGTTCATCTGACTCCATCCGATGGTTGACGGAATCGTTGTATTGGCGTGTTTTTCCGCGTTCTGTCCGAAAATCTGGATCTCTCCGTACTTTCCCGCACCTGTAGAACGGTTCCCGGAGGTAATCTGTAAAGTATCCGATTCCGTTTCATCCGATGCTTTTCCGGACTTCTTCTGGCTATCGGTGTAAGGGATTGATTTTACGGAAAATGTATAACTTCCTTCCTCCGTCATCCAGGGATAAAGATTTAGACTCCTGGCATCGGTCGTAATCTTTGCCAGCTGTTTTCCCTCTTTCAAGAGCTTCACTTCAAAGTAACCGGAACTGTTTTGCCCGGCAGTCCAGGATGCTCTTCCCAAACTGTTTGCCGACCAGGCAAGATTATCCGGTGCGTCGTATGTTCCCGCAATCGGACGTAGTTGCAGGATCACTTCCAGCTCTGTTGCACTGATTCTTCTTGCGCTGACAAAGCTGGCATTGTTTACACGAACATTGCTGCTGTTATATGCCCCAAAAAACTGATAGTAAAGGGTATCTCCATTCGGCTTGTCTTTGCTGTCTGCCGTGAGATAGAGCTTCACCTTCGGCTCACTTCCCACACGGAGCGTGTCCGCATTTCCGCTGTCAATCCACTGCACGGCATCCACATGGTAGCGATCCGTGTTCCCGGTGGAAAAGTCCGCTTCACTGATGTTCCCAAGGTTTTCTCCCGGCTCCAGATCCTGGATATTCCGGTCGACCTTGATATTGATATTCATGATATGACTGATGCTATCTTTGGCCATTGCAGGAAAGGCACAAACTGCCGTAAAAATCAGGCCGAACCATAGCATTTTCGTTTTTCTAAACATCGCGTCCTCCTTATTGTGACGGAGAAAGCCGCTTCCTTTTCTCCGTTCATGCTGTAATTTAGTATACGCCATGGCATGCGGGGGAATCAACTTGCATTTCTCTTACAAGCATTTTACACTGCCCTTTCCCTCTTTTCTTCAAAAAAAGAAGCGATGCACTGCACCGCCTCTTTTACGCAATCTGTTCATTCGTGTTTCCGATTTCCTCTGTACTCGGAAACTTTTCGCTTTATACAAGCTCTAAAAGTACTTCCATAGCAGCATCTCCTTTACGAAGACCTACCTTCACAATTCTGGTATATCCGCCCTTACGATCAACATACTTCGGTGCGATTTCATCGAAAAGCTTCTTCGCAAGATCCAGCTTCTTGGTGTTCTTCTTTCTTCCTGCCGCTTCCGCCGGTCTTACCGTCGGAACGTATGTTGCTGCAAGAATCTGACGACGAGCCTGCAAACGGGAAGGCTTATCCTTCTGGATGGACTTCTCTACTTCCTCATAGACTGTAACCTTCTTACCGTCTTTCACTTCTTTAACGCGCTTTCCGTCCGCATCCTTCTTTGCAACCTTTGCCTTAACGGCAACCATCTCATAGTTGTCTTTCTCTCTTACCGCAAGAGCAATCAGCTTCTCTACCTGCTTCCGAACTTCCTTCGCTCTGGCCTCTGTGGTAAATACCTTACCGTGCTCGAGTACTGCCGTTGTAAGGGAACGAAGCATAGCCTTTCTCGGGCTGGAAGCTTTTCCTAATTTTCTATACATTGCCATTTTAATTCTCCTTATCCGTGCTTTTTAGTCTTATCGGGTAATCTTTTTATTCTTCAGGAACGGAAAGTCCCAGATTCAATTCACGAAGCTTTGCAAGTACTTCTTCCAGTGACTTTCTTCCTAAGTTTCGAACCTTCATCATGTCCTCCGGTGTTTTCGAAGTCAACTCCGAAACCGTATTGATTCCTGCCCTCTTTAAGCAGTTATAGGAACGGACACTGAGTTCCAGTTCATCAATATTCATTTCTAAAACTTTGCCCTTGTCATCTTCCTCTTTCTCCACCATGAGCTGCGTATCCGCCGCCTCTGAAGAAAGATTGACGAAGAGATCCAGATGCTGAAAGAGCATTTTCGCTGCGGCAGAAACTGCATCCTGCGGCAACATACAGCCGTTTGTATATACATCCAAAGTCAATTTATCGTAGTCCGTCATGTTTCCTACACGGGTATTCTCTACAGTCATATTGACTCTTTCAACAGGTGTATATAATGCATCCAGGAGGGTATATCCCTTCGGATAACTGGATTCCTTCTCTTTCACTGTTCCCACATAGCCCTGTCCTCTTGTGATGACAATGTCCGCAACGAACTCTGCCCCCTTCTCAAGAGTTGCTATATGTAAATCGGGATTGATAATGACAAACTCTGTCTCTGCTTTAAAATCGGAAGCCAATGCTTCCTCCTGATCACGGACTTCGAGATGTGCTTCCACTTTCTCTACATCCTCCGGAAGAGTAATCGCCATGGATTTCAAATTCGTTAAAACCTCGCTATAACTCTCTTTTACTCCGGATATCGCATCCCCTGTCTGTCCCTGAATCCGAATTGCAGATACTGCAGCCCCGGGCAGAGAGGAAAGCATCATTCTCCGTAAAGAATTTCCCAAGGTCGCACCATACCCTCTTTCCAAGGGTTCGCATACAAAGCGACCGTAGCGCTTATCCTCTGAAATTGCAAGAATTTCAATGTTTGGTTTTTCAAAATCAAACATGCCGCCTCCTTTTTTAGGCTAAACAAGAATTACTTAGAGTACAACTCGACGATTAACATCTCGTTTACGGGAACGTCGATTTCTTCTCTATGCGGTAAATTCTTAACGCTTGCAGAGAGTTTCTCTTCATCCACTTCCAACCAAGCCGGTACCATTCTACCGTTTGTCACTTCCGTGATATCCTTAAATCTCTGGGTTGTCTTGGAAGACTCCTTGATTGCCACAACGTCTCCAGCAGAAACAAGATAAGACGGGATATTCACAATCTTTCCGTTTACCGTTACATGACGATGTCCGACAACCTGTCTCGCTTCTCTTCTGGTTCTTGCCATTCCCATACGGAAGATGACATTGTCCAGTCTGCTCTCCAAAAGAACCATCAGATTCTCACCGGTCTGTCCCGGAAGTCTCTCTGCCTTCGCATAGTAGTTACGGAACGGCTTCTCCAGTACACCGTAGATGAACTTGGCTTTCTGCTTTTCGCGAAGCTGTAATCCGTACTCACTCATCTTTCTTCTAGCGTTTCTTGCCTGTCTATTTGATTTCTTGTCGACTCCCAAGAATACCGGGTCAAGTCCAAGTGACCTGCATCTTTTAAGCACAGGAACCTTATCTACTGCCATATTATCCTCCTAAATATCAAGTCTCGTTCTCTTCTAAGCAGAAAAGAACCATTGCAATCTTTTGATACGCCCTTTACACCTTTGGCTTCTTCGGGCTGACCAAATGGTCATACTGTTCTCGTATAATGCTTTCTCCGCTATAACAGATTGTCTCTACTATAGCAGATTGTCTTCTTATAAATCTATTTCATTTACAGAATAACAAGCAAAATAATTATACTCTTCTGCGCTTCGGCGGGCGGCATCCGTTATGGGGTACCGGTGTTACGTCCTTAATGGATGTTACTTCCAGTCCGTTTGCCTGTAAGGCACGGATAGCGGCTTCTCTTCCGGATCCCGGTCCTTTAACCATTACATCCACATACTTAAGGCCATGTACCAAAGCTGCCTTTACAGCAGTTTCAGCAGCCATCTGAGCTGCATATGGAGTAGATTTTCTTGAACCTCTAAATCCCAGACCGCCGGCACTTGCCCAAGAAAGAGCATTTCCCTGTGCATCTGTCAAAGTAACGATTGTGTTATTGAAAGATGATTGGATATGTGCCTGTCCGCGTTCAACGTTTTTCTTTACGCGCTTTTTTGTCACTCTCTTACCAGTTGACTTAGCCATAGTTAAACTAACCTACTTTCCTTATTCATTTCTTCCTGTAATTAAAACATGAAGATCCTCTTAGTTACTTGCCCGAGACCTTACTTCTTCTTATTTGCAACGGTCTTTCTCGGTCCCTTACGGGTTCTTGCATTGGTTTTGGTCTTCTGCCCTCTTACCGGAAGTCCCTTTCTGTGACGAATTCCTCTGTAGCAACCAATCTCCTGCAAACGCTTGATGTTCAGCGCGATCTCTCTACGAAGATCACCTTCTACCATCTGGTTTTCGGCGATATAGTTGGCAAGATTCTTCACTTCATCATCTGTCAGATCCTTCACTCTGGTGTCCGGGTTCACGCCGGTAGCCTGAAGAATCTTATCAGCGGATGATCTTCCGATTCCATAGATGTAAGTCAAACCGATTTCGATTCGCTTTTCTCTAGGTAAATCCACACCTGCAATACGAGCCATCTTTGTTTCCTCCTGTTAATTAACCTTGTCTCTGCTTATGCTTGGGGTTCTCACAGATAATTCTGATAGCGCCCTTCCGCTTAATTACTTTGCATTTTTCGCAGATCGGTTTTACTGATGATCTTACTTTCATAAGTAAATTCCCCTTTCCTTTACGAATTTGAACAGAGTTGCCGTATAATTCTAGCAAAACAGTCTTTGAATGTAAAGCGAAACTTACTTATCTCTCCAGATGATTCTGCCCTTGGAAAGGTCATAAGGAGAAAGCTCAATGGTCACCTTATCTCCGGGGAGAATGCGGATATAATTCATTCTGAGTTTCCCCGAAATGTGGGCGAGTACCTGATGTCCATTTTCCAGTTCCACCTGAAACATGGCGTTCGGTAACTTCTCCAATACTTTTCCTGTAATTTCGATCACATCTGATTTCGACATACTCTGCTTATCCTTTCATAAGACTCAGGATTTCCGGTCCATTGTCTGTGATTAAAATTGTGTTTTCATAATGTGCTGTAAGTTTTCCGTCCAGTGGAACAACCGTCCAGTCGTTCGATAAAACCCTGACTTCCGGGTTTCCTTCGGTAATCATCGGTTCGATAGCCAGCGTCATTCCTGCCTGAAGCTTCGGTCCTTTCTTCTTCATACGGAAGTTCGGCACTTCCGGATCCATGTGTACCTTCTCTCCGATACCATGTCCCACATAATCCCGAACAACGCCGTACCCCCGGCTTTCTACAAAATCGCCGATGGTTCCGCAAATATCGTTCAAGTGATTGTCCGGAACAGCTTCCGCAATTCCTCTAAAGAATGCTTCTTTTGCCGTATCGATGAGCCTCTTCGATTCCGGAGAAATCTCTCCCACTGCCCAGGTACGTGCCGCATCGGAATGATAGCCCTTATAATTTGTCCCGATATCAAAGGATACGATATCGCCTTCCTTCAGAATTCTATCCTTAGTAGGAATACCGTGGATGAGTTCCTCATTTACCGATACACAGCAAGCTGCCGGGAAATCATATAAATGGAGAAAACTCGGTGTACAACCCGCTTTCCGAATGAGGCTTTCCGCATAATCGTTCAGCTCTAAAGTACTCTTTCCGGGAGCCACAGCTTCTCCCACCTTCTCATGAACCTCAGCGAGAACTTTTCCCGCATCTCGCATGAGTTCAATTTCTCTCTTAGACTTTATCTCAATCATGCTTTTCCTTCTTTTCTTTTGTTCTCTAAATCATAAACTCTTCTCGTTTATAATTTTTCCTCAATCTTCTTTCTCACTGTTTCGAAGACCTGCTCCACATCCCGGGTTCCGTCAATTTCTTCCAGAATCCCTTCCTTCTTATAATAATGAATTAAAGGTTCCGTTGCTTCATGATAAACCTGAAGGCGCTTCTTCACCGTCTCCTCATTATCATCTTCGCGCTGCACCAGCTTTCCGCCGCAGCGGTCACAGGTTCCTTCTATCTTCGGGGGAAGTGTAAGAACGTGATAAATCGCTCCGCAATTCGGACAACTCCGTCTTCCTGCCATTCTCTTCACAATCAGATCATCCGGCACTTCCACATCCAGAGCCAAATCGATCTTTTCTTTGCTCTTTTCCAAAGCTTCCTTCAAAGCCTCCGCCTGCGGAATGGTTCTCGGAAAACCGTCCAAGATATAGCCGTTTTTGCAATCCTCTTTATGAATTCGCTCCAAGAGCATTGCTATCGTAATATCATCGGGAACCAGCTCTCCCCTATCCATATAGTGCTTCGCTTTTTTCCCGAGTTCCGTCTCTTCTTTCAGATTTGCTCTGAAAATATCTCCTGTGGAAATATGCGGAAGCTTATACACTGCTGAAATCCGGCTCGCCTGGCTCCCTTTTCCTGCACCGGGTGCTCCTAACATAATAATCTTCATCAATAGCCTCTTCCCCTGTGTGAAAAACCACTATGAGCCCCCTTAACAGTGCAGGTATCGCACGCTAAGGGGGCTTATAGATTAATTGTCCAAGAATCCCTTATAATTTCGAATCACCATTTGTGAATCAATTGCTTTCAAAGTCTCTAAAACAACCCCGACGATAATGATGAGGGAGGTTCCGGAGAAAGAAATACGACTCACATTGAACATACCGGAAATGAAAATCGGAACAAGTGCAACAATAGCAAGTCCTGTCGCACCGATAAACACGATGTAGCGAAGAATGCCGTCCAGATAGTCGCTGGTTGGCTTTCCCGGTCTGATTCCCGGAATAAATCCGCCCTGTTTCTTCATGTTATTCGCCACTTCCAAAGGATTGAAAGAAATGGAAGTATAGAAATAAGCGAAGAAATAAAGTAACGCAATGTATAAAATGAGTCCCAACGAGTAAATCGGGGCGTTCGGATTCATCCACGAACCGGAATTCAATGCCATGATAATCTTTCCGATAATGGTACTGTTGTTTACGTGCAAGATCTGCCCGAGTACGACCGGCATCGTCAGAAGGGAGGAAGCAAAGATAACCGGCATAACGCTCGCCGTGTTCACCTTCAACGGAATCTGTGATTGCTGTCCGCCAACCATCCCTCTTCCCTGTACACGTCTACTGTACTGTACCGGGATTCTTCTTTCCGCATCCTGCAATACCACCGTAAAGCAGACCATACAGAAAACCGCCACAGCAATGATGATGGCAGCCACTACCATGGTTGCAATATTGTGGTTCATGATAAAGCGTTCATACAGAGTGATAAAATCCTGCGGGATGGAAGAGAGAATGTTAAATAAAAGAACGAGGGAAATACCGTTTCCAACCCCTTTATCCGTTATTCTTTCTCCAATCCACATCAGAAGAGCGGAACCTGCGGTCATCGCAACTACGCAAATCACTACTCCGGCAATCTTACGGAAAATACTTCCCTCCGCATATCCAATCAAAAGACCGGAACCGCCAAATCCGACTGCCATAGCCATGGACTCCAAAAGAGCAAGACCGATAGTCACATATCTTGTGTATTCCGTCAGTTTTCTTCTTCCCTCTTCTCCATCTTTCTGAATCTCTTCCAGGGCGGGAATCGCCACGGTGAGAAGCTGAATAATAATGGAAGAAGTAATATAGGGTGTAATGGATAAGGCAAAAATACTGAGCTGTTCAAAGGATCCACCCGTCATGGAGTTGAACCAGCCGAACGCATCGTTTCCTGCCATATTCTTAAATAAATCTCCAAAATATCCCGGATTTACACCCGGGATAGGAAGATTAGAGCCAAAACGAATTACTACAAGCATCAGAAGTACGAAAATCAAGCGATCCCGTAAATCTTTCACTTTAAAGGCATTTCGTATTGTCTGAAGCATTAAATCACCTCACAGGTTCCGCCACAAGCCTCAATCTTTTCTTTTGCCCCTTCCGAGAAAGCATTTGCTTTCACGGTAAGCTTCTTTTTCAGCTCTCCGTTTCCAAGAATCTTTACACCGTCGTTTAACTTACGGATGATTCTCTTTTCAAGTAAGCTCTCCGGATTGACTTCCTCTCCGGCATTGTACTTTGCTTCCAATACGGAAACATTGATTCCCGTAATAATCTTCGAGTTGGGATCTGTAAATCCTCTCTTCGGAATACGACGGAATAAAGGCATCTGTCCACCTTCGAAACCAAGTCTCGGTGCACCGGAACGAGCCTTCTGTCCCTTATGTCCCTTACCTGCTGTCTTTCCATTTCCTGAACCGTGGCCTCTGCCGCGACGGAAATTCTGGGAGTGCTTAGAGCCCTCAGCAGGAGATAAATTTGCTAACTCCATATTTCGCCTCCTTAGATTTCTTCCACTTTTACTAAGTGATTGACTTTCTGAATCATTCCCTTAGTAGCGCCGTTGTTGGGAAGCTCAACGGATTGACGAATCTTCTTTAATCCAAGAGCTTGCACAGTTGCCTTCTGCTTAGGGATGGCACCGATTGTAGACTTTACTAAAGTAATTCTTAATTTATCAGCCATGATACCCCCCTTAACCTGTAATCTCTGCTACTGTCTTTCCACGAAGAACCGCGAACTGCTCCGGTGTCTTCATAGAGGTAAGACCCTGTAAAGTAGCATAAACCACATTTGTTTTATTGTTTGATCCTAAGGATTTTGTACGGATGTTCTTAATTCCTGCAAGTTCGCAGACCATACGTGCCGGACCGCCGGCGATGATTCCGGTTCCTTCCGGAGCCTTCTTCAGAAGAACGGTAGATGCACCGAACTTTCCGATATAGTCGTGCGGAACTGACTTATCCTCATTTACCGGTACAGTAACGATATGTCTTACTGCAGCCTCTTTTGCTTTCCGGATTGCCTCAGGAACTTCCGCTGCCTTTCCTGTTCCGCAACCCACATGACCGTTCCCGTCTCCTACTACTACAAGAGCGGAGAATCTCATGGTACGACCACCCTTAACAGTCTTCGCTACACGCTTGATAGCGACTACACTGTCATTTAATTCTAACTGATTTGCGTCAATTTTTTCGCGCTTCATCTTAGTGATTTCTCCTCTCGATTAGAATACAAGTCCGGCTTCTCTCGCAGCATCTGCAAGAGCCTGAACCTTACCATGATACAGGAATCCGGCTCTGTCGAATACGACTTCCTTGATTCCCTTCGCTACTGCCTTCTCAGCAATAGACTTGCCGACAAACTGCGCTGCTTCCACAGTATCGGTATACTGCAGGCCTGCATTCTTATCCAAGGTAGAAGCTGCACACAAGGTATTTCCGGCAACATCATCGATAAGCTGTGCATAAATATGCTTGTTGGAACGAAATACTGCAAGACGAGGTCTCTCAGGAGTTCCGGACAAACGGTTTCTGATTCTTGCGTGCTTTTTTTGACGAAGCTCGGCTTTATTTTTCTTACTAACCATTCTACTTTCCTCCTATTATTTCTTACCGGTCTTTCCGACTTTACGACGGATAACTTCGGTAGCATACTTGATACCCTTGCCCTTGTAAGGCTCCGGTGCTCTCTTCCCACGGATTTCTGCAGCGTACTGTCCAACCTTTTCCTTATCAATTCCCTTTACGAAAATGGTATTGGTTCCTTCCAGTACAGTCTCAATTCCTTCCGGATCTTCCATCGTAACCGGGTGAGAATAACCGAGGGTCAAAGTCAAGGTCTTGCCCTGCTTTGCAGCTCTGTAACCCACACCGTTAATTTCCAGCTTCTTCTCATAGCCGTTCGATACGCCCTCAACCATGTTGAAAAGAAGGGCTCTCGTCAAACCGTGTAAAGACTTCTCTTTCTTATTGTCATTCGGACGGGAAACGAGGAGATGTCCATCCTCTTCCTTGATTCCGATTTCTTTTGCAAAGGTTCTTTCCAAAGTTCCCTTCGGTCCCTTTACCTTTACTACATTGTCCTTAATCTCAACAGTAACGCCTGCCGGGATCGCGACCGGTAATTTTCCGATACGTGACATAGTATACTCCTCTCTTAAATTCTCAGTAAAATACTGTTTTCAGAAAATATATTCCGACAGATTACCATACAAAGGCAAGGACTTCTCCACCTACACCCTTTTGTCTTGCTTCCTTGTCGGTGATTACACCCTGGTTTGTAGAAATGATTGCAGTTCCCAGTCCGCCAAGTACTCTCGGCATATTCTCTTTACCGGCATATACACGAAGACCGGGCTTGGAGATTTTGCGAATGCCGGAGATAATCTTGTCATCCTTACTTGCCCCATACTTTAAACCGATTTTGATGTCCTGGAACTTTCCGTTCTCTACGATTTCGCAGCTTGCGATATATCCCTCTTTCAGAAGAATCTCAGCAATGGCTTTCTTCATCTTAGAAGCCGGAATCAAAACTGAATCATGCTTTGCAGTATTTGCATTACGAATTCTTGTAAGCATATCTGCGATTGGATCACTCATACTCATTTTACGGATATCCTTTCTTCTTTCTTTTATCCAAAAAGGCGATGAAGCGCTTTCCGCTCTTCCCGTCTTTTCTTTCGGAATACCGCTTAAAAGCGGTATTCTTCGTGACAACTACTTACCAAGATGCTTTCCGAACACCGGGAATCTCTCCCTTGTATGCGAGTTCACGGAAGCATACACGGCAGATTCCATACTTACGAAGTACGGAATGCGGACGTCCGCAAATCTTACATCTTGTATATTCTCTTGTGGAGAACTTTGCAGGTCTTTGCTGCTTTAATTTCATTGATAATTTTGCCATTTTTTCCTCCGATTATTTCGCAAAAGGCATATTGAACAGGGTAAGCAGTTCTCTGGACTCTTCATCGGTCTTCGCCGTTGTAACGAAGATGATATCCATTCCTCTTACCTTGTCTACCTTATCGAACTCGATTTCAGGGAAAATAATCTGCTCTTTGATTCCAAGGGCATAGTTTCCTCTGCCATCGAAGGCATTCGGGTTCACACCGCGGAAGTCTCTTACACGGGGAAGAGCCAGGTTGATCAAACGATCAGCAAACTCGTACATCTTCTCTCCGCGAAGGGTAACCTTACATCCGATAGCCTGTCCCTCTCTGATCTTGAAGTTCGCAACAGACTTTCTAGCCTTTGTGGTTACTGCGTGCTGCCCTGTGATAATCTCTAAATCACGAACGGCACTGTCGAGAACCTTGGAATTTTCTTTTGCTTCACCAACACCCATGTTGATGACGATTTTCTCAAGCTTTGGAATTTCGTTTACGTTCTTATAATTGAACTTCTTACGCAAAGCTTCTTTGATTTCGCTATTATAAATATCCTTTAATCTAGCCATCTCTCGATTCCTCCTTTCTCTTAATCAATAACCTTGCCGGTCTTCTTCGCAACACGTACCTTCTTGCCATTTTCAACCTTGAAACCGACTCTTGTCGCCTGTCCGTCTACAAGAAGCATCACATTGGAGGCATCCAGTGCAGCTTCCTTCTTTAAGAGTCCGCCCTGCGGATTTGCCTGGCTCGGCTTCTGGTGCTTGGTTACCATATTGCAACCTTCTACCACTACCTTGTTGGTCTTCGGATCAAAGGATAAAACTTTACCCTCTTTTCCTTTATCCTTACCGGTAATGATTCTTACCATATCGTCTTTCTTAATTCTACGCATACGGCTCCCCTCCTTATAATACTTCCGGGGCAAGGGAAACGATCTTCATGTAACCATGATCTCTCAACTCTCTT
Organism: Lachnospiraceae bacterium; assembly: GCA_015258095.1. GTDB lineage: Bacteria > Bacillota > Clostridia > Lachnospirales > Lachnospiraceae > Oribacterium. Next base: position 26,349 of record JABZIV010000020.1, read on the forward strand.
GCTACCGGTCCAAAGATACGGGTGCCCTTCGGCGTATTGTCCTCTTTCAGGATTACTGCTGCATTTTCATCAAAACGGATATAGCTTCCGTCTTTTCTTCTTGTTTCGTCAACAGTACGAACCACAACAGCCTTTACCACATCACCCTTTTTCACCTGTCCGCCGGGAATAGCATCCTTTACGGAAGCCACAATGGTATCTCCTATAGCGGCATATCTTCTGGTTGAGCCACCCATAACTCTGATGCAAAGAAGTTCTCTTGCACCTGTGTTATCAGCAACTCTCAGTCTTGTTTCCTGCTGAATCATATATGCTCCTTCCTTGCGTCAATTACTTCGCCTTCTCAATGATGGAAACGAGTCTCCATCTCTTGGTCTTGGACAAAGGTCTGGTTGCCATTACCTTAACTGTATCTCCCTCACCGGCTTCATTGTTCTCGTCATGTGCATAAATCTTCACAGTACGCTTCACAATCTTTCCGATAAGCGGGTGCTTCACGTGATCTTCGATAGCGATAACGATGGTCTTGTCCATCTTTGCACTAACCACCTTACCGGTACGGGTTTTTCTCAGATTTCTTTCCATTCTTCTGTTCTCCCTTCTCACGCTTTCGCTTTCTCAGTGATAACAGTCTGAATCCGAGCGATGTTTTTCCGAACCTCGGTAATGCGGGCTGTATTATCCAACTGATTGGTTGCATTCTGGAATCGCAGATTGAAAAGTTCCTTCTTTGCGGAAACCAGCTCTTCATTCAGCTGCTCAGCTGACTTTGCCTTCAGCTCTTCTAAATATGTTTTCTTTTTCATTAGTTATCACCGCCTTCCAGATCTGCTTTTGCGACGATCTTGCAGTTACAGGGAAGCTTGTGAGAAGCAAGTCTAAGCGCCTCTCTGGCAACTTCTTCCGGTACACCGGCAATCTCGAATAAAACACGGCCCGGCTTAACAACGGCTACCCAATACTCTGTAGCACCTTTTCCGGATCCCATACGTACTCCCAAAGGTTTAGCGGAAACGGGCTTATCCGGGAAAATGTCGATCCAAACTTTACCACCACGCTTGATGTATCTTGTAAGGGCAATTCTGGCTGCCTCAATTTGATTGGATCTGATCCAACAAGGTTCTGTGGAAACAATACCGAACTCTCCGTGGCTGACTGTATTCCCTCTGGAGGCCTTACCGGTCATTCTGCCACGCATCTGCTTACGGAATTTCGTTCTCTTAGGCATTAACATAGTTATTTCTCGCTCCCTTCCTTATTTTTCTTGGCAGGAAGAACCTCGCCCTTGTAAATCCATACCTTTACACCCAATTTTCCATAGGTCGTATCCGCTTCTGCAAATCCGTAGTCGATATCTGCACGAAGGGTCTGCAAAGGAATGGTACCTTCGCTGTAGAACTCCGATCTCGCAATATCCGCTCCGCCGAGACGTCCGGATACAGCCGCCTTAATACCGAGCGCACCGGATTTCATCGTTCTGGACATCGCCTGCTTCAAAGCTCTACGGAAAGAAACACGGTTCTCGAGAGAAAGTGCAATGCTTTCCGCAACAAGCTGTGCGTCTCTGTCCGGTCTCTTGATTTCTTTAATATCGATAAAGATATTTCTCTTGGTAAACTTCTGTACTTCCTTCTTCAGCTTCTCAATCTCTGCTCCGCCCTTACCGATAACATAACCGGGCTTCGCTGTGAAGATTGTTACGCGAACCTTATCCTCAGCTGCTCTTTCGATTTCAATCTTAGAGACATTTGCGGAGTACAGCTTTTTCTTTAAAAACTCTCTGATCTTATGATCTTCAATAAGAGTATCTGCAAAGTTTTTCTTGTCGGCGTACCACTTGGAATCCCAGTCTTTAATGATCCCGACTCTCATACCGTGCGGATTGACTTTCTGTCCCATTCTTGCCTCCTTACTTTCTTTCGTCCAAAATAACAGTGATGTGAGAGCTTCTCTTGAAGATTCTGTATGCTCTTCCCTGTGCTCTCGGGTGAATTCTCTTTAAAGTCGGTGCAGCATTCGCAAAGCACTCCGCAACGTAAAGATTTTCCCTGTTCATATTGTTATTGTTCTCTGCATTGGCAGCAGCGGACTCCAGAAGTTTCTTCAGTAATGTCGAAGCATATCTTGGGTTATAGGTAACAATTCCTAACGCTTCTTCCAATCCCTTGCCACGAATAGCATCCAAAACAAAGCAAGCTTTCTGTACAGACACTCTAGCATAAGAAAGCTTTGCGGAAGGTCTTTTATCGCTGTTTGCATTTCTCTCTCTTTTAATCTGAGATCTATGACCTTTTGACATTGTTCATGTCCTCCTTTCAATTATGCAGATTATCCTTTTCTCTCGTCGCCGTTACCATGATGTCCACGGTAAGTTCTGGTGGCAACGAATTCGCCAAGCTTGTGTCCGACCATATCCTCTGTGATATATACAGGAACATGCTTTCTTCCGTCATGAATAGCAATGGTGTGACCTACAAATGACGGGAAGATTGTGGAACGACGAGACCAGGTTTTCACTACTGTCTTTTGATTCTGTGCATTCAGTGCATCTACAGCCTTTAAAAGACTCTGATCTGCAAATGGTCCTTTTTTAATAGAACGTGCCATTATTCTTTCTCCTCCTCAATTATTTGATGGCTCTACCATCACGTCTTCTTACGATAAGCTTATTGGAAGCTTTCTTCTTGTTTCTGGTCTTCAATCCAAGTGCGGGCTTACCCCAAGGTGTGCAGGGACCCGGACGTCCGATCGGAGCTCTTCCTTCTCCACCTCCGTGCGGGTGATCGTTCGGGTTCATAACGGAACCGCGGACTGTCGGACGAATACCCATGTGGCGCTTTCTTCCTGCCTTACCGAGATTGATGAGGTTGTGGTCACCGTTTCCAACTACGCCGAGTGTTGCGCGGCACTGAATGGGAACCATTCTCATCTCACCGGAAGGAAGACGAAGGGTTGCATACTTTCCTTCTCTCGCCATAAGCTGTGCGGCATTTCCCGCAGAACGAACGAGCTGTGCGCCCTTACCCGGCTTAAGCTCAATCGCATGAATCTCGGAACCGACCGGAATAACGGCAAGCGGCAAGCAGTTTCCTACTCTTGCCTCGGCATTCTCACCGGACATCACCTTCATCCCGTCTGTGAGACCGTTCGGTGCCAGGATGTACGACTTGCTTCCATCCTCATAAGAAAGAAGGGCAATATTTGCGGAACGGTTCGGATCATACTCGATACCGATAACGGTAGCAACGATGCCGTCCTTCGCGTTTCTCTTGAAATCGATGATTCTGTACTTCTGTCTGTTTCCACCGCCGTGATGACGAACAGTAATCTTACCCTGATTGTTTCTTCCGGCGGTTTTACTCTTCTTTGCCAGGAGAGACTTCTCCGGAGACTTCTTTGTTACTTCAGAGAAATCGGAACCGGTCATGTTTCTTCTGGACGGTGTATAAGCTTTATATGTCTTAATACCCATGTATACTTTTCTCCTTTTGTTCTTCCTGCGTATAATTGAGAAATTTTTTCACGCAGTTCTCTCTTACAGTGCGCTGAAAATCTCGATTTCCTTCGAATCAGCGGTCAATGTAACGATTGCTTTCTTCTTCTTTGCTGTCTTTCCGATGACCATGCCTCTTCTCTTCTTCTTTCCTTCAAGATTCATGGTATTTACAGCCTTTACCTTTGCGCCCTCGAACATCTTCTCTACGGCTTCTTTAATCTGAGACTTGTTTGCTTCCGGATTCACCAGGAAGGTGTACTTCTTCTCAGACATATCCGCCATGGATTTCTCTGTTACTACCGGGCGAAGGATTACGTCAAAATATTGTAAACTAGCCATTATGCGTATACCTCCTCAACCTTTAAAAGAGCCGCCTTAGTAGCTAATACAGTGCCATACTTCAAAACATCGTAGACATTCAGCTCGTTTACCTGCGCGGTCTTTACGTCCTGAATGTTTCTGGCGGAAAGCACGGTATTCTTATCATTTTCATCCAAAAGAACGAAAGCTTTCTCCACTTTGAAGGCGTTCAGCATGTTCTGGAAGTTCTTGGTCTTGATTTCATCGAAATGAATCTCATCCACTACAATCAGCTTGTTCTCCGCTACTGCGTTGGACAGTGCCGAGCGAAGTGCCGCTCTCTTCTCTTTCTTGTTCATGCCGGTGGTGTAATCTCTCGGTGTCGGTGCAAATACGACTCCGCCGCCCTTCCACTGCGGTGCTCGGATGGAACCTTGTCTTGCATGACCTGTTCCCTTCTGTCTCCAGGGCTTTCTTCCGCCTCCGGAAACTTCCGAACGGGTTAATGCCTTCTGTGTACCCTGACGCTTAGCGGCAAGCTGTGCCACAACAGCGAGGTGTAACAAATGCTCATGGACCGGAGCAGCAAAGATTGCATCGTTTAAATCCATCTTGCCGACTTCCTTGCCCTGCATATTAAATACAGATACGTTAGCCATTACTATCTTCCTCCTTCCTTCGTCTTAGGACTTTACAGCTTCTTTAATGGTAACAAGAGCTTTCTTCGGTCCCGGAACCGCACCCTTTACGAGGATGAGTCCTTTCTCCGCATCAACACGTACCACAGTAAGATTCTGTGTAGTCACCTTTACCGCACCCATGTGGGAAGGCATTCCCTTACCCGGAAGTACTCTGGACGGTGTTGCGGATGTACCGTTGGAACCCTGATGACGATGGAACTTGGAGCCGTGGGCCATAGGTCCTCTGTGCTGTCCATACTTCTTAATTGCAGATTCGAATCCCTTACCTTTGGAAGTAGCACTGACGTCTACCTTATCTCCTGCGGCAAAGATATCTGCCTTAATCTCATCTTTTACCTTGTACTCTTCTGCATTTTCAAAACGGAACTCTCTCAAGAATCTCTTGTAAGAAACGCCGGCCTTATCGAACTGTCCCTTCAGGGGCTTGTTCAAAAGCTTCTCTCTCTTATCCTGAAATCCAACCTGTACCGCCTTGTAACCGTCATTCTCAAGGGTCTTCACCTGGGTTACCACGCAGGGACCTGCCTGAAGTACAGTTACTGGAATCAACACGCCGTTCTCATCCCAAACCTGTGTCATTCCTACTTTTGTTGCTAAAATAGCTTTCTTCATCTGTTCTCCTTTCTACAGCGGAACCTTTCGGTTCATACTAGAATTATTTGTTTTTCATCTTGATGTCTACGAATACACCTGCCGGCATCTCGAGTCTCTGAAGACTGTCCATGGTCTTCTGATTCGGATTGATGACATCAATCAGTCTCTTGTGTGTTCTCTGCTCGAACTGTTCACGAGAGTCCTTGTACTTGTGTACCGCACGAAGAATGGTCACAACTTCCCTCTTCGTCGGAAGTGGTACAGGGCCGGAAACCTGAGAACCGGTCTTCTTGCAGTTCTCTACGATTTTTGCGGCTGATTCGTCCACAAGGCTATGCTCATAAGCCTTTAAGGTGATTCTCATTACTTGACTTGCCATAAAAAAAGTCGCCTCCTATCGGGTTATTGACGATAAGTTGGTGACTGTACACGTTTCCGCGCGTATCTTATACAAATACACACGCCGCACCCGCTGCTTGGTGCTTAAATTGTAGTACAGTGACCTGCCGTCAGTTTCTAAACTTGACATTCACTCCGGAAAGTTCTCTGTAGAAACTTATGCCTTTCGGTTTTCATTTCTATAGTAATCTTTTCCTTCATCGCTATCATGCCACAGCTGTACTAAGATAGCATAAAGACTGGACTGAAGCAAGACTTTTTTGAGAAGTTTTGTACTTAATGAAAAACATTTGATTCTTTTTACACGCTTCCGTGCGTGTCGTGGCTATTATAACAAAAAAAGAAGCCTTGTAAAGACTTCTTCTCCGTTATAATCAGTGCCAGGAAACCGATAAACAGCTTTCCTCCAACCAGTAAAAATACGTGCATTGCTTTCTCTCCCTCTTCCTGTTCAAAAACACGATGCAAGCCAAAGCACTATTCCGAATCCTCTGCACGAACCGCCTGCAAAAAATGCGCCGTGTATTCTTTCTCCCGATTCGGTTCCACCCACATTGCCTCAATATCGACCGCCTTCTCCTTCTTTATCTTCTGTAAAAGCGCCTTTCCGTCCTCTACGGAAAGAATGAAGAGCGCCGTGGATAGTCCGTCCGCAAGGCCGGAATCTTTCGTGAGAATCGTGACGGAACGATGCCGATTCGCAGGATAGCGCGTTTCCGGGTCAACGATATGTGCATAACGAACACCGTCTACCGTATAATACCGCTCGTAGTCGCCACTTGTCACAAGAGAAGTATTCTCTATTTCCCCTGTTACGGCATACGGTTCATCGTCTTCCCCGTCGACATAAAACGGATTTTGTACCGGACAAATCCAGCGCTTTCCATCCACTTTTTTCCCTATCGCGCGGAGGTTTCCGCCAATATTCAGTAAATACTGCTTTGCACCGTCCTTCTCCAGAATTTCCGCCGCTCTCTCCACAGACCAGCCTTTTGCAATTCCCCCGACATCCAGGCGAAGCTTTGGATCTTTAAAATAAACCGTACACTGTTTCTCATCCAAAATCAAATCTTCGATATGGCAATGCTTCGCCGCATCCACGAGGGCTTCGTCATCCGGAAGGGAAGCCTGCTCCGGGCTCGCAATTCCCTCCTCTCTTTTTTCATGCCATAAAGAAAGAACCGCCCCGTAAGCAATATTGACTCTTCCATCCGTATCCTGATAGATTTCCTTGCCGAAGCGGAGTAATGCCATAATCTCCTTATCGACTTTCACCGGCGCTTTTCCCGCCTCTTCATTGATCTTCTTTAAATTTTCCACACCCGGGTACGCTGTATAGACATCAAAAAGTTCATGATAATGCAGCAGGGTATCGTGCAGAAGCTTGGACCTCCTCTGAAAATCCGCTTCCTTCCCCTCATACCCGATCACCATCGACGCCGTGTCAAAGACATCGGTAAACTGATCCTGATATCGCTTCTTTCCGCAGGAGGTACACAAAAAAACAGCAATCACGAAGAGGAGAAAAAAACAAGACCGTCTTCGAAAAACAGCGTGCTGAACAATTCCTTTTGCTCCTCCTATATTGTCTTCTCCTGAGCGAATCTTCCGTATATGCATACATCCCTCTCTTTTAGCTTTTCTATCGCCTTCCGATTGCTTTTCTATCTCTTCTCTTTTTCCTCTTCAAAATATCCCCATCATACAAGACGAAGCCGGAATAGTATAGCATGTTTTTCCTTTATCTTTTCACCTTCTTTTTCCGATATTCTTTTGAAACGAAAAACGAGTCAGCACTTCCTCTTAAAAAGGAAATGCCTGCCATCTTTATAGATATAAGGGATATGTATACCGAAATGAAACAAAACAAAAAGCAGACAATACAATGGAAAATAAAGAGCCTGTTTCTTCTTTTCTTCCTATTTTTCTTCCTCACGGGGATAAAAAGTTTTGCAGAAGAAGGTTTGTGGTTACAGGTAGATAAAGAATGGACTTATGTGGACCGCTTTGACCACGTCCTTCCCGGTTGGGTCTCCTACAAGGGAAACTGGTATTATATCGATGCCGGACGCGGACGCATGGCGACGGGTTGGATCTTCGATAACGGAAAGTGGTACTTCCTCAGCAACCATCAGAATGACCTCGGAAAAATGATTCGCTTCTGGGTGACCATAGACGGTTACGCCTACTATTTCGATGAAAGCGGCGCAATGGCGGAGAAAACGGTCGTGCAGGGAAAATTTCCCGTGAACGAAAAAGGGCAGTATCTCGCACAAGACGGAAAACCGAAGTACTATGCGAAAAGCGGATACCGCACAAAACCGAGCACCGTCATGGATGAGCTGATGGCAAAGGCGGAGAAGGAAATGAAGGATGTCAGTAAACCGCGGATTGCCGGTCTCGGCAATCCCAGCTTTACCGCGCGTTACGGCTTAAATCCCAACGGAGTCTTCGATCCGGGTCCAAACGACCCTTGGGCGGAAAAAGAAAATGCCAATATGCAACAGTACGATATGAAAGAAGAAGACCCCGGAGAAACAGCGGACAGTGACGACGGAGCGGAGGAAGAGGAGATTCCGGATTCCAACGAGCAAGAAGAGGAGAACGAATAGTCCATCACTTTAGTTCTTCTTGCACGCTTCCATTCCTTCATGAATCTGATCCGCCATATACTGAAGCATTTCTTTCGTCATGCCCGGATAGACGCCAATCCAGAAGCTATGTTCCATAATAGAATCGGTATTCTTCAACTCTCCCACCACGCGATACGCATCCGTTCCGCGAATTTGATCAAAGCAGGGGTGCTTAATCAGATTTCCGGAGAAAAGCAGTCTGGTCTGGATATTTGCCTTTTCAAGGAAAGCCGTCAGGTCATTTCGTTTTACACCGGACTCCTCCTTCACGGAAAGCAGGAAACCGAACCAGGAAGGATCCGCATTTTTAGCCGCTTCCGGAAGAATTAAGCCTTCGATATCGGAAAGCGCTTCCTTCAAAAAGGCCCAGTTCGCCTTCCTCTTCTCGATAAAGCTCGGGAATTTCTTTAACTGCTCCACGCCGACAGCCGCCTGCATATCGGTCACCTTCAAATTGTAGCCGAAGTGACTGTAGGTGTACTTGTGGTCATAGCCCTTCGGAAGTTGTCCGTACTGTCCCGAAAAACGATGTCCGCAAAAGTTGTCGTGACCGGACGGGCAGATACAGTCTCTTCCCCAATCCCGGAAAGACAGAATCAGCCGACTGAGCTTCGGATTGTTCGTGTACACTGCACCGCCCTCGCCCATCGTCATGTGATGCGGCGGATAGAAGGAGCTGGTTCCAATGTCCCCCCATGTTCCCGTAAAGCGGGTCTCTCCGTCTATCGTATAGCGGGATCCCAGAGCATCACAGTTGTCTTCGATCAGCCAGAGACCATGCTTGTCACAGAATTTCTTGATGACTTCCAGATTAAAGGGATTTCCCAGGGTATGCGCAATCATCACCGCCTTGGTTTTCTCGGAAAACGCGTCTTCCAGACGGCTTACATCGATATTGTACTCCGGAACCGTGACGTCGAGGAAAACGGGAACCGCCCCATACTGGAGCATGGGGGTCACCGTAGTCGGAAAACCGCAGGCCACCGTGATAACCTCATCTCCTCTTTTAATCTGTCTTTCTCCGAGCTCAGCTGCCGTAAGCGTCATAAACGCAAGGAGATTCGCAGAAGATCCGGAATTGACCAGATAGGCGTGCTTTACGCCAATCCACTCCGCAAACTTCTTCTCAAACTCGTCTGCAAAACGTCCCGTTGTGAGCCAAAAATCCAAAGTGGCATCGGTCAAGGACAGCATTTCCTTCTCGTCAAATACGCGGGAAGCGTAGCTTACTCTGTCTCCCGGCTCGAAGGCTTTCTTCTTCTCTTTAAAGCTGTGGTAATATTCCGCTACCAAATTCTTGATTTCTTCGCGTGCCTCCGCTTCACTCTTCCATTTTCCCATAAATCCTCTTCTCCTTTACTGCCCCATTCTCTCACACCAGTTGGTATCCACATCATAGCCATAGGCATAAATTCTTCTGTAAGCCGACTCCTGCCAGGGCTCCCGGAAAGTGCCGTCTTCACTGATAAAGAAGTCCGCATTCATATAACGAATAATGATGTAGCCGGAATCCTTCTGGTCAAAGCCGTTTCCGCGAGAAAAATCGATTCCGTTCCCCGTATTCCTACGCATGACCGCTTCGAGCACCGGGAGGGTGACTTCATTGATAGGCAGTTTCATGTCCGGCATATCGATGAAAAACCCGCCCTTTTCCTTTAGGTAAACACAAAGATAGCCGAGGGTTCCGTTGCTGACACACTTACAACGCTTAATGGCATGAAGGGGAATCTGATGCTTTGCTCCGGTAATCACACCGTCCTTCAAAGTAATATCCTTTTCTCCCAAGGTAAAACCGAGGTCGGTTTCCAGACTGTCCAGATTGTTCGGAAAAGCACTCCCCGATTTACTCGCGGAAAGCGCCACAAGCAGTGCTTTCGTTTCTTTAATATTGTGTCCGTTATTCCAAGCCCGGGTATCCAGTTCAAACTCGGGTATCTCCTTACTGTCTTTCAAGTAGCAGCGCACGTCGTAACTCTGATTGGAATTACAGTAGTTGGTAATGAGGGTTCTTTTAATCGCTGAAAAAGGAAAGGAAAACGCCTTCTTTCCATTTGCACTCTGATAAGAAAAACCGTCCTTGGAAACCGTTAAGCTGTGTCCGCCTCCCAGCATCCCTTTCGCTTCAAAATGAACTGTCTCCGTATCAAAAATTGTACGCATCTCTATCTCCTCTTCCTTACTTGACAATCGTTATAAACAAGATGTCTCAGGCTTCACCCACGCCATTTGTTACGAACGAGATACCGCACGCTTTGCGAGCGATACTCGTTATGAACTAAAAAGAGAATGCGCTGTGCTGCGCATTCTCTTTCCGAAAGCAAAACGCAAGGCTATTGTAGTATTGCAAGACAAAAATAGCAATGCCCTTCTCCTATTCCTATCGGCGGGTAAAAACTGTAGTCTATTCCTACTGTTTCGCCTGTTCCAGAGCTTTCTCCACCGCGTGGGCAATGCCTTCACTGCTGGTGGTGGCTCCCGCCACGGCGTCCACATCGGTACTCTGCTTTTCCAGAATTTCCGGAATCACCTTCTTCTGTGCGTCAAAGAAATAATCCTCATCATCCTTCGTTTTCACGATGTCGATGGCGGTCATCTTTCCGCCGGAAATGGTGACTTTCACCTCCACATTGCCATTGTAAGCGGAAGCCTTTCCAAGGTATTCTCCGTCTTTATAAGCACCTGATGCACTGTTTGCATCCGATCCTTTAGAATCGGAAGAAGCATTCGAAGAATTTGCAGAGGCTTTATCTCCGGCAGCTTCCGTCGCCGTTGGCGCACTTTCGGTAGTTTCCGCTACGGTTTCCTGCGCTCTGATTTTATCTACATTTGCTTCCAGTGCTGCGCGGTATTTCCCAGCACTGTAAAAGACGCTTAGAAAAAGACAGACAATGGGTAAAATCCCCGCAATGCGAAGCAGGGGAAATGCCTTTTTCTCCCTAGTCTCCTTCTGCACTCTATACTGCCTAATCCGTAAGAATCCGTAGAATCCGAAAAGGAAGCTATAGAGCATCAGGGTGAAGAAATACTCTCCCTTTCCTCGAATCAGCGCCCCCTGATAGATAAAGAAGATGTGCAGGTACAAAAGAAGATAAAAAAAATAGGACCAGTTTTGTACCTTCTTCCAAGTCTTTCCCTGCATTTTCCGCCGAACGGTCTGAAAGGACGTAATGGTGAGCGGAATCAACAAAAGAATCATGAGACAGGACACGATAGCCGCATGAAGCTCCATCAGACTGATATGCCCCTGTCCAAGGAATAAGGCGCCAAAGTATTTTCCGCCAAAGGCCAGGTTATGAGCCAAAGTAATCAGAGATGCGCAAATAGCCATTTCCCCTCGAAGAAGATAGATGGTCTTTCTTCCGGAAAAGTGCTTCGGAAGCACGGGAGCCAGCATCACTAAGATAAAAAGAGAACCTGCGAGAATCCCCCTTTGTATGATTTTCTGAAAAAAGAAGTCCAAAAAGGGAAGTCCTCCCTCCCTTGGATAAAAAATACTTAGCAAGGAAAGGAGGATACAAATCCCATACAACACTGCCGGCTTCTTCTTTACTGCTTTTCCAAAGAAATGGAAAAAGGCAAAACTGCATAGTAAAGTAAGAATCAAGATCATTGTACGACTACCTCGAATTTCACATCCGGATATCCGTCAGCCTTGATGCTTACCGGATAGGTTCCGGGGCCGTCAAAGTACTTTACTTCCTGATCATCTTTCTTGTAGGTCGCCTCGGTGTTTACGCTGCCGTCATCATTGAAGATGTTCTTTCCGAATCTTCTTCCGGCACCGCCCTTAAACTCCTGCTCTCCGATGGTAGCGGAGCTTGTAGACGCAATATAGTTTGCGACAGTCAGCTGATCTGCATTGTCCTGAAGGCTTAACTTGTTGTTTTCAAAATGGAAGTCCTCCGCCTTTAAGCCGGATTCCACCAAAACAGTGAAGGACACATCGGAAAGCTTATCGTTCGAGAATACCAGCTGATACTTTCCGGGCGTCATCTCCTTCGGCAGCACCAAAACGCCGGCGGTGTCGGTATTTACCTCTCCCTTGACTTCACTCTTCTTGCTGAGAACCTTGCTGAGAGCGTAGCTGTCTTCTCCGGTGGAAAGCTGATAATTTACCTTAGTGCCTTCTGGGCTGTATCCAACCTTCTCGTCTCCGCTCACCTTGTACTCTGCCGGCGCAATCTTCTTCACATGAAGATTTACGGGAATCTCTACATCATCCTCATCCATTAAGAAATAGGTGATTTTTACAATGTCCTTGTCCTGTATATCTTCAAAACGCTTAAATTCCTTCTGGGCTTTATGTCCGGTATCCTCGAAGGCCACAGCGGAAAATGCCAGTTCCTCCGGCTTCAACCAGATATTGTCCTCCTGCTTTAAACCGTATTTTGCACCGTCCTTGGTTTCCAGAATCGCTCCCTGCACGGT
>JABZIV010000021.1 GCA_015258095.1 Lachnospiraceae bacterium
CCCGCATCGGGTTCTCCTATATCATGCAGGATTTGCGGCTTCTCTATAGTGAGGAGACAGAAGCGGAAGTACGGGTTAAGGCGGCGGATTACTTCTTTTCCCGGGAATATCGTTTCATGGAAAGAGGAATTCGGGGTATCCATCTTGGTTAAGACAGCGGTTTGGAGCGGACAGCGGCTAGCTTAAGACAGCGGTTTGGACAGGGCGCGGTGTGGAGGCGGCGGTTCGGGCAGGACGCGGTTTACTTCAAACGGCGGTTCGGATAGAGGAAAAGGAGAGAAAATGGAGAAGTTGAAAGTGGCTATCGTAGGCTGTGGAAGAATTTCCGCGTGCTATAAGGACGCGTTTCTGAAACTTGCCGACCGGATATCCGTAGAGTATGCGGTAGATAAAGTAGAAGAAAAAGCGCGGGACTTTGCGAAGGATTTTTCCTGTCACGCTTGTACGGATATCGGGGAGATTCTGGACCGGGATCTCGATGTCGTGCATCTCGCCTTGCCCCATTTCCTTCATGCGCCTTATAGCATTCTTCTGATGCGACATGGGAAAAATGTTCTGACGGAGAAGCCGCTTGCCATGACCTTGCAGGAAGCGGATGAGATGCTTAAAGCGGAGCGGGAGACCGGAAAGAGGCTCGGCTGCATTTTCCAGACGAGATACAACGCCTCCGTGCAGACTTTAAAGAAGAGACTGGAAGAGGGCGTTTACGGGAAAATAAAGACGGCTTCCTCCCTTCTCACCTGGGACAGACCCGATTCTTATTATGAAGGCTCGGACTGGAAGGGTACCTGGGAATACGAAGGCGGAGGAACCATCATTGACCAGGCAATCCATAGCATTGACCGCGTGCGCTATATCGTGGGGAGCGATGTGGAATGGGTCGAAGCGTCCATCTTTAACCGGAGTCACCCGCGTCTTTTCGTGGAAGACACCGCGGAAGCAATGTTGCAGTTTCGAAATGGTGTGAAGTACCATCTTTTTGCCACCAATACAAACGGCTATGATACGCCGATACAGATTGAATTCTGCGCGGAGAACGGTCGTTTCGGCTTAGTGCAGGATATGGGATACTCGTATTTGCAGGAAAAGTACGAGGAGTTTCGTGAAGTGAAGCCCAGTGTCACCATCGGGAAAGATTATTGGGGAACGACACACGTGATGCAACTGGAGGATTTTTACCGCGCGATTTTGGAAGGAAAGAACCCGCTTGTCTCCGGTCTCGAAGGCAGAAAGACTTTGGAAATCGTAAAGGCGATTTATCTTTCTGCAAAATACCGGAAGAGGATCTCTTTTCCTTTCACGGATGAGAAACTCTCCGCGGAAGAGATGCGGAAGCTTTTGTTCTATCCGACGAATTGAAAAGAAATTTTATGCTCTATAAAGGGAAAAATTGGAAAGAAATTCCAAGAAAGAGAAAAGAAATCTCTATGTTTTTTCAAAAATGCAAGTTCTATAATCTCCTCAGACTAAAAAATCTCTAAAAAGAGGAGGAAAAAAATGAAAAAGATCTTGAGTGTATTGACAGCTTCCGCTATGGCGGCATCCCTTCTGGCAGGATGTGGCGGTTCCAAGACTGCGGAGACAACAAAGGGGGCAGAGACCACCGCAGCCGCTTCCGAGAAGGCGGAGGAAGGTAGCAAGGCTGCCGCAGAGGCAGTGAGCGGAGACCTTTCCGATAAGAAAGTGGGCATCTGCATTTACCAGTTCTCCGACAACTTCATGACCCTGTTCCGTACAGAGTTAGAGAACTACCTTGTTTCCAAGGGATTCAAAAAAGAGAACATCAAGATCATGGATGGCGCAAATGACCAGGCTACCCAGACCAACCAGATTCAGAACTTCATCACCGATAAGGTGGACGTATTGATTGTAAACCCGGTGAATTCTTCTTCCGCAGCAACGATTACCGATATGGTAGAGGCTGCCGGCATTCCTCTCGTTTACATCAACAGAGAGCCGGATCAGGACGAAGAGAAGAGATGGGAAAAGAACAACTGGAATGTAACCTATGTCGGCTGTGACGCTCGTCAGTCCGGAACTTTCCAGGGTGAAATCATTGCCGCAGAAGGGATCGATAAGCTCGATATGAACGGAAACGGGAAAGTGGACTACATCATGATCAAGGGTGACCCGGAGAACATCGATGCACAGTATAGAACAGAGTATTCCATCAAGGCTTTGCAGGATGCGAAGATGGAAGTCAACAAGCTCGATGAGCAGGTTGGAAACTGGGATCAGGCACAGGCACAGTCTCTGGTAGCAAATGCGCTGGCGAAGAACGGTAAGGACATCGAAGTGGTATTCTGTAACAACGATGCGATGGCACTCGGTGCATTGCAGGCTATTCAGGCAGCAGGCAGAACCGTTGGAAAGGATATCTACCTTGTCGGTGTTGACGCGCTGGAAGAAGCTTGTCAGAATGTACTGAACGGAACACAGACCGGAACAGTATTCAACGATTTCCTGACACAGTCTCACACAGCAGGCGATGCGGCAATCAACTACCTTACCGGTAAGGAAAACAAGCACTATATCGGCTGTGACTATGTAAAGGTTACAAAGGATAATGCGAAAGACATTTTGGCTCTTTTAAAGTAATGCGCTAACGGAAGGAAGGAGTGAAGCTGCATGGCCTCCCTCCTTTCTTTTTTTCATCGTAATCGGTGGAAAGAGATAGAGGATAGAGAGTAAGACCCAAAGAAATGGAGGAATTGATGGCAGAATATAAGTTGGAAATGAAAGGAATATCGAAGTCATTTCCGGGTGTTAAGGCGCTGGACAATGTACAGCTTTCTGTCCGTCCGGGTACAGTACATGCCCTTATGGGGGAAAATGGTGCAGGAAAGTCCACCCTGATGAAATGCCTTTTCGGCATTTATAAGATGGATCAGGGAGAAATCTACCTGGATGGGGAAAAGGTGGAAATCAACAACCCGGACGAAGCGATGGAAAAAGGCGTAGCGATGGTACATCAGGAGTTACAGCCGGTGCTCGCCCGTTCTGTTGCGGAAAATATGTATCTGGGCAGATTCCCGGTATATCACTTCGGCCCCTTGCAGGTGATTAACCATAAAGAAATGTACAAAGAGACGGAGAAATGGTTATCTGAGTTGGGACTGAAGTACAATGTAAAGGCGCCGCTTTCTTCCCTTTCCATCGGGCAGATGCAGATGGTGGAAATTGCAAAAGCGGTTTCCCACGATGCAAAGGTCATCATCTTCGACGAGCCGACTTCCTCTCTTTCCGATAAGGAAGTGGAGTTCCTCTTTAAGGTCATGGGCGACTTGAAGAAGAAGGGCGTCTCCATGATTTACATTTCCCACAAAATGGATGAAATCAAGCGGATTTCCGACGACATCACCATCATGCGGGACGGTACCTACGTCGGAACGTGGCCTGCGGAGGAGATGACGACAGAGCAGATTATTGCGAAGATGGTGGGACGGGAACTCAGTAACATCTATCCGGAACACCATCACGAAATCGGCGAGACCATCATGGAAGTGGAGGACTATACGTCGATTCACGAGAAGTCTTTCCGCGGAGTGAGCTTCTCCATCAGAAAGGGAGAGATTCTCGGCTTCGGCGGACTGGTCGGAGCACAGAGAACGGAGCTCATGGAAGGCATCTTCGGTATTCGCCATATTGCCAAAGGAAAAATCAAGGTGCACGGGAAGGAAGTCAGCATCAAAAGACCGAGAGACGCAATGGACAGCGGCATCGGTATGATTACGGAAGACCGGAGAGGAAACGGGATCTTCGGCTGTCTCTCCATAAAGGACAATGTCGGCGTTTCCATTTACAATAAATTCCTGAAAATGGGCATCATGCTTGACCACCCGGCAATCAATAAGGTGGTGGACGAGAATATAAAGCGCCTTTCGATTAAGACGCCCGGCATGAAGGAGCAGATCGGGAATCTCTCCGGCGGAAACCAGCAGAAAGTGATTATTTCCCGCTGGCTTGCAAAGGATCCGGATATCCTGATTATGGATGAACCGACCAGGGGAATCGATATTGGTGCAAAGCATGAAATCTATGAGATTATGGAAGAACTGGCGAAACAGGGAAAGGCCATCATCATGATTTCCTCCGAGATGCCGGAACTACTCGGTATGGCAGACCGGATTTGCGTGATGTGTAACGGAAAGCTCACGGGAGAGCTGAATCAGCAGGACGAGATGACCCAGGAGAATGTCATGGGCTTTGCGACAATGTTTTAGAGGAGTGGGAAAATGCAAAAGACACAAAAACAAAAAATAACGGATTTTTTAATCAACAACGGGGTCATCATCGTAATGTTCATTCTGGTGATTTATACGGGGCTGACCACGAAGAACTTCTTAACGGCGGATAATGGAATGAACCTTCTTGCCAATATGTCCTATCGTCTGGTGATTGCCCTCGGTATCGCAGGCTGCGTTATCACGGCGGGCTGTGACCTTTCCGCAGGACGAATGATCGGTTTCGGGGCTTGTCTCGCGGGAACCCTTCTCCAGAAGGTGAACTATTCCGGACGCTTCTTCCAGCAGGAGCCGTGGGCTTCCATGGGAAACGGCATTCTCTTAAAGATTACCCCGATGAATCCTTTCGTCGTGCTGCTCCTCGTGATGCTTGTCTGCGCGATTTTCGGAACGATTACCGGCTGGTTTATCGCTTATCTTTCCGTTCCGCCCTTTATCGCAACGCTGGCAATGATGGAAATCATCTACGGACTGGGACTTCTGTTTACGAATGCGACTCCGCTCGGCGGCTATATTGATGCGTACACCGCATTCTCCACAGGAAAATTCCTCGGCTTAAGCTACTTAATCTGGATTGCCCTTCTTATGGCGGCAATCACCTGGTTCATCTTCAACATGACACGGCACGGCAAGTATATGTATGCCATCGGCGGCAATCCGCAGGCGGCGGAGGTTGCCGGTGTGCCGGTGAACTTCACCTTAGTGATGATTTATGCGAAGGCGGCAGCCTTTTACGGTATGGCAGGTTATATGCTCGGCGCGAAAGCCGGCGGTGCTTCGGTTAATACCGGACTCGGTTACGAAATGGAGGCCATCGCGGCATGTGCGCTTGGCGGCGTATCGGTAACCGGCGGACGCGGTAAAGTCTCCAGTGCCTTCATCGGCGTTGCCGTACTGGAACTCTTGAAGACCGCACTACAGTATCTCGGTGTGAATGCCAATGCACAGTATATCGCGATCGGTATCGTCATCTTCATCGCCGCGTCTCTCGACATCCGGAAATACTTGACGAAGAAGTAAAAGATTCGACGAAATAAGAGCTTTCTCAAAAAAGGCTGCGAACAGGCAGCATCGTATTCTTAATAATCGCGTAGAAAAGGGGCACGCTTGTGCCACCCTCGCCATAGGACAGGATCATAGGTGAGAGTGGTGCGGGCGTGCCCCTGTTTTTGCAACATAGTCCGAAGCAACCGTTGACCTTCCTTACAATCTGCTTTATCCTAAAAAAGTATTTTGTCATGGAGGAAGCCGCGGAAAGCAGCACAAAATCCGTTGCATCCTATTGCTATTTGGATAAAGGAGGACAGGGATGAAGTTTCAAGATATGGAATATAAAAGGCTCTCCGTCGAGGAGATTGGAAAGGAAGCGAAGGAGTATATTCAGGCGCTGAAAGAGGCGAAAAACTTTCAGGAAGCGGATGACGCCTTTGTAAAGTATGACGGATTGCAGGGGCATATTTCGACGATGTCCAGCCTTGCACAGGTGCGCCACTCCATCAATACGGAAGATAAGTTCTATGATGCCGAGTCGAATTACTGGGACAATGCGACACCGAAGATGAGCGAGTTCAATCAGGAGTGGATTCAGACGCTTCTCGCCTCTCCCTTCCGTCCGGACTTTGAGAAGAAGTACGGGAAGGTCATTTTCACGAATGCGGAGCTGGAATTAAAGACCTTCTCCCCGGAAATCATCCCGGAACTACAGAAGGAGAACGAATTGGTTACGGCGTATGAAAAATTGCTCGCCTCTGCCCAGATTCCGTTTGAGGGGAAGGTTTATACGCTTTCCCAGATGACGCCTTTTAAGAATGATCCGGACGACAGTCGGAGACTCGCCGCCTGGAAAGCGGAAGGAAAGTGGTATAAGGACAATCAGGCGGAACTCGACCGTCTCTATGATGAACTGGTTCACCTTCGGGACAGCATGGGGAAGAAACTCGGCTATAAGGATTTCGTGGAACTCGGATACTATCGTATGAAGAGAAGCTGCTATGACAGAGCGGATGTGCAGAAATTCCGGGAAGCCGTACAGACTTATGTGGTGCCTCTTGCGGAAGAAGTCTTCAAGAGACAGGCAAAGCGTCTGGGCAAGAACTATCCTTTGAGCTATGCGGATGCCGCAATCGAATTCCGTTCCGGAAATCCTCGTCCGGCAGGAACACCGGAAGAAATCGTGGCAAGCGGAAAGAAGTTCTATGACTCCCTTTCTCCGGAAACAGCGGAATTTTTCCAACACATGGTGGAGGATGAGTTGATGGATCTCCTCTCAACGAAAGGCAAGCAGGGTGGAGGATACTGTACGAGTTTTCAGGACTACCATACACCCTTTATCTTTGCGAACTTCAATGGAACCCAGCATGATATCGAGGTTATTACGCATGAAGCGGGGCACGCCTTTGCCGCCTATCTGAACCGGAACCGTGTGCCTTTTGAGACAATCTGGCCGGGAATGGAAGCTTGCGAGGTGCATTCCATGTCGATGGAATTCTTTGCGGAAGCCTTCTCCACGGAATTCTTCGGAAAAGATGCGCGGAAGTACAACTATTCTCACCTTGCCGGAGCACTGACTTTCCTTCCGTACGGGACGATGGTGGATCATTTCCAGCATATCATCTATGAGGAGCCGGAACTGACACCGAAAGAGCGGCATAGGAAGTGGAAAGAGCTTGTGGAGCTTTATCAGCCATGGTTGAAACTCGATGGAGACATTCCTTTCTATAGTGAAGGGGAAGGCTGGCAGAGACAGCACCACATCTATTCCATGCCGTTCTACTATATTGACTATTGCCTCGCGCAGACCGTGGCGCTCGAGTTCTGGAATCGTATCCAGGAAGATCAGAAGGATGCATGGAAACACTATATGGCGTACACCTCTCAGGGAGGTTCCGTTCCCTTTACCGCGCTCTTAAAGAATGCAGGACTGGTCAGTCCTTTTGAAGAGTCCTGCCTCAGCGGAATCTGTGAGACGGCGTCCGCTTACCTTTCGGATTATGACCTTACGGGGATAGAATAATGGGCATGTTCCAATCGCCTTACGATAAGGGCGGCGCGCTTTCCAAAGAGGCTTATGAGGAGCGGAAGAAGGTCTATATGGATCGAAGAGGAGAAGAGAGCAGGAAGAAGGCAGGACGCCGCCTTTTCCTCTTTTACCTGCCGCTTCTTCCCCTGATGCTCTTGCCGGGCTTTTTTTCCGATGCGGCAGTATCCCATACCGCCTATCTCTTGCTTCCCTATGCACTGGAGGCGGTGACCGTGGTACTGACCGGGGCGGGACTCCTTTCCTTCCTCTTTCACGCGAAAGCTGCGGTGGATGGCAGGGTCTACCGCTTACAGTTCCAGCGATTTCTCGGAAGAGCGGCGATGTCCTGTATTCTCGGCATCGGTTTCTTTCTCGTTGAACTCTTCTTCTTATTCTTTGTGAAAGCGGAGAAGAAGCAGGCGGTAGAAATAGTCGTACTCCTTATTCAGTTCGGCTTTTTGCTCTTTTCCAGACTTTTCTGGATGAAGGCGAAAGAAGAAATTTTGAATTGGACGTTGTGAATTTAATTTTTTTACCGTATAATGTACCGAAGTTTTTCTATTCCTGCGCTTTAGTGCATCAGAGTATATAGTACGCGTTAGTGCGTTGAAGTAGAAAAGCTGCACAGACGATTACTTATAGAAGGGAGATTGTAATATGAAAAAGAGAAATCGGTTTATTGCTTCCTTACTTGCGGTAGCAATGACTGCATCCCTCCTCGCTTCCTGTGGAGGCAGCTCTTCCGGGAAGAAGGAAGACCAGTCGGGAAAGCAGAGCGCGGATGCTTCGAAGGATTCCGGCGCCATGGTTTTTGCATCGGATGAATTCAATGCGAAGTTCTCTCCGTTTTTTTCAGAAACCGCACCGGACACTATGGTGTCCGACCTCGTGAATGTTCAGCTTCTTCAGCTCGATAGAACCGGCTCCATCATCACGAAGGGAATCGAAGGGGAGAAGAAGGAATACAACGGTAAGGAGTATACCTATCACGGCATTTCCGACCTGGATATCAAAGAGAACAGTGACGGCACGGTTTTCTATGATTTCAAACTGAAGGACGGCTTGAAGTTCTCTGACGGAGAGCCTTTCACCATCGATGATGTTATCTTCACGATGTATGTGCTTGCCGATCCGACTTACGATGGAAATGCTACTTTCTTTACTTTGCCGATTCAGGGTATGGAAGAGTACAGAAAGGGAGTAGATACCCTTTTCAACCTGATTTTAAAGGCAGGAGAAGGAAATACCGATTTTTCCAAGTGGACAGAAGAGCAGCAGAAGACCTTCTGGACCGACTATAAGAAGGCAGTCGATGCTTTCGTAAAGGAAATCACAGACCTTTGCGTGAAGAACGGACTGAATAAAGAGGGTGACTCTATTGCCGCCTGTGCAGCAAATTACGGCTACGAAGGCTTGAAGGATGACGCTACGGCTATGGACTTCTTCAATGCCATGCTGGCAAAGTATGATGGCAGTGTGTCGAAGATGAGTGCCTCAGAGAGTGCCGGAACCCAGTTCAGCGCTTTGATGCCGAGTTATAAGGATTACCAGGTCGGTGTAGAGACCGGAGAGTCCGCACCGAACATCACGGGTATTCAGAAGACCGGTGAGGATTCCCTGCGCATCGTTGCAACCAAGGTGGATGCGCAGATGATTTATCAGCTGGCTGTAACTGTCGGTGCTTTGCATTACTATGGCGATAAGGCAAAGTTCGACTATGATAAGAACCAGTTCGGATTCCCGAAGGGCGATCTTTCTTCCATGAGAGAAAAGATTTCCAAGCCGCTCGGTGCCGGTGCGTACGTTTTCGATAAGTATGAGAATGGTGTTGTCAGCCTGAAGGCAAACGACAGCTATTACGATGGAGCACCGAAGGTAAAGAACCTGAACCTGAAGTATGTTGCAGAGAATGATAAGCTGAACTCCATTCTTGCCGGAACCACGGATATTTCTACCCCGTCTTTCACGACAGAGGTTGCGGATGCCATCAAGAAAGCAAACAGCAACGGCGAGCTTTCCGGAGATAAGATCTACACAAGTGCTGTCGATGCGCTCGGTTATGGTTATATCGGAATCAATTCCCATAACGTTTGTGTAAACAAAGAGCCGGGCAGTGAGCAGTCGAAAGATCTTCGTCGTGCATTTGCCACCATTTTCTCTGTATATAGAGACCTTGCCATCAGCTCATACTATGGCGACAGAGCAAGTGTTATCAACTATCCGATTACAAACACCTCCTGGGCGGCACCGCAGCCGACAGATGACGGTTATGAAATTGCATTCTCGAAGGATGCAGACGGAAACCCGATTTACACTTCCGATATGAAGGATGAAGACAAGTACGCCGCAGCAAAGAAAGCCGCTCTCGGTTTCCTGGAGAAGGCGGGATACACGGTACAGAACGGAAAGGTTACTGCCGCTCCTGCAGGCGCGAAGATGGAATATGAAGTGATGATTGGCGGTGGCGGAAACGGAGATCACCCCTCCTTCATGATTCTTACCGAGGCACAGAAGGCTCTTGCAGAAATCGGTATGAAGCTGGATATCAATGATATGTCGAACAGCGCGGATATGTGGAACAAGTTGAACGCAAGACAGGCGGAGATGTGGTGTGCCGCTTGGCAGGCAACCCCGGATCCGGATATGTACCAGGTATATTACTCTGATGTTGCAAACGGCGGAAAAGAGCCGGGCGGTTCCAACTATATGTACCAGATTGAAGACAAAGACCTCGATGATATGATTATGCAGGCGAGAGAGTCTACTGACCAGGAGTATCGTAAGACGATTTACAGAGCTGCCCTGGATAAGATTATCGATTGGGCTTGTGAGATTCCGGTTTACCAGAGACAGGAAGTAACAACATTCGCTTCCAATCGAATCAAGGTGGATACCATCACACCGGATATGTCCTCTTACTATAAGTGGTACTCTGAAATTCAGAACTATGAGTTAACTAAGTAAAGATTAAACGATTCAATCGTACGTTGTTTTCGGGCTTTAACCGCATTTCTGAAATCAGTGGAAATGCGGTTTTTCCCGATAAAGAGACGGGGAAGCGTATCAGCGTTTTCCTCATTCGGAAGAGCAGGTTTTCTAGTGAAAAAGTATATTATCAAAAGATTGCTATGGTCTGTTTTGATTTTGTTCATCGTGGCATTTTTACTCTATTGCCTGATGCGGAGTCTCCCGACTTCGTATTTGGAGCAGATTGCCAGAACGAAAGCGCAGCAGCCGGGATCCAAGAGTTTTGAGGAATGGATGAAGCAGCTGTCCGCGACCTATGGTATGGATAAAGGGATTGTTCCGGGATTCTTCTCCTGGCTTGGAAAAGCCCTGCGCGGAAATTTCGGAGACAGCTGGAAGTATACCGTTCCGGTAACCCAGAAGTTCCTGGAGTGCGTAGGCATTTCCTTCTGGATGGGACTGATTGTGATGATACTCGAGATGCTGATTTCGATTCCGCTCGGAATCATTGCAGCGACGAAGCAGTATTCCATGACCGACAATGTGATTTCCGTCGTTGCCCTGGCAGGAATCTCCCTTCCCACTTTCTTTACGGCTTCTTTATTAAAGTTATTTTTCTCCGTAGACCTCGGCTGGTTTGATCTGAACGGTCTTGTGGGAAGAAATTATGACTATCTTTCTCCGATGGGGCAGAAATGGGATATCGCGATGCATCTGGTGTTGCCGATTCTTACGCTTCTCATTGCCAGCATTGGTTCGTATATGCGTTATATCCGAACCAATATGCTGGAAGTATTGAGCTCCGATTATATTCGTACCGCGCGCGCAAAGGGACTTTCCGAGCGTCGTGTGGTGTATCATCATGCTTTTCGAAATACGCTGATTACTTTAGTGACGATTTGGGGAACTTCTCTTCCGGGACTCTTTTCCGGCGCAATGATTACAGAGCAGCTTTTCTCCATTCCGGGTATCGGTTACATTTCCTACCAGGCAATGGTTGCCGGCGATATTCCTTTCTCCATGTTCTATCTGGTGTTTATTGCCGCGCTGACCCTGATTGGAAACTTAATCACGGATATTTTGTATGCGGTGGTTGACCCCCGTGTACGGATTGCGTAGGAAAGGAGGAAGAGTCGATGATGGATAAGCAGAAAAAGCATTCCGATGGAACGGAAGAAACAATCGTAAGAGTGGAAGAAAGCGTTACAGATGGAGCGCATACGGAAGAAAAAATCGTGGAAACGGTCCTTTCCGAAGAAACAAAGACCGGATACTCCCTGAACGACGATCGTCGTGTAAAGACCCTTTCTCCGGGGGCAATGGTGGCGAAGCGTTTCTTTCGAAACCATATTGCCGTGCTCGGTATGGTGGTTCTCCTTGCGATGTTCGTCTTCTCCTTTGTAGGAGGAATGCTTTCTCCGTATAAAGAGTCTCAGCTCTTTTACCGGAAGGATTCGCAGGTGCAGAAGTATGCTGCCGTAAAGGCGAACACGGAGCTCCGGTATCAGCAGGCGGATAAGGACTCTTTCCCGAAGGTCGCGCAGGCCCAGTTCATTCTCGCGAAAGGAAAGAAACAGACGGATTTCTCTGCCGGCGGGAAGGACTACCGCTATGAAGAAGCGGGGAAGGATTTCTATTTGATTTATGAAAAGGGAGGAACGACTCCCGTTGCCTTTGCTGCTGTCGATATGGTAACCGCAGCGGGGAGTGATGCGATTCCCTATGCCGAGCAGCTTGCCATTTTGAAGGCCTATACGAACGAAGAGAAAACCTTCAGTGAAGGCGGCATAAACTACAGCATAAAGGAAGACGGAACCATCGAGAAAGACGGTAAGGTTTATGCTACGGCAGGACGTTACATCTTGAATGCCATCATGAGCGATGTTACCTTCACGAAAGAGTTCAAAGAAGAGTTGCTCGCCGATATTCAGGCAAAGAAGGACAGCTTCCGCTTCAAAGATGCCGACGGAAAAGAGTCTGTCTATACCATTGAGTACGATGCTCCGTCAAAGACCTACAACATTAAGCAGAAGAGAGAGCAGATGGTCTACGATACCTATTCCAGCCCGAGCAGGAAGCATCCGCTCGGAACCGATAAGAACGGGATGGATATGCTGACCAGACTGATGTATGGCGGAAGAGTTTCTCTCTATATCGGTTTTGTCGTAGTGATTATCGAGACGGTCATCGGCATGCTTATGGGCGGTATTTCCGGCTACTTCGGCGGATGGATTGATGATTTAATCATGCGTGTTGTGGATGTATTCTACTGTATTCCGACGATTCCGATCTACATCATCATCGGTGCGGCGATGGATGCCATGCACGTAGATCCGAAGATTCGTATGCTCTATCTGATGATTATTCTCGGTTTCTTCGGCTGGCCTTCGATTACGAGACTAGTGCGCGGTGAGATTCTGACCCTTCGTGAGCAGGAGTTCATGACGGCGACGGAGGCGACGGGAATTAAGCCGATTCACCGCATTACGAGGCACTTGCTTCCGAACGTTATTCCGCAGCTTATCGTAACCTGTACGATGAGTCTCGGCGGCGTAATTCTTACCGAGGCGGTTCTTTCCTTCCTCGGTCTTGGTGTAAAGTTCCCCTTCGCTTCCTGGGGAAATATCATAAACGATGTAAACAATACCTATGTACTCAGCAATTATCTTTTCATCTGGGTTCCCGCCGGCGTTTGCTTATTGCTTACGGTACTTGCGTTTAACCTGGTTGGAGACGGGCTCAGAGATGCATTTGACCCGAAGATGAAACGATAGAATCGAGGAAATACTATGGCAAAGAATGACGGTTATCTTTCCGCGAAAGAATCGCGGAGGATATCGAGAGAAAATAAAGCAATCACATCGAAGCTGGAAAAACAGCGGAAGAGAAGGAATGTTCCGGAAAGCGAGTATCTGACCAAGATGCGGAATCCGGAAAATGCGGTGGAGTTTGAGAATCTCCACACCTATTTCTTTACGGATGCCGGAACGGTAAAAAGTGTGGATTCGGTCAGTTTCGATGTCCCCCAGGGAAAGACGGTCGGTGTAGTGGGAGAGTCCGGTTGCGGTAAGTCGGTAACCTCTCTGTCCCTTATGCAACTTTTACAGAGACCGCAGGGACAGGTTGTCGAAGGAGCCATTCGCTTAAATACCGGCGATAAGGTATATGACATCACAAAGACACCGGAGAATGTCATGCAACATCTCCGCGGAAACTTTATGTCGATGATATTCCAGGAACCGATGACTTCCCTGAATCCGGTTTTTAAGATCGGAGATCAGGTCGGAGAGGTACTCATTTTCCATGAAAATGCCTACAAGACGAAGGAAGAAGTGAAGAAGAGAACCATTGAACTGTTACAGATGGTCGGCATCGCGAACAGCGAGGGCGTCTATGAGATGTACCCGCATGAGCTTTCAGGCGGTATGCGGCAGCGTGTCATGATTGCGATGGCACTGGCATGCAACCCGAAACTGATTATTGCGGACGAGCCGACAACAGCGCTTGATGTAACGATTCAGGCACAGATTCTCGACCTCCTTCGGAACTTAAAGGATCAGATTAACTCGTCCATCATGCTGATTACGCATGATCTCGGTGTGATTGCGGAGATGGCGGATTATGTCGTGGTTATGTACTCCGGACGGGTTGTGGAAGCGGGAACCGCGAAAGAAATTTTCGCGCAACCTGCGCATCCCTATACGATTGGACTCATGGCGTCGAAGCCGGTGGTAGGAAGAGAAGTAGAGAAGCTTTACTCGATTCCCGGAAAAGTGCCGAATCCGATCAATATGCCGAATTACTGTTACTTTAGAGATCGTTGCGACAGGCGGATGCCTTGCTGCGACGGTGCGTATCCGAGAGAAATTTATCTTTCCGAGACGCATAGAGTCAGCTGTTACCTCTATGACGAGGCTTCGAAGAATACGATTGCAGAGAAAGAAACGTCGGGTATACAGGTTCGTGAAGGGTAAGTGGAAATGATGGAAAAAAGCGAAATGAAAGACTTTACGCCAATCGTTCATAATGAAGAAAATATTCTGGAAGTCAACGGACTCAAGAAATACTTCCCCATAAAGGGGGGCTTCTTCAATACGGTTGTCGGTCATGTGAAGGCCATTGACGGCATCTCCTTTCACATCAAGAGAGGAACGACAATGGGACTTGTCGGAGAGTCGGGATGCGGAAAGACGACGACCGGCAGAACGATTTTACGTCTGAGCGGAGAGAAAACCGCCGGACAGGTTCTATTCAACGGAAAAGAAGTCTACGACATCCCGAAAAAAGAAATGAACGAGATGCGTACCAAGATGCAGATTATTTTCCAGGATCCCTTCTCTTCCCTGTCTCCGAGACTTCCGGTAGGGGAGATTATCGGAGAAGCGGTAAAGGAACACCGGCTTGTACCACAGAACGAGTACGAAGAGTATATTGATAAGGTTATGGATGAGTGCGGTTTGCAGCCTTTCCATAAGGGACGGTATCCCCACGAGTTTTCCGGCGGACAGAGACAGAGAATCTGTATCGCAAGAGCCCTTGCACTGAATCCGGAGTTCGTGGTATGTGACGAACCGGTTTCCGCCCTCGATGTATCGATTCAGGCGCAGGTTATCAACCTCCTGGAAGACTTGCAGGAGAAGTTCCACCTGACCTATCTCTTCATCTCTCATGACTTATCCGTCGTAGAGCATATCTCCGATACGGTCGGGGTGATGTATCTCGGGAATATCGTAGAGTTCGGAGACACGAAGGATCTCTTTAGAGAACCGCTGCATCCTTATACGAAGGCTCTGTTCTCCGCGATTCCGATTCCGGATCCGGAAGCGAAGATGAATCGAATCATCCTGGAAGGAAGCATTCCTTCTCCGGCAAATCCTCCGGAAGGCTGTAAGTTCCATACCCGTTGTAAAGAATGCATGGGAATCTGCAAGAAGGTAGCTCCCGAGAAGAAGGATATGGGAAACGGGCACATCGTATACTGTCACCTCTATGACGAAGAAAAAGGCGGAGACGAGTATCGGAGATGTGCGGAATAGAGAAAAGGGAAAAGTTCCGAAGAAAAAGGAACGGATAACAAAAAAGAACGGATAACAATAAAGAACGGATAAAAAAGGTATTCAGGAATTTGCCTGAATACCTTTTTTAGTACCTTCTTATTTTACTTCTTAGCTACTTCTTCTTATGGAATTGGCTGTAATTCTTTCCGCTTTCCATAGAAACGCCTCGTGCTTTAGCCAGTTCGGAAACGGTTACCAGCTGATAGCCTCTTTCCCGAAGAGCCGGAATGATTCGCTCGGCTGCGGAAGCGCTTTGCTTATAGATAGAATGCATGAGGACGATGTCTCCGTCTTTCACGTGGGAAAGAACAACATTTACCGTATTGTCGGCGTTCTTGGTCTTCCAATCCAGTGTATCGATACTCCAGAGGATGGAAGGCTGTCCAAGGCTTGCAAGAGCCGGCTTTACACTTCCTGCCGTTGCTCCGTAAGGCGGACGGACAAGGTGTACGGGCTGTCCGGAAAGATTCCGAAGAATTTCATTTGTTTTGGAAATCGAACCGACGATAGCGCCCTGGGAGAGCTTCGGAAGATTTTCGTGTTTGTAGCTGTGGTTTCCGATTTCCATACCGGCAGCCGCAAGCTTCTTCACGGTATTCGGGAATTTTGTTGCCTGCGTTCCGACGAAGAAGAAAGTTGCTTTTCCGTTATATTTCTGAAGAGAAGCGAGGATTCTGTCTTCATAGAGTCCCGGGCCGTCATCAAAGGTCAGGGCAACCATCGGGCGGGCAGGATCCACAGTACCTTGTTGTGCGGTGGCGGTCACAGGGGAAGCACTGTCTTCCTTCGGACTTTCTCCTTTTTTCACAACGGTAACAATCATGCCGTCGATATGCTTTCCGACACCGACAGGGTTACTGTCTTCTCCGTTTTTTACCCAGTTCTGCCATTCATGGAGCACCGAGGTTTTATAGTAGACGTCGTACTGCTCTTTCAGGGCGCCGTTTAAGAAGACGCGGATTCCTTCGATGGGCATCTCCTGTCCTTCGCCTATTACTTGACCGTTCTCATGTACTGCGGACCAGCCGAGACCGGAGAGGTTTGCCTGATATTGCACTGTACCGCTCATCCCTTCCGGCTGATGCTTTAAAAGCACTTTCATCGCCGTGGGGTAGGAGTCATTCCGTACCTGCCTCTGCCCGTCGTTACTGTATTCCTGAAATCCGACGCCCTTGTAGTACAAGCTGTAATAGCTTTTCAGGTGATGCTCCGCACTTTCTTCCGCATATCCTTTCAGGGGGAACAGCAGGAAGAGAGCAAGAAGGAAGAGGAAGGAGAAGAAGAGGATATTCTTTCCTTTATCTTGTTTTTCAATAGGGAAAATCATTTCCGAATCCATACTCTTTTTCCAATTCATGATTTTTATGCACTCCTTTGTCTTTATCTAAAATGGCATTGTTCTATAGACGGCTGACGCATTTTCGTCCTATGGCTCCGAAGAAACGTCAACATCATATAAGACAGAAAAAAGCCAACGAGGTTACAGTATACGCCAATTTATCGAAAATAAAAAGGATAGGAGCCGAAAAACGATAGGAGCCGGAAAAGAGGAAAACGACAGGAATTTGATCGGAAAGTAGATAGTGGGAGTATTTGTAAGAATATTTTTGTGAATATTCTTGTTTTTTTCTATGTTAAAGAGGAAAATTTTGGTAGAATAGAATAATATTGAAAAGAGAATATGCCTGCTGTCCCGAGATAGTAAAACGGACAGCGGGATGGCGGAAAGGAGCGATACTGGTGGACAGGATAGCAGAGAGAATCAGTGAAGTGGGAATCGTACCGGTAATCAAGTTGAAGCATCCGGAGAGAGATGCGGTAAACTTGGGAAAGAGTTTGTGTAAGGGCGGCATTCCGATTGGGGAGGTCACTTTCCGTGCGGAAGGGGCGGATACGGCGCTTCGCCTGATGCACGCGGCTCTCCCGGAGATGCTTCTCGGTGCAGGAACCGTGACCACAAAGGAGCAGATTGATCGCGCGGTGGATGCCGGTGCGGAATTCATCGTGTGTCCCGGCTTTGATGAAGAACTTGTGCAGTATGCACAGGAGCGGAACGTCCCCATTTTTCCCGGGGCAAGCAGCGCCAGTGATTATCATAAGGCTTTGAAGTATGATCTGAAGGTGTTGAAGTTCTTCCCGGCAGAGCAACTGGGCGGGATTCCGATGATTAAGGCGCTTTCCGGACCCTTCCCCATGTTTAAGATTATGCCGACCGGAGGAATTTCTCTGAAGAATCTCGGGGAATATATGGCGTCTCCTCTTATAGCGGCTTGCGGCGGCAGTTACATGGTGAAGGACAAGCTGATTGAAGAAGGTGCCTGGGAGGAGATCACAAGACTTTGCGAAGAATCCGTGAAGATTATCAGAGAAGCACGAAGAGGAACGGTATAGAACAGCTTGGAGGTGTATTTTGGCAAAAGTTGTCAGTTTTGGAGAAATTATGCTGCGCTTGCAGCCTTACAATTATGAGCGCTTTATTCAGGCGGAAAGAGTGCAGTTTACTTTCGGCGGAGCGGAGGCAAATGTCGCCGTTTCCCTTGCCAATTTCGGCGTCGATGTTTCTTATATCACGAAGCTTCCGACGCACATGGTGGGACAGGCTGCCATTAATTCTTTAAGAAGATATGGGGTGGATACGACGAAGATTGTGCGCGGAGGCAATCGCGTCGGAATTTACTTCAATGAGAAGGGGGCTTCACAGCGCCCGAGTATTTGTACCTATGACAGAGCCCATTCCGCGATTTCCGAAGCGGTGAAGAGTGATTTTGACTGGGAGGAGATCTTCCGGGGCGCGGACTGGTTCCATTTTACCGGAATCACTCCGGCGCTTTCTGCGAATGTGCTGGAGATTTGTGAAGAGGCGTGTCGCACGGCGAAACGTCTCGGCGTGAAGGTTTCCTGCGATGTCAATTACCGCAGTAAGCTCTGGTCGAAGGAAGCGGCAAGAGAGGCGATGGTGAGGCTCAGTGCGTACATCGATATGATCATCGTAAACGAAGAGGATGCGAAGACCGTCTTCGGTATTGCGGCGGAGAAGACGGATGTATCGACCGGAAAGCTGAATAAAGAGGGCTACGAAGAGGTAGCGAAGAAACTTGCGGAGCAGTTCCATTTCTCCGAGGTGGCCATCACCTTGAGAGAAAGTAAGACCGCATCGGATAATAACTGGTCGGGACTCCTTTATGACGGGAAAGAATGCCTGTTCTCAAAGGTTTACCCTGTGCATATAGTGGACCGTATCGGTGGAGGCGACAGTTTTGCTGCCGGTTTGATTTACTCCCTCTTAAAGGGAGATGACAGCAGAACCGCTTTGGAGTTTGCAATTGCAGCTTCAGCCTTGAAACATAGTATCGAAGGGGACTATAATATGGTTAGCGTCCCCGAAGTGGAGAAGCTTGCCGGAGGAGACAGCTCCGGTAGAGTACAGCGTTAAAGAAGGGAGATATTAAGATGGACAGAGAGAAACTAAACCGAATTTACAAGAAGATGGAAGAACAGAATCTTCCCCAGATGCTGATTACAGACCCACCCGCTATTTTCTACTTGACCGGACGTTGGATTTTCCCGGGAGAAAGAATGCTTGCGCTTTACATCAGCACAAAAGGCAAGGAAGAGTTGTTCGTGAACCGTCTGTTCCCGATTGAGGAGGATCTCGGCGTAGAGATTCAGTATTTTGATGATATTGATGATGCCGTTGCGATTCTTTCGAAAGTAATTGACAAGAATGCACCTCTCGGCGTGGACAAGACCTGGCCGTCCCGTTTCTTACTTCACCTTCAGGAGATGCACGGCGCTTCCTCCTATGTGAACGGTTCTGTCATCGTGGACAAGGTAAGACAGATTAAGAGTAAAGAAGAGCAGGAAAAGCTTATTGCTTCCTCCCTTTTGAACGATAAAGTTATGGCGGACCTGATTCCGAATGTAGTAAAGGGCTACACGGAGAAGGAGCTGAATCATCTCACCAGAGAGCTGTACAAGAAGCACGGCGCATCCGGCGTTTCCTTCGATCCGATTACAGCGTATGGCCACGGTGCTGCCGACCCGCATCACGTAACGGACAACTCAAAAGGAAAGAAGGGCGATTGCGTCATTCTGGATATCGGCGGCGTGCTGGACGATTATATTTCCGACATGACAAGAACCGTATTTATTGAAGAGGTAAGTCCGCGGCATAAAGAGATTTATCAGATTGTTCGGGATGCGAACCTTCGCGGAATTGCCATGGCAAAGCCGGGCAATCGGATGTGTGATGTCGATTTAGCTTGCAGAAACTACATCGAGGAGAAGGGCTTCGGAAAGTACTTCACACACAGAACAGGACATTCTGCCGGCATTGAAGACCATGAGGTCGGCGATGTTTCCTCTGTAAATGAAGAAATCATCGAGGTTGGACAGTGCTTCTCCGTTGAGCCGGGAATCTATATTCCGGAAGAGAACATCGGTGTTCGTGTAGAGGATCTTGTCATCATTACGGAGGACGGTTGCAAGGTACTGAATCACTACACCAAAGACCTTCTTGTTGTAAAGAAAGACGGCACAATCGAGAAGGCTGAGTAAGCTGGAAGAGTTGAATTTATGAGGGGGGGAAAAGATGGCTAAAATTGTAGAAGGTACCATGCCCTATTTGGGCTATGAAACGTATTATCGAATTGTGGGAGAGGCAAATCCGAAGAAAGCACCGCTTCTTCTTCTGCATGGAGGACCGGGGTCAACGCATAACTATTTTGAAATCCTGGATGACTTAGCAGACCGGGATGACAGACAGATTATCATGTATGACCAGATCGGTTGCGGAAATTCCTATGTAGATGGACATCCGGAGCTTTGGACGAAGGAAACCTGGGTAAATGAGCTGATCGCCCTTCGTAAGCACCTTCACCTGGACGAGGTACACCTTCTTGGACAGTCCTGGGGCGGTATGCTTGCCATTATCTATGGTTGTGACTACGCACCGAAAGGCATTAAGTCCGTAGTGCTTTCCAGTACACTTCCCTACAATGCAATCTGGGAAAGTGAGCAGAAGCGTCGTGTCGGCTATATGCCGAAGGAGCAGCAGGAGGCCATCAAGAGAGCGGAAGAAACCGGCAATTATGATGCGGAGGATTACCTGGAAGCGATTACCGCTTTTATGGAGCGTTACTGTGCAGGGCCTTTCACCGAGAAGGATCCGGAGTGCTTGAGAAGAAAGAAGCGTGCCGGAGGAGAGGCGTATGTAGCCGGATGGGGACCCAATGAGTTCACACCGACAGGAAGTCTTCGTGACTATGACTATATGGAGAAGTTGCATCATTTTGCTTATCCTACTTTGATTTGCGACGGTGAGGAGGATCTCTGCTCTCCGTACATCGCTAAATTAATGTATGATGCCATTCCGGATGCGGAGTGGGAGCTTTTCCCGTATTCCCGTCACATGTGCTTTGCAGATGAGGAGCAGAAGTACAAAGAGGTTCTTCTGAAATTCCTGCATAAGCATGATTAAAGTGTAACGATAGAAAAGAGCTATAAAATCGATTTTGTGAAAGCGCATTTTCTCTTGCGAGCGGTCAGTTTGTAAGAGTGTGTGTCCACAAGAGCGTTTTATAGCTCTTTTTTTGTTATAAAATGCTCTCCATTTCTTCCATTTTGTTTAAAAGGAAAAAATAATCCGGGTTCTGTGAAGATATTTCCAGATTAATTTACGTAAATTTTATAATCTTATTTGCAAAAATGCCGAAATTCTTAATAGTACTTCGGAAGAAGTTTGTGGATTCTTTGGAGAAGGAGGAAAAATGAAGAAATTCGGAAGGAAGGGAATCATTCCCTTCAGTATTATTGCGCTTACGGCATTGTCTCCGCTTCTTGTACGTGCGGAAGAACAGAATGCCGGCGGAAAATGGGTGCAGAGCGGTGAAAACTGGTTGTTTTTCGGGGAAAATGGCGAGAAGAAAACAGGCTGGATAGAAGATAAAGGAAAGAAATATTATATTGACCCGGTAAAAGGAACTCTTGCAACAGGCTGGGTACAGATGGAGGGAAAGTGGTATTTCCTGGATACGAAGGAGGCGTCTCTCGGAAAGCTTGCAGAAGGCTGGCAGTGGATTGACGGCTACTGCTACTACTTTGATGCTACGACCGGAAAGATGGCGGAGAATGAGAAGACGCCGGATGGCTACTTTGTTTCTGCCGGCGGAAAATGGGCAAATGAAAAGGGAGAATCCGTTTATAAGCCGGAACTCGGTGTGAAGAGCACGGTGGAGAAGGAGAAGGCGGCGGAGAAAGAGAGAAAAGTAGCGGAAGAAGCCGCTCAGGCAGGAAAGACCGACTCTCTTATTAAGCCGCTTGCCTCCTCCGGCGGTTCCGGCGGCTCGGGCGGCGGCTCCGGTAGTGGCGGATTCCGCGCAGCAGGAGGATCCGGCGGTTCAGGAGGCGGTTCCGGCAGCAGCGGCGGCAGTTATAGCAGAGGAAGTGCCGGCAGCGGTTCCTCTTCCTGGCAAACCACATACTATTCGTCCCCAAGCAATCTCTTTTCCTCGGCAGAGGAACTTCGTATTTTCCATGAGCAGAATGAATTAAGACGAAAAGTGGAGATAGAGGAAAGAGCGGCGCTCGAGAAACAGAGGAAAGATGCGGAAGAAGCGAAACAGAAGGCGGAACTTCAGAAACAGGAGCGAGAAAAGAGAGAAAGAGAAGAGAAGGAGAGAGCTGCCTTAGAGAAAAAGAGAAGAGAGGAAGCAAGAGAGTCTCATTTTATCGAAGGCGTACAGTTACAGGAAAGTGATTTCTTAACGAAGAGGCTTATTATAGGGGAGAGAACCTACAGTTACGGCTTTAAGCCGTATGAAGCGGGCCGCGGCATCCTTGACCGGGAAAATGCGCCGGAGCAGGTAGAAAGTGTATCCGGAGAGAAGCATTATATTGCCTCCCTTTCCTATTATGCAGTGGAGCGGGACCTTCTGGATTACTATCTCAGCGCGCACGAAGCGGAGATAAGAGCGATTGTACAGAATCAGCCGGACGCAAGCCTTCGCATCTTCGGGAAAGTACATAAGCTGAGCGACCTCCTTCGTGAAAAGGCAGCAGGCGGGCAGGAATCCGTCTACGCACTCTACCAAAGAGCAGGAGGAGTCGGCGGAAGCGCTGCGGTATCTTCTTCTGTAGCCAGTGCCTCAGTTCTGCCTTCCGCTACAGCGGCATCCGCTCAAAGCGCGTCTTCCGTAGCCAGTGCGTCTGTGCTTCCGGGAACCGCTTCCGGCGCGACTGCGCATTCCGGAAACATTCCGGAAAATTACCGGGATGAAGCGCTGCTGGATCAGAGAGAATGCACGGATTTGGAGAGTTTTTCTTCCTGGACGAAAGAAAGAATCGAAAACAATGAACCGTTCATCCTGGAACAAAGCGGATTCTCCGGGGGGAGAAAGTCTCCGGCACTGGTTCTCGGTGCAGAGTGGACGAGGGTCGGGAAGCTCACCGCACTCTATCTCACAGAGCCGAACGACCG
Source organism: Lachnospiraceae bacterium (assembly GCA_015258095.1). Classification (GTDB taxonomy): domain Bacteria; phylum Bacillota; class Clostridia; order Lachnospirales; family Lachnospiraceae; genus Oribacterium. Next base: position 22,765 of record JABZIV010000021.1, read on the forward strand.
TACAAAAGGCGTAACACGATATGAAGTTTCGGAGAAAAACGGAAAAGTTGTATTGAACCCGGGATCGAGTAATTCGGTATCCTCTACGGTGTACAACAGCTATCGTTTCCTCCCTTATGCGGAGCAGAATATCGAGAGCTATCTTCTTCCGTAACGGGTAGAAGAGACACAAAAACAGGGCGCAGAACAAGGCGCAAAACAAGATTTGTCATAAAACAAGATAGGTCATAAAATAAGTTTTCTCATAATCAATACATCCTTTTATATGCCGTGGGAGGTGCTGTTCTTTAAAACAGTGCCTCCCACGGTATTTTTATGCGTGTCCGTGCGCTTCCTTCAAAAAATTACTTCATTTTGGAAAACCCGCATTCGCCGGGAGAAAATCCTACAATTTGAAGAAAAAGCTTAATTTTCGAAATCTTTGCAAAGAAAATATTTTAAAAGAATCAGAAGTGCGAAATTTTTGGAAGTATGCTAGAATCAAAGCTTGCATGAAGGGAAAGGAGAAGCTATGGGAAGGAAGATTCATCTTGGCGTCATCGGCCTTGGACAAAGAGGGTCTGAACTGGTCAAATATGTGTATTCGGAACATCCGGATGTAGAATTTATCGCGCTCTGTGATGTCTATGAGGACAGAAGAGAAGAGACGGCAAAGGACCTGGAAGAGATGGGCAGAGTGAGACCCATGACATTTTCCGACTATAAAGAGATGCTTCAGATGGAAGAGCTCGATGCCGTGCTGATTTGTGCTTCCTGGGAGACGCACAGTGCCATTGCCATGGACGCGATGCGCGCAGGAAAGGCGGTAGCATCCGAAGTCGGCGGTGCATATTCGATTTCCGAGTGCTGGAAACTCGTGGACTGCTATGAGGAGACGAAGACGCCGATTATGTTTATGGAAAACTGCGTCTACGGAAGAGATGAGATGATGGTTTACCACATGGCGGAAGCCGGGGTACTCGGGGAAATCGTGCACTGTGAGGGAGGTTACCGCCATGACCTGAGAGAAGAGGTTTCCTTCGGGCGAGAGAAGCGGCACTATCGCCTCGATAACTATATCCATCGGAATACGGAGAATTATCCGACCCACGAGCTCGGCCCGATAGCCAGGATTCTTCATCTGAACAGAGGAAATCGGATGCTCACGCTCACTTCGATGGCATCCAAGGCAGCGGGGTTGCACGCCTATATTCAGGAGAAGAAGCCGGATGACCGGACACTCCTGGATACCGTTTTTCAGCAGGGCGATGTGGTCAATACCATCATTAAGTGCAGTAACGGAGAGAGCATTCTTCTCACTTTAGATACCACGTTACCGCGCTACTATTCCAGAGGATTTACCGTGCAGGGTACGAAGGGAATGTATATGGAGGACAACGCTTCTATTTTCCTGGATGGAGATGAGGGAGCGAAAGACCATTTCGAATGGAAGAAACAGTGGGGAAATGTAGAGCGTTTCCGCGCACAGTATGAGCACCCGCTTTGGAGAGATTACCTGAAAACGGGAGTGAAGAAGGGACACGGCGGTATGGATTACCTTGTGTTCTCCGATTTTATCAGAGCATTGCAGGAAGGGCTTCCTATGCCTATCGATGTGTATGATATGGCGAGCTGGATGAGCATTTCCGCGCTGGCGGAGGAATCCATCGCTTTAGGCGGAATGCCCGTTGCGATTCCGGATTTTACAAACGGTAAATGGATGAAGCGGCGCTAAGAAGAAGTGAACGGAAAATAGGGGAAGCGGCGCTAAGAAGAAGTAAACGGAAAATAGGAGAAGCGACGCGAAACGAAAAGGCAACAGACAGAAGGGCGACAAGGAAAGGGAATTTAGGGGATATGGGAGAAAAGGGGACTCCGTTACATGAGAAAGGAAAAGAAAGAGAGAATCGTTTAAAGGGCATTCTTGCCATCATTCTCTCTGCGGCAGGCTTCGCCGGGATGGGCTTCTTCGTGAAGCTCTCGGGAAAAGTGCCGGTGATGGAGAAAGCGATGTTTCGAAATGCCGTTGCGGCGTTGATTGCCTTTTTCATCATGCGAAGAGACGGGGCATCCTTCTTTGTAGAGAAGGACAATCGTTTTCCCCTGTTTTTACGCTGTCTCTTCGGCACAACAGGACTGGTTTGTAATTTCTGGGCAATCGGGTATCTGAAACTTGGGGATGCCAGTATCTTGCAGAAAATGGCACCGTTTTTTGCGATTGTGATGTCGATTTTCATTTTGAAGGAAAAGCCGAGTATCGTAGCGATTGTTTCGGTGCTGATTGCCCTTCTCGGCGCGGCTTTCGTCGTGAAGCCGGGGCAGGGAGTTCTCGGCCTTCCTGCGCTGGTCGGTCTCTTCGGCGGCTTTTGTGCAGGTACAGCCTATACCTTTGTGCGGAAACTCGGCATGCGGGGGGTAGACGGTGCGCAGATTGTGTTTTATTTTTCTTTTTTCTCTCTTATTGTGATCTTACCGTTCTGCGTACTGCATTTTGTTTCCCTTACGATGATGCAGTTTCTGTATCTCCTTTGCGCGGGAGTCAGCGCGGCGGTCGGACAGATTTTTGTGACGAAGGCGTATTCCTATGCACCGGCGAAAGAAATCTCGGTCTTTGACTACAGTCAGGTTATTTTCTCCGCACTGCTCGGTTTCGTCGTGTTCCGTGAGGTGCCGGATATCTACAGTTTTATCGGTTACATTTTGATTTTTACGATGGCAATATGGAAATGGAAGAAGGACTAGCATGAGTTTGGCAGTACAGGACAAAAGAAAAGCAAGAATGAAGGAAATTGTTCAGAAGAGGAAGTCCCAGCGACATTTTTCGGGAGAGGCGCTTTCGGAAGGGTTTATCGAGAAGTTGCAGGCGGAGATTCTTGAGGAGAACACGGAGAGCCAGCTCAATATCGAGTTTGTGGAAGACGGAAGCAAAGCCTTTTCCCACTTCGGAAAGTCGTACGGCCTTTTCAAAAATGTACGAAGCCTCCTTCTTCTGAAGGGAAATCCGGGACTTCCGTACTTTAAGGAGAAAATCGGGTATTATGGAGAGAAGCTCCTGCTCTTTTCCGAAGGAGAAGGCGTGCAGACCTGTTGGGTGGGAGGCACCTTTGACCGGGAGGAGTTTTCTTATCCGGAGGAGGAACAAGTGGAAGCGGTCATTCTTCTCGGTTACGCGGGAAATGCGGGACTGGTCGGGAAGCTTACGACTTCCCTCTTCCATACGAAGAAGAAGGACTGGCTAAGCAGGATTGAAGGAAAGCAGCCTTATCCGAAATGGGTTAGAGAAGGGATGGAAGCGGTGGCGCTTGCGCCAAGCGCAATGAATAAGCAGAAACCGTTTTTTCATTACCATGACGGGGTGTTAACGGCAACAACAGTAAATGACTATGAACTGGATCTGGTGGATCTCGGCATTGCGAAGTGCCACTTTGAAGAGGGTGTCGGCTGTGGCCGCTTCGTTTTTGGAAATGGAAGAGAGTTCGCGCCGGAAGGATAGAGAACGGCGTGGGAGAATGTATACGTCGGAAGAATAGGAAACGGAGAAAAAGGTTTAGAGAGGAGGCAGACATCTGTCTGCCTCTTTTTTTAGGGAGAAAGAGGAAATCGGAAAGATAGTCAAATGAGAAAGAGGAGAGGGAAAAGAAAGTAAACTTATGTATATGTTTTAAATTACAAAAAATCGAATAATTTTAATTGTGTTTTGTTATAAATAAAGAATTTTATAAAATTGTAAGAAGATTCTTAAAATAGAAAAAGCAAAAACAATTAATCCTCTATATTTATGTTGATTTCTTAATTTTTAGATTGTAGGATAGCGAAAGTTTAAGGAGAACCATAGGACGAATTCAGGGAGAAGAGAGTAGCTACTATGGGATCAAATCAATCAAATCAATAATGGATAGAGGAGAGAAGACATGAGAAGAAAGAATTTAGGATTAAAAGTAGCTGCACTCGCTGTAACAGGAACGATTGCAGTAAGCCCGATGACAGTAAGAGCGGAAGAGGGAACTGCAAGTACAGCAGTGTCGGCACCGGTAAGTGCAGCAGGAGGAGCAACAAGTAGTACAGAAACTACAGCAGCTGGCGGAGCAGCTTCCGCATCCGCAGCAAGCACAACAACAACTCCGGCTGCAACAACTGCTGCTACACCGGCAGCACCGGTTACCGTTACAGAGCCGGCAGCAGATCCGGCAACTACTGTGCCGAATGAAGTGAATAATGTGGTAAATAAGGATGATTTTCAAGGCACGAAAATCAATGCGGATGGAGTTAGCTTTGAAATCACTCCTGATGATGTAAAAGATAAGACAGAGCTTTCTGTTAAGTCTAGCGAATTTAATGGAACAGAGTATGCAAATAAGGAGAGCGGAGACCTTGTCATGAAAGGAGATCTTTCCATTAAAGAAGATAAAGAAGAACAAGGTGCCGGGAATTTTGATTCCACTGAGATTGCTGCACACGACGTAGAGAGTGGAAAGACATACTCTTTAAAGGCGGATTTGGATGTCTCCGCGGTTACGAATGCCATTCTTGCATCGGAGAAGGTAGGAGATAAGAGCGCGGAAAACAATGCAAAGGATACTTATGTGAATGATTTGGAAACCGGGCTTCGCGCTACTTTTACGATGGGAGATAAGCTTGACGGAAGCTTCCATCTTCCTACAGACTTAGATGATGCAAAAAAACATTATGCACTAAGTGCTTCTGATGGAAATCGTATGATTTTCCGCATTAATTATGCAAACTCAACTTTTGCTAAGGACAAAGTAAGTATTGCGATGGATTTGGATTTATCGAATATTACACCGTTTAAAACAACGTATGGGAAGAATGGAAATGGACCGGATTTATATAGTACAACAATTATCAAAGGAAAAGACGGAAAGAATTATACAGTGAGTACTGTCGAGAATTTTAGACATTCATTTAAGCGTTTTTTCTTTAATCCTGCGAAAGATAATGCTGGAGAATATGCCGGAACGTATCCTGATGAGAATAAAAAGAATGCAGATGGTACCTATAAAAATAAAGAAACTTACAAAACAAGTACTTTTGGCAATTTAAGAGAAATCGTCAGAAATTCCGCACAAAAGATTCAACTTATAATGACCGGAGTTCAACTTAATTCTGCCAATGGCAATAAACAGTCGGCAAGTGAATCTACAGAAACAGCTACAGAAGTAACAACCACTACCACGACAACGACGGAGGGAACCATTAATGGAACCTTGGTTGGATATATGAAAGCCAGCTTGGGAGCTAGAGGATGGGGAGATGCTGCCTACACATGGGGCGCTATCCAGAATGATGCCGGTCGTGACAAGGTTGCCGGTCAGGATAATGACAAGGTTTCCTTGACAGTTAAGTTTACAGATAAGGAGCATACCGTTACTCCGATTACACCGGTAAATCCCGTACAGCCTGTTAACCCGGGCAATGGCGGTAACGGTGGAAATGGCGGCAATGGCGGAAGCAGAACACCGATTGTGAATCCTTCTACACCGTCTCAGCCGGGAAATGTACTGGGTGAGGATCGTCCGACACCGTCTAACCAGGGTGAAGTTCTGGGAGAGAACCGTCCGACACCGGTTACAGCAGAGAATACGGTAGCTGTCGCAAAGAAAGGGGAGGTTCTCGGAGAGAATCGTCCTGTAGCAAAGAACCTTTCTACAAGAGGAAAGGTAAGCACAGGAGACTACAATTTTGCGGGACTTTGGGCATCTCTCTTCGGTCTGTCCGTACTTTCTCTTGCAGGCTACGTTGTTCTCAGTAAGAGAGCGGAAGAGAAGTAAAAAACGAAGAGTAAAACCGAAAAAGTAAAAAGGAAAGAAAAGATAAGATAAAGAAAAGGGAGCAGACGCTTCGCACCGGGGAGAAACAGGGTGCAGCGTTTGCTCCCTTCTTTGTAGGGGAATTTGAAAAGGCATTTTGCCAAAAAGGAGAATGTGATATTTGCAACACTATTTTTCCCTCCTTATGCTAAAGTGTAGGCATAGGAAAGGAGGAAGGATGAAGCTGATTGCAGGAAAAGTATTTTCCATAGCGGAAGATTGTAAGCCCAAAGAAGGTTGCACCGTGTCCAGAGAGGTGGAAGGCGGGGAGAATGCAATCGTAATCTTTTCTTTGGACCGGAAAACGGATATCAGTCCGGAGATTTTTTCGGAGCATAAGTTTCTGCTCTTGCACGAGGGAGACTTGCAGGTTTATCAGAAGGAAGAAGAGAAGGCGGAGGGGGAGAACCCGGTTCTTTCCAAAGGAGATGCCATACTCTGTAAGGTAGGCGTACCGGTTGGAATGTGCACTGAGAAAGGTGCGGTGTATACGGAAATCAATATAAGGAGGAAGGAAATCATGAATGAAGCGGTAAAGGCGGGAGAAGTATTTCAGTTGAAGGAGCTGGTTCCGTACGGAGCGGGAGAAATCGTAAACAGGGATGTCATGCATAATGCGAAAATGAAGTTTGTGTTGATGGCATTTGACGAGGGAACAGGTCTTTCCGAACACGCCGCACCGGGCGAAGCGATTGTATTCGCTTTGGAAGGGAAAGCGACCATCAATTATGAAGGAAAGGATCATCTGATTCAGGCAGGAGAGCAGTTCCATTTTGCGAAAGGCGGACGGCACAGTGTGAAGGCGGAGGGCAGATTTAAGATGGCTCTGCTGCTGACTTTGGAATAAGTTCTTTCAAAGTGAAATGTTTTGAAAATAGCAAAGAAGACTTGATAAGGCACCTTCGTTTCTGTACAATAGACTGTACAGGAATGGAGGTGCTTTTATGATAGCGGTAAACTATACGACCATGCGAAACAATTTAAAGGAATACTGCGATCTGGCCACGGATAATGGAGAGACAATCATTATTACTCGAAAAGAAGACAAAAATGTAGTTGTTTTAAGCCTGGAGCAGTTTAATGAGATGGAAAAAGAATTACGAAATGCACGGTATTTGGATAAACTGGAGAGAGGATTTAAACAATTGTTGGAAGGCAAAGGCACTGTACACGAATTGATTGAGGATTAAGATGAGAAAGATATGGTCCGATGAAGCCTGGGAGGATTATTTGAACCCTTAAGATATCGTGATGGCTGGAGCAGAAGGATTGATAAGGAGAATAGACTCGTTTTTACCATTGTCTCCGGTGAATTACTTATTGTTTCATGTAGAGGGCATTATGAAAAGTGATGTTAATACAATGGAATAGAACTTGCTAAAGTACCTTCCTTTCTGTACTATAGGCTGTACAGGAAGGAAGGTACTTTTTTGATAGTGAGAAAGTTTACGTTCAGGAGAAATAAGGAGGCAGTTTATGATTATCGATAAGTTGGAGAACATTTCGTTTTATGCACCGATTCTTCCCAATCTGGAGAAGGGAATGAAGGCGATTTCCGATTTGAAGGAAAAGGGAGCGTTTGCACCGGGAAGATATGACTTTGAGGGCGGATTCTTTAAGGTGGAAAATGGCAGCACGAAGCTCTTTGCCGATGGAACGTATGAAGCACATAAGAAGTATATCGATGTACAGATTATAGAAGAGGGTTCGGAAGAAATCGCCTGGGATACTTTAGAGAGCCTTACGGAAACGGTTCCGTATAATGCGGAAAAAGACGCTGCGCGCTATACAGGCGATTTTTCCCATCAGATGAAGATCGGAAAAGGAATGTTCTGGGCTGCTTTTCCCTGGGACGGGCATAGACCCGGTGCGCATTCGAAGGAGGAGCAACAGTACACGAAGATTATTTTGAAGCTTCCGTTTCAAGCATAAGATTTTTAAATAGAGGTTAGGGGATAAGAATGAATTTACAAATGATTGCGATTGTGCTCTTCACTTTGATGTATGTCGTGATGATTGCGAAAACGGAGTGGAGGCTTTATGCCATCTGGACAGTCGCGGTGCTTTTTGTTCTTTTCGGCATCTTGAAAAGGAATCCGCTGTACTGGTTCTCCGTCATCAACTGGAATGTCATCATGATGATCGGGGGCACCATGGTCATCGTATATTATTTTATCGAGTCAAAGATGCCGAATCGCCTGGCGGAGCTGATTCTGGACAAGTGCTCTACGGTCAAGTGGGTCATTATCCTGATGTCTCTCTTTGCCGGTGCCGTTTCCGCCTTCATTGACAATGTGGCGACGGTGCTGATGATTGCACCGGTCGGCCTTGCGATATGTAAGAAGTTAAAAATCAGTCCGGTTTCCATGCTCCTTGCGATTGCCGTTTCCTCGAATCTACAGGGAGCGGCGACGCTGGTGGGGGATACGACTTCCATCATGCTCGGCGCTTATGCGAAGATGAACTTCATGCAGTTTTTCTTTATGCACGGGCGTCCCGGAATCTTCTGGGCAGTGGAGCTCGGTGCACTCCTTACGGTGCCGGTTATGCTCTTCCTTTTTCACTCGTTTAATCAGAAGGTTACGGCGGAAGAAAGGACGGAAGTCGAAGGAATCTTTCCGACAATCGCTCTTTGTGCAGTAGTAGTATGCCTGATTATCGCGTCCTTTATTCCGAATACACCGAGTACCATCAACGGAATCATCTGCTGTGTCATTGCGGTGATTTGTATGCTCGTGGATTTGCAGATGAAGAAAATGCCGGAAAATATCAAGAAGTCCGTCCTCTCGATTGATTTTGAAACCCTCTGTATTCTGCTCGGCCTGTTCCTTGTCATTCAGGGCATTACGGATGTCGGCGTCATCGATTTGGTCGCAAACGGAATAGCGAAGGTGGGAGGAAAGAATCTTTTCTTACTGTACACGATTATCGTTTGGGGTTCCGTGCTCTTCTCCGCTTTTGTCGACAATATTCCGTACGTGGCGACCATGCTTCCGATCATTACGGGCATCAGTCAGTTGCTTGGTATCGAGCCCTATCTCCTGTATTTCGGGCTTCTTTCCGGTGCGACCCTCGGGGGGAATATTACTCCGATTGGAGCCAGTGCAAATATCACGGCAGTCGGGATGTTGAAGCAGAACGGTTACACGGTGAAATTCTCGGATTTTATGAAGATCGGGATTCCCTTCACCTTTGTGGCAGTTTTGACAGGCTATCTCTTTATCTGGTTTTTCTGGCATTAATATTTTTAAATTGATTAGGCTGTATTCTTCAGAAAGCTTAACCTTCTATAGAAGAATAGGGTAAGGGACTGTAAGATAGCAAAGTGGTTTTGTTGCTGTACTGTAAAAAGAATTTTTGTTCCTTTGCAGCTTTATTCTAACGAGTGTCGTTCGTGCGATACTCGTTTTTTCTTTTGAACAGGTGGGGTAGAAAGAGCCTCCGACATCTTATTTACAGAAGGAGTATAATATACAAAAGGAGTATAATAGAAAAGAAATAAGGAGTGCGATAGAAAAGAATTGAAGTACAGAAAAAATGTAGTACAGAAGAAATGTAGTACAGAAGAAATGTAATATAGAAAAAATGTAATATAGAAAAATGTAGTATAGAAAAAAGAAAGCAAAGTGTATATAGAGGAGGCAGAAAGATGAAGAAACAAACAGCGGGAAGAGAATATCTTGGAAGAATCGCTCCGCAATTTGCCGCATTAAACGATGATGTGCTTTTCGGGGAAGTTTGGGCAAGAGAGAAGGAGCTCTCCCTGAGAGACAGAAGTATGATTACGATTGCGTCCCTGCTCACCGCAGGGCAGTATCCGCAGTTAAAGAGTCATCTTGCTCTCGGGAAGGAAAATGGCATTCGGAAAGAAGAAGTGGTGGAAATCATTACGCAGCTTGCATTCTACTGCGGTTGGCCGAAAGCCTGGAGCGCCTTTCCTCTTATTGAAGAGATTTATGGCGAGGGACCGGCGATTACGGAAGAGAGAACCGCTATTTCGGAACATAGAAGAATTGCGGATCGGAACCCGAACAGCAGCAGTAAGCGGATTACGGCAATTCCGGAGCATCTCGCTCCCTTCCCTTTGGGAGAGGAGAATACAGCGTATCAGGACTATTTTGTCGGAAAGAGTTATCTTGCGACACTCAGCCTCGGACAGATCAATGCCTTCCATGTGACATTTACCCCGGGAGCAAGGAACTACTGGCACGTGCACCGCGCGGATCGCGGTGGCGGACAGCTTCTACTCTGTACTTATGGAAGAGGCTGGTATCAGGAATGGGGAAAAGAAGCGAGAGAGCTTCATGCGGGAGACACGGTCTTCATTCCGGCGCATGTAAAGCACTGGCATGGCGCGGCGTCCGACAGCTGGTTCCAGCATATTGCGGAAGAACTTCCCGGAGAGAACAGCAGTGTGGAGTGGTGTGAAGCGGTAAGCGACGAGGACTACAACAGGCTGCCATAACAATAAATTACATTTATATATAATATAAACAAACTTGTGGGAATAAAAACTTATATAATTTCCGTCCCGGACGAAATCTTAGTATAGGCAAAAAAATCTACCTCTTCTAAGCCGGCAAAGGGGAGTGTGGAGTGAGGACAGGGAGGTTCTCTGAATAGGACGGATTTCTATGGCCGCCAAAAATAAAAACGGTACATAGCGATCAATAAGTCGCCTAATAGGAGGAAATTTTATATGGTTATTCAACACAATATTGCTGCTAACAACGCTTACAGAAACCTTTCGATGAACTCTACAAGTTCTCAGAAGAACTTAGAGAAACTTTCATCCGGTTACAGAATCAACCGTTCTGCTGATGATGCTGCAGGTCTTGCTATTTCCGAGCAGATGCGTTCCAAGATCAATGGTCTTGATCAGGCTACACAGAACGCTCAGGATGGTATCGGTTTGATTCAGACTGCTGAAGGTGCTCTTACTGAGACACACAACATGCTTCAGAGATTGGTTACCCTGTCCACTCAGGCAGCTAACGGAACATACAACTCTACAGCTAGAACTTCTATCAAGTCCGAGGTTGAGGAGCTGAAGAAGGAAATCACCAGAATTGCTGATACTACGGATTACAACGGAATTAAGCCGATCGCTGGCGCTGTATCTAAGGCTATTACACTTCAGGTTGGACCGACTTCCGGAGAAATCCTTACGGTTGCTGTAAGTGGTCTTACTGCTTCAAAGCTGGCCATCAGTGATATCTCTGTAACTTCCGTTTCGAAGGCTAACGCAGCTATCACGAAGTTGAACACTGCTATTGATAAGGTTTCTAAGCACAGAGCTAACCTCGGTGCTGCACAGAACCGTCTTGAGCACACCATCAACAACTTGAAGGTAACTTCTGAGAACATGACTGCTGCTGAGTCTCGTATCCGTGATACAGATATGGCTAAGGAAATTGCTGCATTCACAAAGAACAACATTCTTAACCAGGCTGCACAGTCTATGCTTGCACAGGCTAACCAGCAGCCGCAGGGTGTATTATCCTTACTTAGATAATAGACTCCTGGCAGCGTAGGGCGATAAGATCAAACTATGCAGGGTATGTGGCTATGTGAGTAGCAATATACAGGTATAACTTGTAAAATGAGAAAAGGCATTGCGTTAGGTAGGGACGCGATGCCTTTTTTTGATTCATAACGAGTATCGCTTGTAAAGCGTGTGATATCGTCTCTCTTTTAAAGGATTTCCAGTAATTTTTTGACATCTTCTTCTTCAGTTGACCAGCTGGTGCAGATTCGGAGCACGGAACGACCGTCTTCCAGATTGTCCCAGTTGGCAAGTTCCGCTTTCTTTGCGATTCGCTCCGCTTCCGCTTTCTCTACGATGATAAAAATCTGATTCGTAGGAGAATCGACCAAAAGAGGGATTCCTTTTTCTTTCACGGCTTCTCGGATCTTGTCGGAAAAGACAAGGGCGTGTCTGCCCAGTTTCGTGTATAAATCATCGGTAAACAGCGTATCGAACTGAATCCCGAGGAGCTTGCCTTTCGCAAGCAAGGCGCCGTGCTGCTTGATGGTCGTAGGGGAGAAGGAAAACTTTCCTTTATCCGGCACGACGACCGCTTCTCCAAAGAGGGCACCGCATTTTGTGCCGCCGATGTAGAAGACGTCGCAGAGTCTTGCGAGATCGGGAAGAGAAACATCATTTTCCTTGCAGGCGAGAGCGTAAGCGAGACGTGCACCGTCGATGAAAAGATAGAGATCGTTTTCTTGACAAACCGCCTTGATTTCTTCCAACTCTTTCAGGGAGTAGAGGGTACCCAGTTCTGTAGGCTGGGAAAGGTAGACGAGTTTCGGCTGTACCATGTGCGTGCTGCTCGCGTCCTGATGAAAATGCACCATATAGCGCCGAATCTCTTCCGCATGGAGCTTTCCCTCGTGTCCGGGAAGGGTAAGTACCTTATGACCGTGCACTTCGATGATGCCTGCTTCATGCGTTGCGATATGTCCGCTTTCTGCCGCAAATACCCCTTCATAAGGGCGAAGGATCGTAGAGATAACGGTATCGTTGGTCTGTGTTCCTCCGACAAGGAAAAAAACCTCGCCGTCTTTTAAGCCGCACGCGCGGAGAATCTTCTCCTTGGCGGAGTGTGTGAAGCAGTCACTGCCATAGCCCGGCTCCTTTTGGAGATTGGTTTCAACGAGCTTTTGCAGGATTTTCTCGTGACATCCTGCAAGGTAATCGGAATTAAAGTAGAGTCTTTTTGCATCCTGCGTTTCGTTTTGCATGGATTGTTCCTTTCTATTTCTGGTATCATTTGTTTCCCGAGTATGCCGGGATATAAAAAAATAACGGTCAAAGCGCATTGCAGCGGATTTACCGTTATTTTACCTGAAAAAGCGGGAAATAGAAACAATAGAGAGGGGCAAAGCGCCTCCTCTCTATAAGTCCTTTTTATTATAACCTTTTCCTTCTTTAAAAGAAAAGATTTCTTAGACGGATTGCTCCTGAAAACGTGCCAAATCGACCTTATAGATTTGGTCGATATCCGCTTTCGCTTTCCATCCGAGCGCGTTCAGTTTTGTGCAGTCCTGCACGATGCTTCGGTGGGGAAGGAAACCGTCCGCACTGGCTGCATTATTCTCAAATACCAGCTTCAGCTTCGGATTGAAGGTTGCAAAGACATGGCTCGCGAGATCCCGTACGGACAGAAAAGTGTCCGGGTTGGAAGCGTTGTAGGCCTCCCCTGCTTTTCCTTTTAGGAGAACCGTGAGGATTGCCGCTACAGCATCCAAGGCATAAAGCATACACTTTTTTGTCAGTCCGTCCGACTTCATGTGTAAGTCTCTTTCTTCTACGAGACAGCGCAGAATTTCATTTACCACACGGGTTTCTTCGTAACGCTGGAAGAGACCGTGAATCACCGTGGGACGGATAATCTTCGTCTGCAAACCATATTCTTTCGCGGCAGCGAAGCAGAGAAACTCGCAGGCTTTCTTCCCGAGCGGATAACAGCTTCGGAGATTCAGGCTGTCGATTGCACCGACGCTGTCTTCAAAAACCAGGGGATGCTCATCGGACGGTAAGCCATAGACTTCCTCCGAGGAAAGATAAAGCAGAATCGTATCGTTCTTCTTCTGGCAAATTTCTAACAGATCCTCCATTCCGTCGACGTTCGTGCGGAACGTTTCCAGAGGATACTGCATATGATAGGCATTTCCGGTGGGAGAGGCGGCATGGATGATGTAATCCGCCTGTTCTCCGTATTCCCGCTCTTTTCCGTGCGGAATGTAGAGAATGGCATCCCCTTTTTCGATATAGTCCGGAATGCTCTCCGGATTTCTGGTGGAGGCAAGGATTTTCGTATTGCTCTTTTTCACTTCGTTTTGAAGTAAAATCCACTTTGTCAGTGCGGTTCCCACCAGTCCCTTTGCCCCGGTGAGGAGAATCGTTTTCCCCTGTAATTCCTGATCAAAATTGTTCTCTTCGATGTATCTTGTGAGCTCAGCTCTTTCTATTTTATTTAACTTCATAGGGATTCCTTTATCTATGTACTACAGTGCTTTTCGGATATCTTCCGCGATTTGCTCCGGAAGCAGACGGTTCTCCGCCATGTATTCCTCCGGACGGTAGGTCACCGGAACAGGAGTAGAAAAGCCTTTGTTCATGACTTTTAGGGTATCCATACTGTAGAATTGCGCGATTTTGCTTCCGAATCCGCCTTGCAGGATGCCGTCTTCCAGAGTGACAAGCAGGCGATGCTCTTTCTTTAAGTCCTGTAGTACCTCTTCATCCACTCCGTTTATAAATTGCGGGTTAATGAGTGTGGGCTGCAAACCCTGCTCTTTCAGTAATTCCACGACCCTTTCTCCCAGTTGATAGAAACTGCCGAGGGCAAGGATAGCGACCTCTTTTCCGCACTCCGTAACGGAATAGGCAACTTTCGCATAGTCTTTTTTCACTGCGCCTTTCGCGCGGTTTACCTTGGTCCAGGGAATACGGATAGCGACGGTGCGCTCCTTCTGCTCTAAGCTCCAGTCGAGCATGGCAAGGTATTCCTCGAGATTCGTCGGTGCAAGATAGTAGAGCTTCGGAATCGTTTGCAAGAGGGCCATATCATATAAACCGGCATGCGTATCGTTCGTGTGTCCCCAAACCGAAGCATGGGAAAGAAGAAGCGTCGCGGGGCATTCTCCGAGTGCCATTTCCTGCGCAATCTGGTCATACGCTCTCTGATAAAAGGTGCTGTTTGTGGCAAAAACCGGTTTTGCCCCGTCTTTTGCGAGGGCGGCAGTCATACTAATGGCATTCTGTTCTGCGATGCCGACGTCCACATACTGCGCTCCCGCCTTCTTTCTGTTTTCCGCATGAAAGCCGAAGCAGAGGGGGGTAGAAGCGGCAACAACCACGACCTTCGGGTCTTCCTTCATCTTTGTCAGGAGATGCTCTGCAACCAGGGCGCCGTAGTTTTCCTTCGGTACGTTCGAGAGGAATTCTCCGCTCGCAATATCGAAAGGCTTCGCCCAGTGCCATTTTTCCCGCTCTTTTTCCGCGAAGGAATATCCTTTTCCTTTTTGTGTGCAGCAGTGAATCACTACGGCTTTCTCGCTGTCTTTCGCTTCTGAAAAGGCTTTGATGAGCGCTTCCATATCGTGCCCGTTACGAACAAGACGGTATTCCAGACCGAGAGAGCGGAAGAAGTTATGAGGAACCTCTCCGTTTTTCTCCTTCAGCGTATTCAGGAGACCGTGTAAGCCTCCGTAATTTTCCGGGATAGACATATCGTTGTCGTTTATGACGATAATCACTTTACTGTGTAATTCACTAAGATAATTCAGGGCTTCGAAGGCTTCTCCGCCATCCAGCGAAGCGTCTCCTATCACGGCAATGATATTCTCTTTACCGCCGCGGAGGTCTCTGCTTTTCATGAAACCTGCGGCAAGGCTGATGGCGGTGGAGGTGTGTCCCATCGGAAAGAAATCATGTTCGCTTTCTTTCGGATTGCTGTACCCGGTGACATCATGGAAGTGGGCTTCCTCAAGAAAAGCCTGCTTTCTTCCGGTTAGAATTTTATGGGTATAGCACTGATGGGATACGTCAAAAAGAATCTTATCTACCGGGGAATGGAAGACTTTATGCAGGGCAACGGTGAGCTCGACTACACCCAGGTTTGATCCGACGTGACCGCCGGTTTTACTGAGCTTTTGGATTAGACACTGCCGGATTTCCTGAGAAAGGGCAGAGAGTTCTTCCGTGGACAAATTGTCCAGGTCGTCAGGGCAATTTATTTTCTCTAAAATCATTTTCAATATTCTTGATAAAAGAATCAATAGCTTTACTACTATCTTTTAGATAGTTTCTTAAAATATCATTATAAAAAAGATTGTAAAAT
>JABZIV010000022.1 GCA_015258095.1 Lachnospiraceae bacterium
TACAACTCCCGTACAAAGCTCGTGGCAAGGCCGATTTGATTTCCGTAAGAGGAATAGCCCTGCATGGCTTTCTTCGAAATCTCCGCCTGAGGAAGCTTATTGGGAAGCGTCTTCTCCCGCCCTTCCAGGACATTTCCCGCTCCGCTGATCCGCATCGCCTGATAAACGAAGCTCCGTCCGGATAAGGGGTCTCGAATGGCGCCACCGATACAGGTACTGGCTCCCCCAAAGGGCTCAATTTCCGTCGGATGATTGTGGGTTTCATTTTTAAACTGAATGAGCCACTGCTCTTCCTTTCCATCGCGCGTGACGCTCGTAAAGAAGGAACAGGCATTGTTCTCGGAACTGACTTCCACGGTCTGATCCTTTAGAATGATTCGATGATACTTACCTACAATGGTCGCCATATCCATAAGGGTAACGGGCTTCTCCGTCCCCAGTTCTTTTCGAAGACTTAGATATTCCTGCAGGGCCTCTTCCATTTCCTTCTGAAAATGCTTAGACTCCACGGAAATCTTATCCAGCACCGTTTCAAAGGTCGTGTGCCGACAATGGTCGCTCCAGTAGCAATCCAGAACGTAAAGCTCCGTTTCGCTTGGGTCTCTTTCTTCTCCTCTGTAAAATTCCTGAATAAAGAGGAGGTCTTCCATCAGAAGGGAAAGATTCATCTCTGTCTTTAAAGCAGCAAGCGCTTCTGTGCTGAGCCTCCGGAAACCGCTCATATCCCGCATTTCTTTTCTTTCTGCATCCGGTGAGAAAGAAAGAATGGACATGTCCTTCTCTTGGGACTCAATGGGATTCACCAAATACCGGGAAATCTTCTCCAACTCCGAAGCACTGAGAGCACGGTCAAATACAAGCAAGGTTCCGGAGCGCACAAATGCCTTACTTTCCGTATCCAGGAGCCGAATACACTGCATCGCACTGTCTGCCCGCTGGTCAAACTGTGCCGGCAAGGTTTCATAGGCAAAATAAAAGCCTTCCTGAAGGGGCAGCTCTTCGAAAACTTCGTTCACCATCACCTCGGAAAACACGGACTGCTCCGCCCGTTTCAATACTTCTTCTTCAATAGAATACACATCATAGATCTGATAAATGGCCGCGCTTTTCACAGGGATAGAAAGGCTGCGGAACAATTCCTCTTCCAGTTTTTCCTCTTCCTGCCGGTACTGCTCTCTCTTTCGTACAAAAATACGTTTATCCATAGTCCACCTTTTCCCACATATTAAATACCGGAAGTCCTCCGGCGTCTATTCAATTGTCACTTCTTCGGCGTCTACTGAATGGTCACTTCTCCCTTTCCTCTCACCACTTCTCCGATTCGCCGTGCATCCGGAAGCATGGATAAAACTTTCTTCTCATCCTCTTTCCTGACAAAGAGGGTAAAGCCTACTCCCATATTGAAGGTGCCGAACATTTCCTCCCGACTTAATTCTCCCCACTCCTGTAATTTGCTGAAAATAGGAAGGCGAGGTAAAGCGCTTTCGTCGATAAGCGCAGAAAATCCCTCCGGTAAAACCCGGGGGAGATTCTCCGGGAGTCCTCCTCCGGTAATGTGCGCCATGGCGTGCACATCTACTGCACTAAGCACCGGAAGCACTTCCCGAACATAGATGCGAGTGGGCGTGAGTAAAACATCTGCCAAAGACTTGCCGGAAAGCTGCTCCTTTTCCAAGTCAAAATGCATCTTGTCAAAAATAATTTTTCGAACCAAAGAAAAGCCGTTGCTGTGGATTCCGGAAGAGGGCAGTGCCAGGATGCTATCCCCTTCCTTCACTTTCTGCTTGCCGTCAATAATCTTCTCCCGCTCTACAATTCCCACAGCAAATCCGGCAAGGTCATAGTCCTCCTCCCGGTACACCCCGGGCATTTCCGCCGTTTCCCCTCCGATTAAAGCTGCACTGGCTCTTTTACAACCTTCCGCAACCCCTTCCACAATCCCTGCCATCTTCTCTGCATGGAGTTTTCCGCAGGCAATATAATCTAAGAAAAATAAGGGTTTTGCTCCCTGACAAAGGATGTCGTTCACGCACATTGCCACACAGTCAATCCCGATGGTCTTGTGTCTATCGAGCTTCTGCGCGAGTACCACTTTCGTTCCGACACCGTCTGTACCGGATACCAGGACAGGATGGGAAAGCTTCTCCTCTTCCAAGGAAAACAGACCTGAAAAGCCCCCCAAATCCGATAAAACACCGGGAGTATAGGTCTCTTTGATGAACTTTTTAATCAGTCCCACCTCTTTATAACCCTGCTCTTTGTCGACTCCCGCCTCCTTATAGCTTAGTGCCATACCGCCTCCTCTTGGAAAATATCCACTCCTGTAAAATATTTTTCATAATAGCCCTTATTGCCGCAGCAATCTTCCAACCCCTCCAGACTCAGATAATAGAGACTGTCACAGCCGATATAGTCCCGAACCTCTTCTACCGTTTTGTTGTAGCCAATCAGCTGCTCGTTTTTCGGAATATCAATGGCATAGATATCGTTGGAAACCACCTTGGGACTGGCTATCCGAATATGGACTTCTTTCGCCCCGGCATCCTTTAAGATCTTGATGATTCTCTTCATGGTCGTCCCGCGGACAATGGAATCATCCACCAGAATGACCCGCTTATCCTGCAAGTTTTCTTTAATCGCATTTAACTTGATTTTGACACTGCTGACCCTTTCTTCCTGCGTCGGCTTGATAAAAGTTCTTTGAATGTAACGATTCTTTAAAATGCCGTCCACAAAGGGAATCCCCGATGCCTTCGCATAGCCCTTCGCGGCAATCAAACCGGAATCCGGAGAGCCGATAACGATATCCGCCTCTGTCGGACACTCCTGATAGAGCCGCTCTCCCGTCTTATAGCGCGCCTGATAAACGCTCACTCCGTCAAGTACGGAGTCGGGACGGGCGATATAAATCATCTCAAAGAGGCAGAGATGATGGGGCTTTTGCGAAAAACGATGAACGGAATAGTCTCCCTTCTCTACGAGAATCACCTCTCCCGGCTCCACATCCTCTAAAAACTCCGCATTCATCGCATCCAAGGCACAGCTCTCGGAAACGGCAATGAAGGTATCCTTCCACTTCCCGAGACAGAGGGGCTTCACACCATAAGGATCTCTGGCAAGGAGCATTTTCCCCTCATCAATGTAAATCAGATTATAGGTTCCCTTTAAGCTTTCCATATAGTCCTGAAAACTTTCCAGAGGACCGTTGATTTTATTCACAAGCTCACAGAAATTAAAATTCCGGTTTAAGATTGTGCCGTCCAGAGCAATCATGGAATTGCCATGGTCTGTCTGATACACAAAGGGCATCATCGGCTCATATTTGGTATTGTGGGAAAAGAGATACTTCACAAAACCGATGCCGGAAGAACCGTTGATATCTTCGATAATCTGTTGATTCAATACCTCCGAAACCAAACCCTTTCGCTTTAATTCGCAGACTCTCTGTCCCTCCATGGTGGTAATACCGAAGCCTTCCTGTCCCCTGTGTTGTAAGGCATAGAGCCCCACCTCCAGGAGATCGGTAATATCGTTTTTTTTATCGAAAGAAAAAATGCCGCATAGTCCGCTCACACCGCACCTCCTAGAGAGAAACCCGTTCGTTCATCTCCTGAACGGATCGTTTCATTTCTTCCTTGTACTGTCTGAGTTTCTCTCTTAAATCCGGATTGGACAGAGCCAGCATCTCTATAGCAAGAATAGCCGCATTCTCCGCACCGTTGATGGCAACGGTGGCAACCGGAACCCCTTTCGGCATCTGCACCGTACTAAGCAAAGCATCCATACCATCCAGGCAAGAAGACTGAATCGGTACGCCGATCACGGGTTTGATGGTCAGTCCCGCAAGCACGCCGGCAAGGTGTGCCGCCTTTCCGGCAAAGGCAATAATCAGATCGATTTTCTGCTGCTCCATACTTTCCACGTAATCCAGTACAAGCCCCAAGGAACGATGAGCCGAAATCACACGGCACTCGTAGTCCACGGAAAAATCCTTCAAAACAGCGGCAGACTTTTTTACGATTTCTTCATCGGATATACTTCCCATAATCAAAGCTACTTTCATATTTCTCCTTTCAAATGGCTGGCGGACACAATGACACGACAAGAAAAGAACTGTAAAAAGAGAGCTCGGACAGGTCTCTGTACAGGCCTTCTCGGGAAGACTCCCGATATGAACCTGTACAGGGGAACTCTGTTCCTTCATTTCCTCTTTTATACAGTTCCTTTTTCCAAATACGAATATAACTTTAAGGGTTCTACATAACGGTCTCCGTCAAAAACACGCATATTTCCGCCGGATAGTTCATCGATCAAAATAACTTCCCCGTTGTGCCTTCCGAATTCCAACTTGATATCATAGAGGGTCAAGCCCTTCTTCGCCAATTCCTCTTTGATGATTCCGGTAATCTCTTTGGTCTTTTCTTTCAGCTCTTTGTACTCTTCCTTCGTCAGAATCCCGAGTATAGCCAAAGCATCTTTCGAAATCGGCGGGTCATTTCTTTGGTCGTCCTTCAGAGTCACTTCTACGAAAGTCTCGGGAAGCACCGTTTTGTCCTTTATGTATGCCCCGTACCTGCGAACGAAAGAGCCGGTTGCAATAAAGCGGGCAATGACTTCCAGTCCTTTTCCAAAGACCTCACAGGGCAGTACGGTCATCGTATTTTCCGCTACGTTCGAATCCACATAATGGGTCTTTATCCCGTGCTTTCTTAAGAGCTCAAAGAAATACCTGCTGCATCGCAAATCTTCTTTTCCAACGCCCTCAATGGTCAGCGCAACGGCATTTGCCCCCGGATCAAAAACGCCGTTCTCTCCGGTGACATCGTCTTTAAACTTTAAAACCAGGTTGCCGTCTTCCAGTTTAAAAACATCCTTTGTTTTTCCGGTGTAAATCTTCTGCATAATTTCCTCCTTAAACTCACTGAAATGGTTCTCCAAGAAATAAATGAAGCCTCGGAAGTAGGCTTCAAGTGAAACCTACCTCCGGGGCTTTTATCCCTAAGGTGTCATACCGCTTCGCAGTATGTGTATCGCTCGGACCAGCTTGACCGGAACCCTAGATACACTTTCTCTCGTGATTTATTCGTGGGAATTAGTTCGAATTACGCCATCATCAAACACTATCTCCGTCTTTCTGTCAAGTGCTTTTGAAAATATTTTTAAAAATATCTTTTTTGTTCTGTTTTATAATTTTTTAAAAACCGAAAAAGAGAGGCGTTCAAGGAAAAGCTATGGTATATTGTAGGGCAAAATCATCGTTATCGAGGAGAAAGGAAAAGCGCAGAATGGATAAAAAAGGAATCAACGAGATTAAAAAATGCTTTAAGAAAGACGACTGTCGGATTGACCGGCTCCGAACCTGCTTTATCAGTGAAGAGGGGGAGATTCTTTCCCGCTTCTCCGATTCTTTCTTTTCCCTGGATGAGGAGGAAACTTTCAAATATTGTGAACTTTTCAAGCGCGCTCTTTCCGGCAAATTCGGAAGAGAACTCTACACCCTAGAATTTCCTCTTGCCGAAGAAGAGACCGGCGGAAAACAGGAAAGTCTCTACCGTTTAAATGAATCCGCCTTAAAAGAAGATCCCCTGGTGGAAAACTTCTTCCGGGAAATCCGGGAAAATTATCCTGTCCCCGGGAAAAAACTCCTGATTCTTGCACACGGCGTCTACGATGTACCCAAGAAAACCACGGATAACTTAACGCTGGAAGATGCCTCGGACACGGTGTATCAATTCACCCTTTTCCTCCTCTGCCCGGTTACACTCTTGAAGGAAGGACTCTGTTTTGATAAGGAGAAAGACAGCTTTATCGCCCGTTCCGAAGACTTTGTCGTGCAGAAACCGGAGCTATCCTTCCTCTACCCCGCTTTCCATGAACGGGCGTCCGATATCCATTCTCTTTTGTACCGAACAAAAAAGAGAGAGAGCGAACTGGACAAACTCAGTGAAACGCTCTTCGGCATCTCTCTTCCCTTCGGAGAGAAAGAACAGAAGCAGCAATTTTCCGCTCTGGTGCAGGATGTTTTAAAGAAGGACTGTACTTTTGAAAATATCAGGGCATTGCAGGAAAATTTGCAGGAATTGAAAGAACAGGGAAAGGAAGAAGAAAAAGAGCAAATCCTTTCCAAGTCTACCGTAAAAAAACTTTTAGAGGATGCCGGCGCAGGAGAAGAAGGACTCGCAAACTTTTCCGCCCTGTATGACGAAGCTTTGGGTGAGAATGATTCCGCATTTTACACGGAAAATCTTGTAGAAAATACCTTGCAAGTACAATCCGACAATCTGCAACTCAAGATTAAAAATGAAGTTTCCGCCATACTGGAAAGCCGCATCATCGACGGAAAAGAGTACCTTCTTCTTCCCGTCTCCGATAATCTGGAAGTGAACGGCATTCCCGTTCGAAGGAAACTCGCGGACAACGAGTAGAAGCGCATCGTAAAACGAACAAAATGCATTAGAAAACGACAAAACTCATTGGAAAACGAACAAAATGCATTGGAAAACGAACAAAACTCATTAGAAAAAAGAAAGTAGAGAAAAAATGCGTCTGGACAAATACCTGTCGGATATGGGGCTGGCAAGCCGTTCCGATATCAAGAAGGAGATACGAAAAGAGCTTGTGAAAGTAAACGGCAGCATCGTTCGCGATGCGCACTTTTCCGTAGAAGAAGGCGACCATATCCTCTACAAGGGAGAAAGCGTAGAATATGAGGCATTTTCCTATTACATGATGCATAAACCGGTCGGTGTGCTTTCCTCCACCGAAGACCGAAAACAGAAAACCGTACTGGACCTGATTACGGAACCGCACCGGAAAGACCTCTTTCCGGTCGGAAGACTCGATAAGGACAGCGAGGGACTCCTTCTCCTTATGAATGACGGGCTCCTTGCGCATCAGTTGCTCTCTCCGAAGAAGCATGTTCCGAAAAAATATCTCGTAGAAATAGCCAAAAAGCTTACGGATACGGACATCGCTCCACTTCGGGAAGGAATCCAATACGATAAAGACTTGTATTCCGCTCCGGCTTCTGTCCGGATTCTCCATGCCGAAGAGGAGAAAAGCGTCATAGAAATCACCATAACAGAGGGAAAGTTCCATCAAATCAAGAAAATGTTTCTCGCCCTCTCTCCGGAGTACATCGTCAAGCGCTTAAAGCGGATAGAGATGGGTCCCATCACACTGGACAGCACCCTTAAAGCAGGTACGTACCGGAAATTGAAAAAAGAAGAGATCCTCGCCCTGAAAAACCTTCATGCCGCGCTTCTCTCTTCTTCCCTTTAGCAACAAAAAGGGAGGTCAGAACAACCCCGAAGCTTGACAAAAGAATGGCTTCCTTTGCCACATAACGAGCTTCCTTCCAGGATGTTCCAAAGCCTCCCGAAAACATGATAAAGATTAATCCGAAGCTGCAAAGCGCTTCAGAAAGAGCAAAATTTTCAAAGTGAATTTTAAAAATGCCGTCTACGCCGAACAGCATACCGAGAAGCAGAAATGCCAGCAAAACCGGCATTCCTATCTTTGTCGAAAGCTTATGCAGAAATACGCTGAGAATAATCACAATCCCTGCCAGCAAAAGAATCTGATTCACTCTTTCTCCCTACCCTCTTCACTCTAATCCGTCTGGAATAGAATTAGAGTAGCATTTTCTGCGGGAAAAGGGAAGACTGCTCTAGCCTCCGCAACAGCCTTCATTTGCATACTGCATCGGTTTCCAATACTTCTTCATGATATCATCCTGCTTTAAGTTTTTATCCAGGATGCCGAAAGACTGATAATCTTTGATCACTTTCTCCATTGCCGCTTCGGTCTGCCAATCCGTGATGCCGAAGTTCAGGGAATTGGCAAAATCCAGAACCTTTTCTTTGTCTCCGCTTGCCCAGTTCTTTTCCAAGAGAAGATCCACATAGGTCTCTTTGTTCTTTTCAATCCAATGGCTACATTCCTTTGCCGCATTCTCCAGCTTCTCTGCCGTAATCGGATTCTCCTTGGCGAAATCTCCATTCATAATCTGTACACAGCAGGGCTCAACCTTAAAGTCCTCGTCCGTGGTAAGAGAGCGAATAGGGCGAATCAGTCCTTCGTCTACAAACTTTCTTGCAAACATATCGGAAAGCATCGCGCCCTGTACTTCCTTGTTCTGCAAAGCGGCAATCACAGCGTCATTGGCTACGACCTTGTACTTTACTTCTTCCGGTTTAATACCGTCATTATTGAAAAAACGAAGGGCGATATTATGGTCGGAATTGCCGATGCCGTCGCTTAATGACACGGTCTTTCCTTTCAAATCCGCTGTGCTTTTTATGTCCGAATCTTTCAAAACATAAAGACTCTTGCAGCCGCTGTGGGCTCCTCCGGTAAATACCAGATTGAGGCCGTTTACGGCAGGAACGAATACAGAAGCAAGGTGATCTGCCGCAATATCCGCTTTTCCGGTTGCTACGGCATCCTTGGCCTCCGTCATCTCCACGATATTCGTGCTTAATCCCTCCGCCTTATAGAAGCCTTCTTCCTGTGCAGCACCGAAGGTTCCCGTGCAGAGACCGCCATTGTATCCGATTTCAATCGTTTTCCCGTATGCAGGTTCTTTCTTCCAGGCTTCCTCTTCTTCCGGACTCAACTTGATCGGGTGATACACAATATCCTTGGCTTCCGCGCGGTCGGAGAAGCCCCCTTTGATTTCCTCTCTCCTGGTATCGCTCCCCTCGATCTTCGTTTCCGTGTTTTCTCCCTTTCCGTCCGCATCCGCTTTCGTTTCCGCCTTTGTACCGCTCTCCTTCTCTACCGTCGTCTCCGTCTTACTCTCCGTCTTTCCGACCTGGCTTTGACAAGCCGTAAGGGAAAGGGCCGCAAGAAGAGAAAGGGCCAAGCTGCTCTTCATCCAGTTTCTTTTCATTCTGCCTCCTTATATTCTTCTATTCCTCTGCATCGACGCCGAGGAGACGCATAATTTCTTCCCGGTAAGAAAGAAATTTTGGATCCAATCGTTTTCTTTTATAAGCCAAATCAATCGGGATATCCCGAAGGACACTGCCCCCCGCTTTCGCCATTACAAGCACTCTCGTTCCCATGTAAATAGCCTCATCCACATCATGGGTGACCATCAGCATCATATTCTTCTTCTCCTTCCACAAAAGGAGAAGCTCATCCTGCATCTTCATCCTT
Organism: Lachnospiraceae bacterium; assembly: GCA_015258095.1. Classification (GTDB taxonomy): domain Bacteria; phylum Bacillota; class Clostridia; order Lachnospirales; family Lachnospiraceae; genus Oribacterium. Next base: position 9,163 of record JABZIV010000022.1, read on the forward strand.
GTAAAGGCATCCAGTGCCCCGAGCGGTTCATCCAGAAGAAAAACTTCCGGCTCATTGATCATGGTTCGAACAAGCGCCACTCTCTGTGCCATTCCGCCGGAAAGCTCATGAGGATAAGCGGAGCGAAAATCGGAAAGATGGGTAAGCGCTAGCATTCTTTCTATCTCTTCTTTTTTGTTCTCCTTTCGCACTTTGGGGCCGAAAGCAATATTTTCCTCTACCGTAAGCCAGGGAAAAAGAGTCGGCTTCTGAAAGGCCATCCCTCTTTTCGCATCCGTTCCCATAATTTCCTCTCCGTCCAGGGAAAGTTTTCCGGAAGTCGGCGTAAGGAGACCGGCTACAAGGCGGAGCAGAGTGGACTTTCCGCAACCGCTCGGTCCCACGATCGAGATAAATTCGCCTTCCTCCACGGTAAGATTGACCGGCGAAAGAGCAAAGGTCACTTCCTTCTCTTTTCTGGAGAAACTTTTTGATACATTTTCTAATACTAAAGCCAAAATGCGCCCCCTAACTTGTCCCGTCTTCCCTTTTTCATTCTTGTCCTGCCTTCTATCGTTCTCATCCCGCCTTCTATTTGACGAGTCCTTCCTGCCAGCGAAGAACGCGGCTCTTGATCTGATTCAAAATAAAATTGACGGAGACGAAAATGACACAAATCAAAATAATTGCACCATACATCTTCCCATACTCTGCCCAACTCTTCTGCCAGGTGATGTACCAGCCGAGTCCCGACTCCACCCCAATCATCTCCGCAATCATCAGTGCCATACAGGCTGAACTCATCGCCTGCACCAGACCCTGAAAGATACTCGGAAGGGCAGACGGAATGGCAATACGAAGCACCAGATCGCGCTCCTTCGCTCCCAGTGTCTTTGCCGCTTCATAATAGGCTTTATCGATATTGTGGATTCCGGTGATGGTCGAAAGCGTAACGGAGAACCAGACGCCGAGAGCAATGATGAAAACACTTCCTCGAAATAAAGAGGTCGCGAGTACCATGACAATCGGAATCCAGGTTGTACTGGGAATCGCCCCGAGGAGTTTCAGAAACGGCGCAATCCAGTACTCCACTTTCTTGTTATAGCCACAGGCAATGCCGGTCAAGAGCCCCACCAGCACGCCCAGGAAATAGCCTGAAAAAAGTAAAAATAAAGAACTGCCTGTGCATTGTAAGAGATAAACACGGTCCTTCAGCATGGCGGAGAGGACCTGATCAATACTGGGAAAATACGGCATAATCAGAATATTGCTCTTCAGGGTCAGAAGGTCATACGAAAGAAGAAGGAAAAATACCAGCGCACGAAACGGCGCATGATACAGATAATTTTGCCTTGCCCTCCTACTACGAAAGGATAGACAAAAGGAGAGAAGATTCAAAAGAAGCAGAAGGGCAAGAAATGCGGCATATACATAGCTTGCGGAAAAGCCTTCATGGTTCGGCACATAAAAATACTCCAGAACGGCTAAAATACCGAAGCAGAAGGGAGACAGAGCAATAGCAAGTTCTCTCCCCTTTCTTCTCCGGGACGGGTTCTCCGCTCTCCTCTTTTCTTCTTTTTCCAAACTTTCCGCTTTCATCTTTCACCGCCTTTCCCTTCTCTTTTTCAAACCTTCCCTATTCTATGCCTCGTATAGAGAGCTTGTCTAATTGGCATTCTAAATACCGGATGCTTTCTATAAAAAGATACGATAAAAGATACAACAAGAAGTCTCAGGCTTCCCCTGCGCCACTTGTTAAAAATGAGATACCGCGCGCAAAGCGCGTGATATCTCATTATAAATAAAAAAGAGCAGAAACTTTTCTCTCTGCTCTTTATTCTAAAGCCTTACATCAATATTCTTTTTTAGCGGAGCAGAATCTATCCTCTGCCATCAGGCATCTACTTCGTCTTTTTTCTCTTCTCCGTATAAAGCACGGCAAGAAGCAAGACTGCGGAGCCGCCGAAGAGGAAGAGGTATGTCATAGACCGACTCTGGTCTCCTGTCTTCGTCTTTCTCGAAGCATCCAGCACGCTGCCATCCTTCGCTCTTTCTTCTCCCTTTACTTCCCCCTTCAATGCCGTCTTTCCATCTGCGGTCGGTTTAGAAGCATCACGGTTTTCACCCAGTACAGCGGACGGGTTCTTCGCATTTTTCACATTGGGCTTTGGTCCATGATTTCCGCCGTTTCCGCCATTGCCTCCCCCATTTCCGCCATTGCTTCCGCCGTTACTCGGATCATTCGGCTTCAACTTCGTGTTGGTAAAGACATTGACATATCCGGTAGCGGCATCACCGGAAGTACTGGAACTGTAGCCGGGAACCGCATCCTCCGTCACCTTATACTGAATCGTTTGTCCGCCCTTCGTTTTCTCCAGGTTGGTAAACGTATACTGCCAGTTGTTCTGTGCGGAAAGAACCTGTGTTGCAATGACCTTCCCGTCTGCAACGAGTCTTACGGTTACGGATGCCGGATGATCTCCTTTTCCGTTCCAAACCTTTGTTACCGGAATGGAAATTTTATTATCAATCGTATTGGTTAAAGTAAATCCTAAGCTCTGTGTACCGGAAATAGCCGGGCTATAGCCGCTAACCGCATTCTCCCGAATGCTGTAGTTGTAGAGCTTTCCGTCCTCATCATACTTCGGCAAATCCTGGAAAACAGCCTTCCAGCTGTTGTCCTGGCTGAGATCCATCGTTGTCCCGCTTCCCTGTCCGTTTCGAAGCAGTTCAACCGTTACCTTATTCGGTCTCTTCTGCGCTTTATTTCCCGCATCAACCCACTTTTTCGTAACGCTTATGCTTCTCTTCTGTCCTGCCTTTACATTCGTCACCTTCAATACGGCAACCTTGTTCGCATCAAAGCTGTCCGCAGTGATGCTGTACTTCTCCTTGGAAAGGAGATACCCTTGCGGCGCGGCAATTTCCTGGACGGTATACGTGTCTTTCAAAAGGTCGCTAAGAACCGCCTCACCGTTTTCATCGGTGCTTACCGTTCCGACCTGAATATTCTGGCTGTTCGCAACGGCAAACTTTGCGCCTTTTAAAACAGCGCCGTCTTCATCCGTCTTCTTGATATTGATGCTGTAGTTGTCTCCACTACCGGAACCGCCGGAGTTCTGTACGAAGAAGTCGTACTTCGCCTTTATCGGAGAACCGCCCGCACCATCGGAGTCCACTTCAATATCATTTTTATAATCAAAATTCGCTTTGGGTACTCCATCAAACTTTACATAATAGAAGATCTCATAACCCTGATCCGCAGTAGCATTTCCAAGATGCAGGAGGAAGTTCTTCTTTCCCGGTGCATTCTGCTTAAATTCCTTCTCAATGGCATGCATGTTCGGTGCACCGTCTGTAAAAGTGTCATTCCGAAGATCCCAGTGCTTTCCGTTGATTGGATCCGGATTCCACTTTGTCCCTTCAAAATGTCCTCTCTGCCATTTTCCCTTTCGAATGGATACCGGATGCGTATCATCTACATAGTAGGAGAAAGAGCCCTCTCCCAAAGCATCCTTTAAGGTGAGATTGTTTCTCGCCTCTCCCAAATTGATCAGGATACGATAACGAACCAGTTTAATCTTGTTTCCGGTCTGGGGATCGGTAGTCTCGGACAGGGTCTGATTGGCATCTTTTACAAGCTTAAAATCACTGTCCTTCTCGATACCGGTGTAATGAACTTTCCCTGCAATCGTGAAAGTATTGCTCTGATTCACGGTAAGATTTCCGCTAATATCCTTTGCCGCCGGTTCTTTCGAGGCATTGACCTGTACGGAAATAGAGAAATTTACCTTGATATCACTCTTCGTCTCCACAAAAGAGCTATAGGTCAGAGTCACGGTATTCGTTGCCAGATCATAGTGCGCGGATGCCACTAAATCATTCCCGCTTTTAATCGGAAAGTCTTCCGACTTTAATCCGGTAAAGGAATCCGGTAGCTGAATCGTCGTAGTGTCTCCGCTCTTCGGATTCTGTCCGTTCGGGATGGAATACGCTACCTTAATTCCCAGATTCGTATGATTGCTGACAGAAGAACCGTTATAGGCATTTCCCTTACTGTCCGTATAGGAAGCATCCGTAATATTCACAGCAATCGACTTACTGTTCTCGGCAGTAGCCGCCCCGCTTTCGCTGGTCAATGCCATCGTCTGCATTGCACCGGCTGCCTGTACTTTCTCCTCTTCACTCTTCGCCTGCGCGGCACGAATATCCTCTTCAGAAGGAACGCCGGAGCTTGCAGAAGGGGTGGTAATCGTACTTTCCGATGCAGTGCCGGAAGTTCCCAGCTCTTCAGCCTGTGCCAGAGACAAACCCTGCCAAGCCATTGCTACGGCCATCAAGATCGCCAGCAATTTTCTTTTTCGCTTCATCTTTTTACTCCTTCTTGCACCCTTCCAAAAGAGTGCAAACCAAGCCTACACTTCTCTCTTCTTCTCCATTTCAAAAAACTTAATCATTAAGTTTTCGCTTATACAGTCTATCACAATTTAATAATAATTCAAGAAAGAGCGAATTCCTCTATAAAATAAAGCTTTTTGCATAAATATTTTCCGAAAAATACAAAAAAACACAATCACTTTGTATAGACTGTTCCTTATTTTTCCGGAAAAAATAGATTTTTCTAAGTTAATTGATTTCCGTTGCCAAAACCGGACCGCCGAAAAGATAGCCCTGAATGATGTCACAGCCATATTCGTTCAGCTTCTCATACTGCCATTCTTCCTCTACTCCTTCCACAATGACCACCATCCCGAGATCATGCACAATACTGATGAGGTTTCGAACAACATCGCCGTTCGCAGACAGGAAATGATCCACGATGGACTTATCCATCTTGACCGTATTTAACGGAATGTAGGGAAGATAAGCAAAACTGCTGTATCCGGTACCGAAATCATCCAGATGCAGTTCAATGCCCGCATCCACGAGTCTGCGAAAAACCGCCTTCGTCTGTCTGGATTCTTCAAAGAGAATACTTTCCGTAATCTCCAAGACCACATAGCGCGTAGGAATACCGTAGCGTTCTAACTGATAAAGAAGAAAGTCGACAAAATCATCATCGTAGATCTGATAACTGCTGAAGTTAATGGATATCGGACAAAGATCCCTGCCTTCATCCTTCCATCTTGCCAACTGTCTGACGACCTGCTCCACGGCAATTTTTCCAAGCTTCGTAATATAGCCATATTGCTCCGCAACCGGAATAAACTGATCCGGTGAGCAAACTTCGTTCCGAATCCGAAGAAGGGATTCAAAGCCCACGATCTTCCTGCTCTTACACTCCACCTGCGGTTGATACACCATGTAGAACGCATTTTCCTGAATGGCTTTCTCTACCATATTTAAAATCTGATTAATCTTCTCTTTCTTATACCGCAGTTCATCCGTATAGAAAACGAAATGATTTTTTCCTTTGCTCTTCGCTGCCGCTAAGGCAATCCCCGCTGACAAAACCACCTCTTTCGGATTTTCATTTCCGTGAGAATAAGCAATTCCCCCGGAAGCCTTCATATAGACCGTTTCTTCGGACACGGTAATGGAGCGGTAAAAAGCGGACTGTATCTCTCCTACTTCCAGGGAGTTACTCTGCAATATTGCACCGGGAAAAATGATTAGGAACTCATCTCCCCCATAACGGGATGCCACGGCACCATACTCTTTCTCCATCAGCTTCAAACGATTTGCCACGGCGGACAAATACAAATCTCCCGTCTCATACCCGCGCAGCTCATTCAATTCCTTCAGGTTATCGATATCCACCAGAACACAGCTGAAGTCGGTATGCCCTTTTAAAAGCTCTTCCATACTGGAAAGGGCAGTCTGCCGATTCAGAAGTTCTGTCAGATAGTCATAGCGTAATCGATGAGAAAGCTGATCCTGCTCTACCGCGAGGTGATCGTTTTCCTCTTCCAGAATACGGAACAATTTCTTGCTGCGCATCCGGCTAAACAAAAAGGCAAAAGAAAATAAAAATAAAACCCAAAAAGGAAGGAGCACAATCAGGATAATCTCCCTGTATTCCGTCCATAAATCCGAGATGCCGTCATCCAGTACCGCATCCTTCGGTAACCTTTTCAGAGACAAATGATAGGCGGAGAGAATACGCTTACTGAAGAGGAGCTCGGAATGGCTGTCTTCCTTCATCGGCTCTTTCGAAATCTCCACTTTTCCGGAAAGCACACTGCCCAAAAGCCTTGCGGCTTCTTCCGCCATACTCCGATAATCAAAGACGCGTCCGCCGATAAATCCGGGATAGTTTTCATCCATAAAGTAGCCGTAGACCGGCGTGTTCACCTCTTTGAGAATCAGTTTCTCCATCTGCTCTTTCGGATAAATATTCCCGTCTTTGTCCTCCGAAGCATTCATATAGATAAGGATGTTTTCCTTCCCGATGTCCTTTAGAGACTGTAAGAATTGTTCTTTATCAAGCTGGGAAAGGTCAATTCCGGCAAAACGATAATCGGGAAAATTTCTCTGCACACTTTGAAAATCATCTCTTGCCGCCGTCCCAAAATAACTGCCGTCATAGATCGCGATAATGGATTTTGCTTTATCCTGTAACTTCGTTGCGGCAACTACCGTGTCTTCCAGATTCGGCAGGCAGTAAAAACCGCTAACCAGGCTGTTCTGTTCCGCGCTTTTCGCGAGAACCATATTATGGACGGAGAAGAAAATCATGGGAATATCCGGGAACAGACTGTCTTTAAACTGCATGGCAAGTTCGAGACTCCGGTCGTCTCCGAGCAAAATGCCGTCATAGGGCAAAGCTTTTTTCGCGAGATAACTTTGCATCATGGCAAGAAACGCATCCTCTGTTTCCGCCGCTTTGCTCTGGTAAAGATGGAGATTCAGACTGTCCAGATGCACTTTCGTATCCTGAAAAACATCTTCCAATCCTTCCAGCTGCTTCTGGTAGACCGGGTCATAAGAATCATAAGAACTTAAAAAAAGGATGTTCTTTGCAGGTAAATGAGCAAGACTCTCCTTTTCCTCTACATCCTTTTCTTTCCGTGTGATGCTGTTCCATTCTTTCGGTTTGACCTGAAAATAATTCTTCCAGGCACGAAGGGAAAGTACGACAAAAATAAGCAGAAATACAATTCCCGCTAAAAGAAGACTCAGACCGAGCAGGCGATTTCCTTCTCTTTTTCCCATCCTAACCCCTCGCAATTACTCTTCTCCCCAGTAATCTCTATACAAGGTAATCTCTACAAGCTACCGAACGTTCTACGCACGGTATTCGCTATCTATCCATGAGAAACCGCACAGTTCTATGCGATACGCATGATAAATAAACAAAAAGAGGTATCTCCTAAATACCTCTTTCAGTGTACATGATTTCTTTAAATATGCAAGTCTTATCTCCAGTCCTTCGGCAATTCCAGAATAGCCCCACGGTTTCCGCTGGTAACCAGTGCCTGATAGCGGAGAAGGTAGCCTTCCGTAACCTTCGGTTTTCTCGGCTTCCAATTCTTCCGCCTTCTCTCGATTTCCTCATCGGAAACCTTCATTTCGAGCTTGTTCTTCGGAATATCGATGGAAATGATGTCGCCTTCCTCCACAAGAGCAATCGGGCCGCCTACTGCCGCTTCCGGAGAAACGTGTCCGATGGAAGCGCCTCTGGAAGCTCCGGAAAAACGACCGTCCGTAATGAGGGCAACCGTACTGCCGAGTCCCATCCCCATGATGGCGGAAGTCGGGTTTAACATTTCCCGCATACCGGGACCGCCCTTCGGTCCTTCATAGCGAATCACGACCACGTCTCCATCATGAATCTTTCCGCCCTTGATGGCAAGAATGGCGTCATCTTCGGAATCAAACACTCTTGCGGGACCCTCGTGTACCATCATTTCCGGAGCCACGGCGGAACGCTTCACAACGCCGGTATCCGGTGCAAGATTTCCCTTCAAAACGGCAATGCCGCCATTTTGCATGAACGGGTTCTCTATCGGACGAATCACCTCCGGATCCAGATTACGCGCATGCTCGATATTCTCCCCGGTCGTCTTTCCCGTTACCGTCATTCCGTCAAGATGCAGAAGCTTCTTCTTGGAAAGTTCCTTCATCACGGCGGAAACACCGCCCGCTTCATTCAGGTCTTCCATATACGTGGGGCCTGCCGGAGCCAAGTGGCAGAGATTCGGCGTCGTATCGGAAATGGCATTGGCATATTCCATATTGAGCTCAATCCCGCACTCATGGGCAATAGCCGGAAGATGCAGCATCGTATTGGTGGAGCATCCGAGTGCCATATCCACACGAAGCGCATTTTCAAAGCTGTTCTTCGTCATGATATCCCGCGGACGGATATTCTCCTTCACCATCTGCATCACGGCATAGCCAGCTTCTTTTGCAAGACGGATACGGGCGGAATAGACTGCCGGAATGGTTCCGTTTCCGGGCAGCCCCATCCCGATGACTTCCGTAAGACAATTCATGGAGTTTGCCGTGTACATCCCGGAGCAGGACCCGCAGGTCGGACAAACATTTTCCTCATAGAGCTTTAACTCGTCTAAGGACATTTTCCCCGCTTCATACGTTCCTACCGCTTCAAACATGGCGGAAAGGGAACGCTTCTTGCCATGTACTTTACCGGCAAGCATCGGTCCTCCCGACACGAAAACAGTCGGTACATTGACTCTTGCCGCAGCCATGAGGAGTCCCGGAACGTTCTTATCGCAGTTCGGAATCATCACGAGACCGTCAAACTGATGTGCCTTCGCCATACACTCCGTGGAGTCGGCAATCAGGTCTCTTGTAACAAGAGAATACTTCATGCCGACGTGCCCCATCGCAATCCCGTCGCAGACCGCAATGGCGGGAAACTCTACCGGGAGACCGCCGGCCTCCGCAATCCCCATTTTCACCGCCTCCGTAATCTTATCCAGATTCATGTGCCCCGGCACGATTTCGTTGTAGGAGCAAACCACACCGATCATCGGCTTCTTCATCTCTTCCTTGGTGAATCCCAAGGCATTCATCAAACTTCTGTGGGGCGCCTGCTGCACGCCCTCTCTTACATGATCACTGATCATCTTATCCTCCTGAACTACAATAAATATACTCCATCCGTGCATTACGCTGATTACAACTTAACCCGTTCCTCTGACTGCCGCATGATACAATGCGCGTAGCCGCCATACTCTACCGCTTAAATCTTTCCGCCGTGCTTCGAGCTGTAATTGAAAATGTTCGCAAGAATCGCTCCGGAAATGTTGTGCCATACGGAGAAGACTGCTCCCGGAACCGTTGCAAGCGGATACTGGGCAAAGTGCGTTGCCGCAAGGCTTGTCGCGAGCCCCGAGTTCTGCATACCCACTTCGATGGAAATGGCACGACACTTTGTAGTGTCCAGCTTCAAGGCCTTCGCTGCAAGGTAGCCCGTGAGATAGCCCAGTACATTATGACAGATTACCACACAGACAATCAGAAGACCGTTCTGCATGATCCGTTGGGAATTCACGGAAACTACCGCCGCAATAATGAGAACAATCGCGGTTGTGGAAATCAAGGGAAGCGCTTTTACCGCTTTCTCCGTTACCTTACTAAAGAAACGATTGACCACAATACCGAGAATAATCGGCACAAGAACCACTTTAATGACGGAAATAAACATCCCGACCACCTGTACATCGACAGTTTTTCCGGCATAGAGCAGCGTAAGAAGCGGCGTCATAAAAGGAGCCAGAATAGTGGAAACGGAAGTCATACAAACTGAAAGGGCAACATCTCCTTTCGAAAGATAGGTCATGACATTCGATGACGTACCTCCCGGACAGGTTCCTACAAGAATGACGCCAATCGCGAGTTCCGGGGAAAGATGAAATACCTTGGTAAGCAGGAAGGCAAGGAGCGGCATCAAGGTAAACTGTGCCACGGCACCGATGATGACATCCTTCGGTCTTTTAAAAACATCCGTAAAATCGGACGGCTTTAAAGTAAGCCCCATGCCGAACATGACGATACCAAGTAAAGTATTAATCCACGCCGTCTTAACAAAAGATACTGCTGACGGAAAAAAGAGAGAAATGGCAGCCACGAGAATGACAATCAGGGCCATCCATTTACTCACAAAATCACTCAACTTTTCTAATACTCTCATACAACTCTCCTCCCGGACAGCCTCCTGCACATACTGTCCTACTGTAAGCGCATCTTTCCCTTTCCTATAGCAGAAGGGATGAAAGGGAAAATAAAAAAGACTTCTCTTTATTAACACGTAAAAGAATAAAGAAAAATCTTTTTTATAATGTCTGCTATTTTATCGCGACTTTCCCGCTTTCGCAAGAAAATGCCGAAATCCTTCTATACAGATTCGGAATAGGAGCTATATAAAAGGGACTCCCGAAGCCCTGTAGAAGCCGTTTTTTTTACGAAAAATCCTCTATAAGTTCCAAAGTATGCTCCTTCTGCATTGTCTGACATACAGATAAGAAACGGTCAAGCGGAATATTGTTCACCTGCTTATTGGAGCCGCGCAAATTGATGGAAACGGTATTCTCCGATGCTTCTTTATCACCCAGAACGAGAATATACGGATCCTTATAGTTCTTGTAGGTCTTGATCTTCTCCTTCATATTCTTGTCCGTGTAGTCCACTTCAGCGCGGATACCGAGCTCGGAAAGCGCATCGTAAACTTTCCTAGCATAAGCGTTGTGCTCTTCCCGAATCGGCACGATGCCGACCTGCTCCGGGGAAAGCCAGAAGGGGAAACTGCCCTTGAAGTTCTCGATGATAATGCCGATAAAACGCTCCAATGAGCCATAGATGGCGCGGTGCAGTACCACCGGCATCTCCTGCTCTCCCTCCGCATTCTGGAAGGAACAGCCGAAGTTATGCGGAAGCTGGAAATCCAGCTGTACCGTTCCGCACTGCCACTCTCTTCCGAGGGCATCCTTAATCTGGAGGTCAATCTTCGGGCCGTAAAAAGCACCGTCTCCCTCATTGATTTCGAAACCGCCTTCTCCATACGTCTTGGTAAGAATCTTCTTTAAAGCGGCTTCCGCACGATTCCATACCTCGATATCTCCCATGAAATCTTCCGGTCTCGTGGAAAGCTCTGCACGGTACGTTACGCCGAAGGTCTTGTAGACTTCATCCGCAATGGAAATGATATCGGCAATCTCCGCCTCAATCTGAGACTCCATCACGAAGGTATGGTCGTCGTCCTGCCGGAACTCCTGTACACGGAAAAGGCCGTTCATCTGACCGGACTTTTCTTTTCTGTGCAGAACATCATACTCGGAATAGCGAATGGGAAGCTCCTTATAGGAACGATTTCTTCTCTTATAGGTGAGCATCGCATTCGGGCAGTTCATCGGCTTTGCCGCCATGGTATCCATATTTTCACGATTATAGAGGACAGAACCCGCCTGAATCTTCACCGTCTTCTCGGGAAGACTCGGATCGTTCGGATTCTCCATCACGCCGGAAAGATCCGCATCCGCCTTCAACCATCCCGAAACTCCCGGTACCATAAACATATTGTTGATGTAATGGGCCCAGTGTCCGGAAATCAGCCACAGCTTCTTGTTGTTGATGAGAGGCGCGGAAATCTCTGTATAGCCGTGTCTCTTCTGTACTTCTCTGGAATACTGGAGAAGTGCCTGATACATCTTCCAACCTCTCGGAAGCCAGTAAGGCATCCCCGGTGCAGTTTCGTCAAACATAAAGAGGTCGAGTTCTTTTCCGAGCTTCTTATGATCTCTCTCCTGTGCCTCTTTCAGCCACTTCAAGTGCTCCTTCAGGGCATTCTTATCCGGGAAGATAAAGAGATAGACTCTCTGTAACTGATCTCTGTGCTCATCTCCTCTCCAGTATGCCCCCGAAACGGACTTGATCTGAAACGCCGCATTCATAAGATCCTGGGAATTCTCCACATGCGGTCCCCGACAAAGGTCCACAAAGTCATCCCCGGTATGATACACGGAGATTACCTCTCCTTCCGGAAGATCCTCGATCAATTCCTTTTTAAACTTCTGACTCGCAAAAAGCTTCAGTGCGTCTTCCCTGGAAAGCTCTTCTCTTGTCCATGTTTCTCTTCTCTTGATGATTTCCCGCATCTTGTTCTCGATTGCCGGAAAGTCATCTTCCGTCAGATTCTTCGGAAGAAGGAAATCATAATAAGCGCCGTCTTCAATCTGCGGACCAATAGCGTATTGTACGTCTTTTCCATAGAGCTCTACCATTGCTTTTGCAAGGATATGTGCCATGGAATGCCGATATCTCTCTAAAAGTTCTGTTTTATCCATACTAAAACCTCTTTTTACTCTTCCTGTGTTTACCCTATATTATCGAAACGTAAAGCGCAAAACATTAGTTTTTTTCCCGCGTAACATTCGCCTTCTATGGCTCTTTACACTGCATCTATCCCTTTATGCATTCGATTCCCGGTGTTTATACGTTCGCTTCCAATCTCTCCATCGCTCTTTTCAGCCTGCGAAGAGACTCCTCTTTCCCGAGCACGGAGAGTATTTCCGTTGCTCCCGCAGGCGTCATCATTTTTCCGGAAAGGGCAATCCGAATCGGCCACATGGTGAATCCCGTTTTATATCCCTTTTCCGCACTGAATTCCTGCAAAAGGCTGTAAAGTCGGTCGTTACTGTAATCCGTTTCCTTCTCCAAAAGAGGAAGAACCTCTTTTAAAAGCTGTAAAGAATTCTCTTCCGTCGTCTTCGCCTTTTTGTTCTGATAGAGAGAAAGGGCATACTCCGGCACCGCCTTAAAGAAGTCTACATGCTCCGGAATATCGGGGAAAATCTCGATACGGCTCTTCACCATCTCGGCAATTTTCTTTAAATCCACCTTCTCCCCGGCAGCTTCCTTCAGATAGGGGTAAGCTCTCTCATAGAATTTATCGAAGTCCATCTTCTTGATGTACTCCCCGTTCATCCAGCGAAGTTTCCCCATATCAAAGACCGCCGGACTCTTCGAGATACGATGATAATCAAACTCCCGGACGAGATCCTCTAAGGAAAGAATCTCTTCATTTCCTTCCGGACTCCAACCGAGAAGCGCGACAAAGTTTACAACCGCTTCCGGCACAAAGCCCTGATCAATCAGATCCTCAAAAGAGGAGTGTCCGGAACGCTTGGAGAGCTTCTTATGATTCTCATCCGTAATCAAAGGACAATGCACGAGTTTCGGGGATTCCCAGCCGAAGGCATCATAGAGTCTCTGGTACTTCGGACTGGAGGAAAGATACTCATTTCCCCGAACCACGTGGGTAATCCCCATCAAATGGTCGTCCACGACATTCGCAAAATTATAGGTCGGGAAGCCGTCGGACTTGATGAGCACCATGTCATCCAGTTCGCTATTTTCCACAGTAACATCCCCGTATAACTCATCATGGAAGGTCGTTGTTCCCTCTGTCGGGTTATTCTGCCGAATAACATAAGGCATACCGGAAGCCAGCTTCTCTGCAACCTCTTCTTTCGAAAGAGAAAGACAATGCTTGTCATAGTGCATCAAAATCTCGCCGTTGACCTCCGTCTGTAAAGACTCGAGCCGCTCCTTATCACAGAAACAGTAATAGGCTTCTCCCTTGTCCACGAGTTTCTTGGCATACTCCATATAGATTCCCGTCTTCACACGCTCCGACTGCACATAGGGGCCGCAAGAGCCGGGATTGTCCGGTCCCTCATCCCAGAAAAGACCGGTTTCTTCCAAGGTTCTTCGAATAATCTCTACAGCGCCTTCCACTTCTCTTTCCTGGTCGGTATCTTCTATACGAAGAAGGAAGTCTCCTCCCTCGTGCTTCGCAATCAGATAAGCGTACATCCCCGTTCGAAGATTTCCCACGTGCATCCTTCCCGTCGGAGAAGGAGCGTATCTCGTTCTGATTTTCATAAAAGCCCCCTTACTCGATTACTCTGCCAAATCCTGCGGTCTCATGGAAAGGTTGATTCTTCCCATCTTATCCACTTCGATGACCTTTACCCGCACCTTGTCTCCGATATGGACAACATCCTCCACTTCATTGACCCGCTTATCGGAGAGTTTGGAAATGTGCACCATGCCGTCCTTTGTCGGGCTGAGCTGCACGAATGCGCCGAAATTCATCATTCTGACTACCGTGCCTTCCAGAATCTGTCCCGGCTCGATATCGTTTACGATAGAAAGGATAATCTCCTTTGCTCTCTCCAGGGCTGCAAGATCAATACCGGAAATGGATACCATCCCGTTGTCATCAATATCAATCTTTGCCCCGGTTTCATCAATAATCGCGGTAATCGTCTTCCCCTGCTTCCCGATAACATCACCGATTTTCTCCGGCTCAATCTGCAAGGTGATAATCTTCGGTGCATAGGGAGAAAGCTCTTTTCTCGGCTCGGAAATCGCATCATGCATGACGCCGTCCATAATGAAGAGTCTGGCTTCTCTGGCTCTCTTAATTGCTTCTTCCACAATCGGACGGGTCAGGCCGTGAATCTTGATATCCATCTGAATAGCGGTAATTCCCTCTTTCGTTCCGGTGACCTTAAAATCCATGTCACCGAAGAAATCTTCCAAGCCCTGAATATCGGTCAGCACGAGGTAATCCTCGTCCGTCTCCCCGGTAACCAAGCCGCAGGAGATTCCGGCAACCGGCTTCTTAATCGGCACACCGGCAGCCATCAGGGACATACAGGAAGCACAAGTGGAAGCCATCGATGTGGAACCGTTGGACTCCATCGTCTCGGAAACGGAACGAATCGCATAAGGGAACTCTTCCACGGAAGGAAGCACCGGAAGAAGGGCACGCTCTGCTAAAGCGCCATGTCCGATTTCTCTTCTTCCCGGTCCTCTCGAAGCCTTCGCCTCCCCGACGGAATACCCCGGAAAGTTATACTGGTGAAGATAGCGCTTCTCGGTCTCGAATTCATTCATTCCTTCTATCTTCTGTACTTCGGAAAGCGGCGCAAGGGTCGTGATATTTAAAATCTGTGTTTGTCCTCTCTTAAACATGGCGGAGCCGTGAACACGCGGCAGAACATCCACTTCCGCTTCCAGCGGACGAATCTCGTTTATAGCTCTTCCGTCCGGTCTCTTATGATCTTTCAGAATCATTTTCCGAACCGTCTTCTTCTCATACTGGTAAATGGCATCCGGAAGAATCGCAAGCGCTTCTTCATCCTCCTGAAAAGCTTCTGCGAGTCTCTCACTTAAGCGGGAAATATTCTCATCCCTCTCCTGCTTTTCATCCGTGAAAACGGCTTTCTCCATTTCCTCCGGAGTCACAATTTCCTTCATTCTTTCAAAGAGTTCCTCCGGAACGGCGGAAGACTCATAACTGTGCTTCTCTTTTCCGCACTCTGCAATAATGCTCTCGAAGAAGCCGATAATCTGCTGGTTTGTCTCATGGGCAAGGTAGATTGCCTCAATCATCTTTTCTTCCGGAAGCTCGTTCGCTCCGGCTTCAATCATGATGACCTTCTCTTTTGTGGAAGCCACCGTAAGGAGCAGGTCGGAAACCGCCTTCTCACCGTTTCCCGGATTCAGAATAAACTCCCCGGCAATCATGCCCACCTGCGTCGTTGCACAAGGTCCGTCAAAGGGTACATCGGAGATCGCCGTTGCAAGAGAAGGCCCGAGCATCGCAAGAAGCTCCGGAGAAGCATCCTGATCAACCGAAAGCACCGTATTGTTCAGAAGCACATCATTCCGATAGTCCTTCGGAAAGAGCGGACGCATCGGACGGTCAATGACTCTCGCCGTAAGAATCGCGTGGTCGCTGGCTCTGCCCTCTCTCTTTTTAAATCCGCCGGGGAACTTTCCTACCGCATACATCTTCTCCTCATACTCTACGGAAAGGGGGAAGAAATCAATGCCGTCTCTGGGTTTCTCCGATGCCGTGCAGGTAGAGAGCACCGTCGTATCGCCATAGTGCATGAGAACCGCACCGTTACTCTGTGCACAGACTCTGTCCACATCGACCGTGAGTGTCCTCCCCGCCAATTCCATTGCATAACTTTTATACATAAAGCCTCCTTCTCTTTTTCTTCGGAAGCCCCAAAAGCACTGAAAAATCTACGCGTTCTCTTTCGTCCATTTTTCAGTGATCTCGGAAATCTTTCCGAAGAAAATGGTAAATGGTTCTTGAATCAACTTATTATACTAGAGGGCCGATGACGGCACAAGTCCGCCCGGCTTTTCTTTCAAACGAAAAGGCAGAAAGGAATCTCCCCTCTGCCTCGAAAATGCCTATTACTTTCTGATACCCAGCTTCTCAATCAACGCTCTGTATCCGTCAAGATCCGTCTTCTTTAAGTAATCCAGAAGACCTCTTCTATGACCAACCATCATCAGAAGTCCACGTCTGCTGTGGTGATCCTTCGGATTGCTCTTTAAGTGCTCGGTAAGTTCAATAATTCTCTCAGTAAGAAGAGCTACCTGTACTTCCGGTGAACCGGTGTCTCCGGGCTTTCTTCCATACTTTGCAACAAGTTCCGCCTTTTTCTCTTTTGTAATCATCTTTTCTCCTTCTTTGCGCTTTACGCAACTCTCACGATAAACGGAACAAGCGTCGGAGTACGGCTTGCTACGCCCTCGCGGTAAATGAGTGCCCGATTGGACGCTCCCACTTTGAATAAAATATCTGTCTCTTTCCCCAACGCGGATTCCTGTGCGAAGCGGAAAGTTCAGGACAGACAGAACTGCTGTCCGATGAAAAATAATACTGTACTTCAGCCTAAACTGTCAAGGATTTCTTGCTGTCCTCTCCCTTGTCCCGCTATCCGTTTGATCCCCGCTTTTCACTTTGCACGCCCTTTCTTCTACTTAGGAAGAGCAAAGCGCGAATTCCCTTTCTTTCCAGGATAGTACACAGGCTTAGAAAGACTGCTACAGCAATTCCCTGTCGCCATTCTTTTGAAAAAAAGAAAGCCGACATCCCTGTAATAAAGCCGCTGTTCACAATCCCGTATCCGTTCCAGTTTTCTGCAAAACCATAAAAGAAGGCATGGTTTCCCCGAATCTCCAGAAAGCTAAGTCCGGCACTAAAGATACAGAGTCCGATCCCTACGACGATGCCCAACAAGAAGGGAAGTTCAGGCGAGGTCAAGCTTCTGACTCCCACCGATGCACATCCGACCAGAAAAACATAGAAAGCCATCTTATAATCCACTGTCGATTTCATAAAATACTCCTTTCTATTGTTTGCCTCTTACCCGCTTATGTACTTATCAGTATACAATATTTTCTTCCTTTCGTCAGTACGTCTTCCCCTTCTATGCCGGTGAAGTATCCTGTCTTTCTTCCCGCATCTCCTTTACCGTCTCGAGGTCTTTCTGTAACTGCTTTTGCAAAGCGGAAAGCGTATCGAACTTCAGCTGCTCCCGGATTCTTCTTAAAAAGCGGATATGAATCTTTTCTCCGTAAAGCTCCCCTTGAAAATCCAGTAGATAGCTTTCAATCGTAAGCGGATTCCCCTCGGAAATGCTGGGATTTCTGCCGATACTTGTCATCGCATCATACTCTTCGCCCTGCACTGTGATTTTCGTATAATACACGCCTTCCGCCGGTGTAATCTTTCCCTCCGTCGGAAATATATTCACAGTCGGAAAAGAAAGTGTCCGCCCGATTTCTTTTCCGTGCGTCACCGTTCCGTTCATGCTGTAGGCTCTGCCGAGAAGTAGTGACGCTTTCTCCACTTTTCCCTCTTCCAGAAGCTTTCGGATGTAGGAGCTGGAAATCGGAATAGACTGTCCGTCCTCTCCTTCCGTATAGAGCTTCTCCACTACCGTTAGCGTAAAATCATACTTCTTCTGCAAGCGCTCGAGTAAGGCGACATCTCCCTCTCCTTTATAGCCGAAGCTGCAATCCGTCCCGACCACCAGTTGCTTTACTTTAAGAGCCTCATGCAAAATGCTCCGGACAAAGTCCTCCGGGGACATCCGCGCCGCTTCCATCGTTAAGGGATAGAGATAAACCTCCTGAAAGCCGGCATTTTTTAAACGAGTAAAATGCTCGTCTTCCGTAGAAAGCATTTCTTTTCTCTCCTGTAAAAAGAAGCTTCCTTTTTCCATCGTAAAGGACAGCACCGCAGACTGTAAGCCGTACTCCTCCGCTTTTGCAAAGAGGGTGGAAAAAATCTTCCGGTGTCCGATATGCACACCGTCAAACTTCCCGAAGGTCAGTGCTGTCTGTTTCTTACTATAGAGAGGTGGTTTTAAAAAGGAGGATAGCGCTCCTTCCTCTACCCTTTTCTCTATTTCCGAAAGCTTTACGCTATCCTCTAAACGGAACTCTCCGACTTCCTCCCGTAGGAGCGCGGTCATACAAGCCTTCGTTCCGAGTTTCTCCGCTATCTCCGTGCAAAGCGTGCGAATATACGTTCCTTTCGAACATTGCACACGAAAACGGACTCTCTGGTACTTTCCCTGACAGGGAAGCGCTGCAAAAGAGTCCGGCTCCGACAGAGAAAGAAAGTCTATAGAAAAGATTTCAATCAAAGAGGGCTTCCGTTCCACAACGAGGCCTTCTCTTGCCATCGCATACAACCTTTTTCCTCCGACCCGTTTTGCACTGTACATCGGCGGCATCTGTTCTCTCTTTCCGAGAAGGGCATGAAAAGCGGATAGCAATTCCCCTTTAGAAACGCGCTTCTCTTCCGTAGAAAGAAGCTTTCCCGTACTATCCTCCGTATCCGTCTCCACGCCGAGAAGCATCTCCGCGGTATACACTTTTTTCTCCGCCTTCAGGCTCTCGACCAGTTTCGTCGCTTTGCCTACACAAACAAGAAGCACCCCTTCCGCCATCGGATCCAGGGTGCCCGCGTGTCCCATCTTCTTTTCATGAAGAATCCGCTTCAATACCCGAAGTACATCAAAACTCGTCATACCGGATTCTTTATTGACATTGATGATTCCGTCCATGTTCTACTGCTCTCTCTAACGACTGTTCATTCGTCCAACTGTTTTCCCAGTTCGGAAAACAGCTTCGTAAGAATCGATTGCACATCGCCTTTCAGACTGCAACCGGCCGCCATTTTGTGTCCGCCTCCTCCAAAGTGTGCTGCCACCTCTGAAACATCCAGCGCGGTATTGTTCGAGCGGAGACTGACCTTATACGTATTGCTTCCGACTTCATAGAGGAAAATAACCCCCTCTACCCCCTTCGTTTCCCGCAAAAGGCTGACAATGCCGTCCACATCCTTCTGATCGGCGCCATAGCTTTGCATATCTTTCAGACTTAAAGAGGACGCCAATATCCGTCCTCCCATATAGAGTTCTCCATCCAGAAGCACTCTGCCGGTAATCTTCTGCTCCGCCATCGTCTTCATATAAAAACTGTCGTCGATGATGGATGAGAAAGGAATTCCCATGGCCATACATTTCCCGGCAATTTCCATCGTATGCGCCGTTGTGGAATTGTACTTAAAGACACCTGTATCATGAATGATGCCCGTATAAAGGCAGGTCGCTACCTCTTTCGTAAAATAGCGGAAATCCATGAGGTCAAAACTGATTTCACAAGTACTGGACGCCTCCGGAAGAATCGTATGGCAGGGAAAATCTTCTCCGCTCGAAGTAATATGATGATCGACAACGTAGCGTTCCTTCGCATTCTTTGCCAGTCTTGCATATTCTCCAAGGCGATCATAGCTTCCACAATCACAGATCAGCGCGAGATCGTGCTCCTCTTTCGGACTGTCATGCCGTATCTCTGTAAACCCGGGAAGATAGGCAAACTTTTCATTCGCCTCCATGAGAAACACGGTGACTTCTTTCTCCGGAAAACGCGCACGAAGATAGTTTCGCCATCCCAGGGTAGAACCGAGGCAGTCTCCGTCCGGACGGGTATGCCCTAAAATACATATTGTCTTTGCTTCGGAAAGAAGCTTTTCCAAAATCTCCTCTTTCATTTCTGTCCCACTACTCTTCCTCTTCTTTATAGCGATTCTCCTGATTTATCGCCTCCCCGACGGGGCGCGCTTCATCTTCTTCCTTCACCTTATTAATCAGCGCGTCCATACGAGAACCGTACTCCACGGAATGATCCGCTACAAACTGTAACTCCGGTGTATGGCGAAGATTCAGGCTTTGTGCAAGTTCCCTTCGAAGAAAGCCGGAAGCCGCCTTCAAGCCTTCTATCGTTTTCCCGAGGCTCTCTTCACTGCCCAAACAGGAGACATAGACCTTGCAGTATTGCAGATCCGGTGTAAGCTCTACACCGGTCACATCACAAAAAGGAGAAACCCGGCTATCCTTCACCTCATTTCGAATGAGGAGGGAGAGATTCCTCCGCACATCCTCATTCCTTCTTTGATTTTTAAAACTCTGCCTTCTCAAACCGCAATTCCTTTCTCATCCAATCTTATCCTGCACGGCAAAGCATCCATTCCTTTTCTCGCCATGCTTTTTCTTTGTATCTCTTTTCGTTTTATCTCTTTACTTCTTCCATCACATAGACTTCAAGCTGATCGCCTTCCTGAATATCCGTAAAGTTATCCAGGACGATACCGCACTCCTGCTTCACGCCGACTTCCTTTACATCGTCCTTAAAGTGTCGTACGGAAGCAATCTCGCCGTCATAAAGCTGCTCGCCCTCTCTCGTAAGGCGCACTTTCGCTCCCCTCTGCACTTTTCCGTCTAAGACGAAGGAACCGGCAATCACACCGACTCCGGAGGACTTGAAGATCATCCGCACTTCTGCATGACCGATGACCTTTTCCTCATAGATCGGCTTCAGCATACCCTTCATCGCAAGCTCAATATCCTCAATTACCTTATAAATGATATTGTAGAGACGCACATCGACATTTTCTCTCTCGGCAATATCCTTCGCGGTCGCGTCCGGCTTGACATCGAAACCGATGACAATGGCATTCGATGCGATGGCAAGGTTAATATCGGATTCATTGATGGCACCGACTCCGGCATGAATCACCTTCACCTGTACTTCGTCATTCTGAATCTTCTGCAAAGAATCTCGTACCGCTTCTACAGAACCCTGTACATCCGCCTTCAAAACAATCGGCAGATCCTTCAGTTCTCCGGCTTTAATCTGATCGAAGAGGGCATCCAGGCTAACCTTCTTTCTGGACTCCTCCACCATCTTCTGCTTTCCTTCCGAAACGAAGGTATCTGCATAGGCCTTCGCCTCTTTTTCATTATCTTTCACCTGGAAAATCTCACCGGCATTCGGCACGGAATTCAAGCCGAGAATCTCTACCGGCATAGACGGTGTCGCTTTCTTGATTCGTTTTCCCTTATCATCAATCATGGCACGAACCTTACCGAAGGCAGAGCCGACAGCCACAACATCGCCGATATGCAGTGTACCCTTCTGCACAAGAAGGCGAGCCACAGAACCTCTTCCCTTATCCAGTTCCGCCTCGATAACCACTCCATAGGCTTTTCGATTCGGGTTGGCTTTCAGCTCCAGGACATCCGCTTCGAGCGCGATGTTCTCCAGGAGTTCTTCCAGTCCTTCTCCGGTCTTCGCCGATACCGGACAGCAGATGGTGCTTCCGCCGTAATCCTCCGGAACGAGATCGTAGGTCATGAGCTCCTGCTTAACCTTATCGACATTTGCCGCAGGCTTATCAATCTTATTGATGGCAACAATCACTTCCGTGTTGGCCGCCTTCGCATGATTAATGGCCTCAATGGTCTGCGGTTTAATGCCGTCATCCGCAGCTACAACCAGTACGGCAATATCCGTAGACTGGGCACCACGCATACGCATCGCCGTGAAGGCCTCATGTCCCGGCGTATCGAGGAAGGTAATCGTTCTCGGCTCTCCGTTTACTTTGACGGAAACCTGATAAGCACCGATAGACTGGGTGATTCCGCCATGCTCTTTACTGGTTACATTGGTATTCCGGATCGCATCCAAGATGGACGTCTTACCGTGGTCAACGTGTCCCATTACAGCCACAACAGGAGGACGTGCCTCGAGATCCTTCTCTTCATCCACTTCCGAATCCTGTACAAGCTCGGCAATGACATCCACTTTCTCTTCCTTCTCACAAAGAATATCGTACTCCACGGCAATATTCTCCGCATCTTCATAAGAAAGCTCCGTGTTCAGGGTTACGATCTGCCCTTTCAGGAAGAGCTTCTTAATGATATCCGCAGGCTTCTGCTTCATCTTCTCCGCAAGCTCTTTAATCGTAATCACTTCCGGAAGCGTAATGGACTTAATGGTCTCTTCCACCTGTTTTACGACTTCCGGCTTAATGAAAGCGCCTTTTCCCGTCTTCTTTACCTTGACCTGCTCGTCTCTGTCATAGGACTGCGTTGCCCCGTACTTGTTCTGCTTTCTCTCTGCACGATGCTTTTCGGAAAGACTGGCCTTCTCATTTTCAAAACTCTTATTGCCATATACCTTCTTCTGGGGTTTCACACTGTCATGCTTCACCCTGCTCTGCTTCTCCACAACAATATCCGGAGCAAAGCCCTGAGCAGCCGGCTTCTTCGCAAACGCTGCCTTTCCGCGGCCTCCCTCAAACTTCTTGTCTCCGTCTTTCGAAAAGCTCGGTCTTCTGTCTGTTTTCGCAAAGGAAGCGGGCCTTCTCTCTCCTCTCTCTCCGTCCGATGCTCTGCTTTCTCTTTGCACAGGACGTGCGGAGATACCGGAGATGCGGTTCGAACGGGCAGGAGCGGAAGGCGCCTTCGTCTCCGCCTTCTCTTCCTTCACAGCCTGTGCCGCCTTCGCCGCTTCTTCCGCCTCTCTCTTGGCTCTTTCTTCCGCCTCGCGTTCTTCCTGAAGACGCTTCTCCTCTTCCAGTTTGCGCTCTTCTTCCGCCTTTTTCTTCTGAATGGCATTCAGTGCCTTTAAAGGAGTCACTCTTGCAGTTCCCGGAGGAAGCGGTCTTCCGTTCGGAGACTTCTTCTCCTCATCCTTCTTTTCCTGCTCTCTGGTCTTCTTAGCCTTATCCGAGAACTTACCGCCTAAAGGATGGTTTTTATGGTTGACTGAATTTTGAGAATGGAAAACAACAGCCAGCTTTTTCTTCTTCACTGCACCCTCTTCCTTATTCTCTGCACTGCCTTTTGCCTTATTCTCCTCTAACATTCGCATTCCCTCCATTTATATAACCGATTATTCTCTTCCCGAAGCCTTCATCCTCTATCGATAGAGAAGAACGCATTTCCTTCCCGATGGTTCTGCCGAGTTCTTCCTTCGTTCCATATTGGAAAAAAGGAACTTTATAGTAAAAACAGCTGTTCGCAAACTTCTTAACGGTATTTTCCGATGCATCTTTCGCGAGAAGAACCAGCTTTGCCTTTCCTTCTTTGATGGATTTTTCTACAGAAAATTCTCCTGCCTTCACCCTGCCTGCTTTCATTGCCAGACCAAGGTAGCCGTATATTCTATCTTGCAAGTCTTTCTACTTCCTCTCTAAGCTCTTTCAGCGTATCTTCCGGAATATTTTCCTTAAATGCCCTGAAAAATGCTTTTCGCTTCTCCGCTTTATCAAAACAGGAAAGGTTTGGACAGATATAGGCTCCTCTGCCGTTCTTCCTTCCACGTAAATCCAGGGAGTATCCTTCCTCTTCCCGTACGATACGAAGCAGTTCTTTCTTCGTTTTTTTCTCATTGCAACCAATACAGGAACGCAAAGGCTCTATCTTCATGATTCCTCCCCGGTAAACACTGTACTACTCTTCTTCCGTTTCTTCCGAAGCCTCCTCCGGATATTCTCCCTCATCATAGGACTCCGCTTCCCCATGATAATCGATTCCCATTTCGTCGAAGATTCCCTGCTCCTGCGCCTGGGACTCCGACTTAATGTCGATTTTATAATTTGTCAGCTTTGCGGCAAGCCTTGCGTTCTGCCCTTCTTTTCCGATAGCCAGAGACAATTGATTATCCGGAACAATGACAAGCGCATCTCTACTGTCCTGATCCGCAATAACGGCAATCACCTTCGCCGGAGACAGGGCATTCTCGATGAGGTATGCCGGATTCTCATCATAGTTAATGATGTCAATCTTTTCCCCTCTGAGTTCCTCTACGATTGCGTTGACACGACTGCCGTTCAAGCCCACACAAGCGCCTACGGCATCGACGTCCTCATCATGGGAAAGCACCGCCATCTTCGTACGGGATCCCGCTTCTCTGGAAATGGCCTTGATTTCCACAATTCCTTCTCTAAGCTCGGATACCTCGTCAAAGAAAAGTCTTCTGACCAGTTCGGGATGCGTTCTGGAAAGCATCACCTTCGGCCCCTTGGGGTTGTCCTTCACTTCCACCACATAGACTTTGATTCTTTGATTAGGAAGAATCTTCTCCCCTTTAATCTGCTCACTCTCGGAGAGGTATCCGTCCACCTTTCCGAGATTCACAATAAGCGCTCTTCCCGTATCTTTCTCTACCACACCGGAAACCACCTGCTTTGCCATGGAGTAATACTCTTCATACAGAATCTTCCGTTCTTCTTCCCGAATCTTCTGTACGATAACGCCCTTCGCATTCTGTGCGGCAATACGGCTGAAAGACTTGGAATCAATCGGAACCTGCACGATGTCGCCTAAGCCGTAAGAAGCATCCATCGCTCTGGCGTCATCCAGACTGATCTGGGTATTCGGATCCGTCACCTCTTCCACAACGGTTTTGTCCGCAAGCAAAGAAAACTGTGCGGTATCCGGATTCATACTGACTCTAACATTGTCACTGGATCCAAAATGATTCTTACACGCTGCCTGCAAAGATAACTCAATCGCTTCAATAATCGCTTTCTTGGATATTCCTTTTTCTTTCTCCAACATATCCAGCGCCAAGCTGAGTTCATCATTATTCATCGCCATACTCCTTCTTCTTTCCTGTAAAATACTGCTCTGTTTCTTCCAAGCTACCGATCCTCTTCCGTGGAAGGTTCTTCAGTGGAAAGTTCTTCTTCCTCTCCGTTCCATTCCGAAAGTTCTTCTCCCGGCCGGTCTTTAAATCCCAGGGAACAAACCTCTAAAATGTACTCCTCCTGAATAAAGTCCTCTTTATCCAGCCACTTCGATAAACGTCTGGAAACCATGGCACAATCCTCCACGGTCATATCCGCCTCATCATCCCGAAAGATAAAGGCGCGCAGATAATGCGTTCCCGCTTCCTTCGTGAAGGTCACGCTGTCCAGGACATAGCCCATCTCCGGAAGAATTTCCTCCAAATACGCCTGTGTTCTCTCTACTTCCATCAAACGCTCCATTTCATCCTTGCTTTTCACTGTAAAGGCAAGCCTTATCATTAAAAGGAGCAAGCCAAAGCTTGCCCCTTTCCAGTCACGTTGAAACACAGTGGGACTTTACCACATCCCAAAGCAAAATGCAAGAGCCAGATACAAAAAAAAGACTCTTCTTTCGAAGAGTCTTCTGCGTGCGACAGGATTCGAACCCACGACCTTCTGGTCCGTAGCCAGACGCTCTATCCAGCTGAGCTACGCACGCTTGCTGAACAAAGAAAGTTATACCAAATCCCGAAATCACTGTCAAGTATTAGATTCTAATCCAATCCATAAATCTTGTATCGCTGAATGTGTCTCCTTACTCCTCCTGATTGAGTCGCCTTACTCCTCAAACTGACCGTTTCGCTCCAGAATCCCCGGAATCTCCCCGAGAGAAACAATTCTGTAACGGAATTCCGCTCTGGATCCCGCGAGTTCCTTCACTCTTCTGGAAATTCTCTGGTAGATGATGGCACAGTCCTCTCTCTTGGTTCCAATCAGAAGAATCAAATACTGTGAGGAAGAATACTTCGTGTAAACATCCCCTTTTCTCAGTCCTTCCGATAAAGACTGCTCGAGAATCTCCGCTCTGGCATTAAGCTTCTCCTGGTTCTGTATCGGCTTTCCTTCATAATCCACAAGCGTACAGAGCATCATAAAGATAGAGGAACCCCTTCTCTCCAGATTTCTCCTGAGAACATGGTAAATATCGATAAAGCTCGTGAACGGGCAAAGATAGGCTCCCATCTTTCTGGCTCCCATCTCACTTTTCAGCTTCTCATCTTTCCGGACAATATTGGCCTGAATCTGTCGAATATCATCGGTGACCACACGGACATTATCCGACAGCCTCTCATAGCAGGAACGCAGAGCTTCAGGAATCGGTACTTCGAGTTCATCCTGATAGTAGTGCGCACACTTCGTGTACAACTCATAGGCCGTCTTATAGTCTTTCTTCAAGATCAGGGCATCGATCATCTCAATCTGCCATCCGTTATCCGGATAAATCTTGTTTGCCTTATCATAGAGTTCGAAGAGAGACTCGTAATCTTCCTTCTCTTTGTAGTACTTTCCTAAAAAGTCAATCACGTCATCATAGAGACGCTTCAGTCTGACACTTTCGAGAATGACCCAGTAATCCGTTGCAAACTCCGGAAGCAATTCTCCTTTATATAAATCAAAGGCCTCCTGATAATACGCATATCTCTTTTCTTTATTTTCTTCATTCTTTGCTTTCAGGCAGGTATCTTCAAACTCGTGCACGTCAAGGATATATTCATAATTCGGATCATACTCGGGTGCATAGACCCCTCTTTTTCCGTCGATAATTTTTCTTCCTGGCATCCCTGCCTTCTTAAGCTGCGTCCTAGCCTGATGAAGTAAATTATTTAAGCTGTTGTTCTCATCCAGAAGTGCCTTATGCCCGAAAACACCGTCAATTAAATCCCGCTTTGAGACACCACCAAGACCTCTTAAGAAAACGATTTCTGACAGTTTTAGAAAATTCGCCTTGCTGTTTGTTCCCAGATCCAACTGTTTCTCACCAATGCTCAAGGAAAATCCGCCCAACATCTGTACATAAATCTTCGTCTTCATTTTCTTCTTCCTTATTTGACCTTTATAAAATTTACTAAAATTCTGCACCTATTTTAAGAGTGTTTTTTAAGAATGTAAAGGAATAAATGAAATTATTATAAATTAAGTGATAAGAGAGAATGCGCCGCTTTCTAAAGAATGCAGATTCTAAAGAAGAATGCCCTATTCCGACAAGAAAGAAAGATCTTCTTTCACCGTGATTTTTCGGTTTTGCTCCTCCCCGGAAATCAGATAGACCTGCTCTTCGGAAAAAGCTTCTATAAGCATCGCATCATCCGTAATCAAGATTTCCCGCGTTTCCCGCTGTACAAAAAAATCCTGATACGCTTCATAAAGCAAGGAGAAAAGAAAAACCTGCGGTGTCTGTACGGCATAAAGGCCGGTTCTCTTCAGGCTCTCCTGCACCACGCCGCCCTCCACTCGCTTAATCGTGTCTTTCACGGCAACGCCCGGAATAACTGCGGAAGCGCTCCTGCTCTTTTCCCATAAACGTTCCAGTAAATCTTCTGTAAAAAAAGGACGTGCCGCATCATGAATAAAAAGAATGCCTTCTTCGCTCTTCTTCTTTAGAAACTGTAGAGCCTGATAAACCGAAAGGAAGCGCTCCGCTCCCCCTTCCACAAGATGCAGTTCCGTTTTACTCCTCCAACCTTCCTTTTCTACAACGGACTCCACGAAACGGCGATCTTCTTCATTGATTACAAGGAGAATCTCTCCGCATCGTCCCCAGGAAAGAAAGGACTCCACCGAAGCGCAGAAAAGAGGCTTTCCGTGAAAGGGAAGGAACTGTTTCTTCTCCGTGATCCGCATTCTTCTTCCGCTGCCCGCCATCAGAATGATTGCAATTATGCCTCTGTCCCGCTTTGCCTCCATAGGTAACCTCTCCTCCTTTACTATCCTTCTATACTATCCTTCTATACTATCCTTCTACACTACCCTTCTCTACTATCCGTCCCTTTTCTCTTCCGCCTTTATCCTTCCGTAAGGGAAAGGGACGGATAGGCATTGATTCGGTAATCTGCAAACTTCCCTTTCTTCCACTCATAGTATCCTGCTGCCGCAATCATCGCCGCATTGTCCGTACAAAGAATCATTTTCGGGCAGAAGAAGGTGATACCTTCCTTCTCCGCTTTCTTTTGCATTTTTTCGCGAAGCGCCGTATTCGCCGAAACTCCGCCGGCAATGGCAAGACGGGACACCCCTAAGTCCTTACAGAGGGCAATCGCCTTCTCCGAAAGCACTTCCGTTACATTTTCCTGAAAAGAAGCACAGATATCCGCTGCATGGACTTCTTCTCCCGTCATCTTCAGTCTGTTCATCTCATTCAGCACCGCCGATTTCACTCCGGAAAAGCTGAAATCGTAAGGTCCATCCTCCATCTTCGCCGTCGGAAAATGATAGGCTTCCGGATTCCCTTCTTT
>JABZIV010000023.1 GCA_015258095.1 Lachnospiraceae bacterium
GAATCTAAAAAGCAGACCAGGCGGCCATTGACTCTCACGTATCTTTGAATGAAATGGATGAAAACGGGCCGACAGAAGCAAAAAGCGCTTCCGAGACCGAGGCGGAGAGTACGGGGAAAGAGGGAAAGCCGGAAAGTACCGCGTCGGAAAGCAGTGCGGAAAGCAGTACGAGCGCAGGATAGTCTTCGCGGGATAGAGGAAGAGGGAAATGAACACAAAAGATTTTTATTATGATTTACCGAAGGAGCTGATTGCACAGGATCCGCTCCTAAATCGTTCTGCATCCAGACTTCTTGTGATGGACAGAAAGAGTGGAAAGATAGAACATAAGCATTTTGTGGATGTGCTTGCGTATTTACGGGCAGGAGACTGCCTTGTATTAAACAATACGAAGGTTATTCCGGCTCGTCTTCATGGCGTGAAGGAGGAGACTGGGGCCCATGTGGAAGTTCTGCTTCTTACGAGACACACGGATAAGAGTTGGGAGTGCATTGTTCGTCCGGGGAAAAAATTAAGAAGTGGTGCGAAGATTCTATTTGCGGAGAATCTGTTGTCTGCGACCGTTACCGAGTGCAAGGAAGACGGGAATCGTATTATTGAATTCCATTTTGAGGGAATTTTTGAAGAAATTCTGGATCAGCTCGGAGAGATGCCGCTTCCTCCTTATATCACAAAGCAGCTTTCGGATAAGACCCGGTACAATACCGTCTATGCGAAGGAAGAAGGTTCTGCCGCGGCACCGACTGCGGGACTCCATTGGACGAAGGAACTGCTTGAAAAGGTACAGGAGAAGGGCGTGAAGATTGCTTATGTCACCCTCCATGTCGGACTGGGAACCTTTCGTCCGGTGAAGGTGGAGGATGTAGAAAAGCATCATATGCATTCGGAACTGTATATCATAGATAAGGAAACCGCAGACTTAATCAACAGCACGAAGCAATCCGGTGGAAGAATTATCTGCACGGGAACCACTTCCTGTAGAACGATTGAATCCAATGCCGATGAGAACGGTGTTCTTCATCCCGGAAGTGCCTGGACGGACATTTTTATCTATCCGGGATACCGCTTTAAAGTGATGGACGGACTTATCACCAACTTCCATCTGCCGGAGTCCACCCTTATCATGCTGGTTTCCGCCTTTTCCACCAGGGAAAATATTTTGCATGCTTATCAGGAGGCGGTGAAAGAGAAGTACAGATTCTTCAGTTTCGGGGATGCCATGTTTATTCACTAGGCGAGTTTTCGTGGTTTATAAACAAGTTAGAGCGCATTGGATAAACAAGTTAGAGTGCATTGGAGAAAGATATGCGAATCAATAAATGGCTTTCCGCGATGGGGATTTGCTCAAGAAGAGAGGCGGACCGATTGATTTCCGAAGGAAAGATCAAGGTAAACGGAGAGCCGGCAAGCCTTGGGATGGAGATTAGCGGAGAGGAAGAAATAGAGATTGCCGGAGAGCGGATTTCCGGACAGGGAGAAAGGCGGGAGAAGCCGAAAGCGGTACTCCTTGCCTACTATAAGCCGCGCGGAGTGATTTGCACGACAGGAGAGAAGGACAGAGGGAAAAATGTCATTGAGGATATGCAGTATCCCGAACGCATTTATCCGATTGGGCGTCTCGATAAGGATTCCGAAGGCCTCCTCCTTCTCACAAATCAGGGAGAACTGGTGAATGCCATCAACCGTTCCCGCTTTGAGAAGGAGAAAGAGTATATCGTGACCGTGGACAAGGACATTACGAAACACTTTCTGAAGGAGATGGAGAAAGGGGTATTTCTTCCTGAATTGGAACGAACGACGAAGCCCTGCACGGTTTTTCAGGAAGAGAAGATTCCTGTTGCTCAGAGAAAGAGGCAGTTCCATATCGTGCTCACGGAAGGCTTGAACCGACAGATTCGAAGAATGTGTGAAGCGCTCGGGTATCAGGTTTGCAAGTTAAAAAGAGTGCGGATTATGCAGCTTACGATAGACGGATTAAAGCCCGGTATGTATCGGGAAATCAGCAAAGAAGAACTTGGTCTTTTCTAAGAGAGAAGAATAGTGCGCGACCTGGAGACGGGCTTACGAGTGATGAGTAGAAAAGGGACATGATGGAGAAGAGAAAACGGATAGAGGAGCTCATAGAACTACTGAATAAGGCGGGAAAGGCATACTATGAGGAGGGAAGAGAAATCCTCTCCAATCTGGAGTATGATAAGGCGTATGATGAACTGCTTTCTTTAGAGAAGGAAACAGGGATAGTTCTTGCCGGGAGTCCGAGTCAGAATGTCGGGTATGCAGTCGCGACGGCTTTACCGAAGGAGGCACATGAAAGCCCGATGCTGTCCCTCGATAAGACGAAGTCGGTAGAGGAGTTGGAAAATTTCCTCGGAGAGCAAAAGGGGATTCTCTCCTGGAAACTCGACGGTCTTACCGTAGTCATGACGTATGAAGGCGGAGAACTTGTGAAGGCGGTGACGAGAGGAAATGGGAGAATCGGGGAAATTGTTACCGAAAATGCCAAGCGTTTTCGAAATCTTCCGCTGCAAATTCCTTTTCAGGGAAGGCTGGTGATTCGGGGAGAAGCGCTGATTCGCTATTCTGATTTTGAGAAAATCAATGAAGAGCTCCCGGAAGAAGGGGCGAAGTATAAGAATCCGAGAAACCTCTGCTCCGGATCCGTTCGGCAGCTCGATCCGAGGATTACCTGGGAAAGAAAGGTACAGTTTTGTCCGTTTACCCTGGTTTCAGCAGAAGGCGGATCTCCAACACCTGATTTCCATAACAGCCACGAGGAAGAATTTCTGTTTTTGGAAGCGCAGGGATTTTCCGTAGTGGGCAGAAGAATGGTGAGAAGGGGAGAGTTAAAGGAAGCGGTCGCCGCCTTTTCCAAGCAGGTTCGAGAAAATGATTTTCCGTCCGACGGCTTAGTCCTCCTCATGGATGATATTGCCTACGGAAAGAGCCTCGGGACGACTGCCAAGTTTCCCAGGAATGCACTTGCTTTTAAGTGGGAAGATGAGGAAGAGAAGACGACTCTTCGGGAAGTGGAATGGTCTCCCAGTAGAACAGGGTTGATTAATCCGGTGGCTATCTTTGATCCGGTGGAACTGGAGGGAACGATAGTCAGCCGGGCGAGTCTCCATAATCTCAGCTACATAGAAGATTTAGCACTGGGAATCGGAGATACGGTAACCGTATATAAAGCCAATATGATTATTCCCCAGATTGGAGAGAATCTGACGAAGTCGGGAAAACTTCCGATTCCGGGGGCTTGTCCGGCTTGCGGGAAAGAGACAAAAATCGTACAGGACAAAGAAGCGAAAATGCTCTACTGCAAGAATCCGGAATGTCCGGCGAAGCATATCAAGCAGTTTGCCCTCTTTGTCAGTAGAGACGCCTTGAATATCGAAGGTCTTTCGGAAATGAGTCTGGAGAAGTTTATCGGACGCGGCTTCATTCATGATTTTCCGGATCTCTTCTTCCTTGCAAAATACCGGGAAGAAATTATTTCCATGGAAGGCTTTGGGAAGAAGTCGTTTGAAAAATTGATGGAGAATATAGAAAAAGCAAAAGACACCACGCTCGCCCGACTTCTCTACGGATTGGGCATCGGCGGAATCGGGGCAAGCAATGCAAGGCTGGTATCCGAAGCGTTTCGGGAAGATCCGGAACTGCTTATCCATGCGGACAAGGAAAGTCTTCTTTCCATTAAGGGGATGGGAGAAGTTCTCTCAGAGAGTATTGTGCGTTATTTTCAGGAAGAGGAAAATCTGGAGCGTTTTCGAAAACTGCTCGGTCTCTTGCGTCTCCACAAAGAAGAGAAGAGAGAACTTGCCGCTCTCTCCGGGAAAGTGATTGTGATTACCGGTTCTCTGGAACATTTTCATAACAGAAAGGAACTGGAGGAGGAGATAAGAAAGGCAGGGGCGACTACCGCTTCCTCCGTTTCGAAGAATACGGATTATCTCATTAACAATGATAGGAATTCCGGCAGCAGTAAAAATAAGAAAGCACAGGAACTCGGCATTCCGATTCTTTCGGAAGAAGATTTTCTGCGTTTACTGGAACAGTAAAGAAATGCTTTAGCTAGAGAGGAAGCGGGACCATGTCTTTTCAGAATTATGATTTGTATTTTCCTAATTTGCATATTGGAATCGAACACCTGGTAAATCACATCAGTATTTTCGGGTTTCCCATTGCGTTTTACGGGATGATTATTGGCTGCGGGATGTTGCTTGGACTTTTTGTTGCAACGAAAGAGTATGTCCGGAGCGGATACAAGGCGGATGATATTCAGGATTTTGCCCTTTGGGTCATTGTTCTCGGCATCATCGGAGCGAGAATCTATTATGTCATTTTTGAATGGGACTACTATTCGAAGCATCTTCTGGAAATTCCGAATATTCGTCAGGGCGGACTTGCCATCTACGGAGGCGTTTTGATGGCTCTTTTTACCTGTATTGTCTACACGAGGAAGAAGAAGCTGGATTTTTTTCCGATGGCGGATGCCGGTGTTCTCGGTCTTATTCTGGGGCAGGCAATCGGCCGATGGGGAAATTTCTTCAATGCGGAAGCTTTCGGAGGGTATACGGATTCTCTTCTTGCCATGCGAATCAAGGAATCCATTGTGAATCCTGCCATGATCAATGAGAATGTTCGCTCGCATATTTTGCTTTTGGACGATATCAGTTATATTCAGGTTCATCCGACCTTTCTTTATGAGAGCGTATGGAATCTTTGCGTGTTTTTCTTTCTCCTTTGGTTTTCCAAGAGGAAGAAGTTTAAAGGACAGGTTTTTCTTCTGTATCTCGGTCTGTATGGTTTTGGAAGATTCTTTATCGAGGGACTGCGTGCGGATTCCCTGATGTTGTTTGGGACGGGCATAGCCGTGTCTCAGGCACTTTCTCTGGTACTGGTGCTTGCCAGTGTAATTTTACAGATTTTCTTTTTGAAGAAAAATAGCAGCGCGGAGCAGGAGGATGAAAAGGAATAGAACCGGGAAAAGAGGAATAGCAATAGAAAAATCTGTACGGAGACGGGAGTTCAGTCTCTGTACAGATTTTTTGCTGTCTTATCCGCTTCTTTCCGGATTAGTCTTCGCGTTCAATAACCTGGAACTTGGATACCAGTTCATTCATGATATTGGCTTGTCCGGATAGCTCTTCCGATGCGGCGGCGGATTCTTCTGCCGTTGCGGAGTTAGTCTGTACGACAGAAGAGATTTGGTCGGCTCCGACAGTCAGTTGCCGGATTCCCTCCGCTTCCTCTTCAGAAGCCTTTGTAATCTTCTCAATGATATCGCTGATACTCTTTGTCTTTACTTTTACCTCTTCCATCGAATCGGCTGTTTCCCGGCTGATTTTCGCGCCTCTTTCTACCGCGTTGATGGTTTCTTCAATCAGATTACTGGTGTTTTGTGCCGCTTTTGCAGATTTCTGTGCAAGATTTCCGACTTCATCCGCAACCACGGCAAAGCCTTTCCCGGCTTCTCCGGCACGTGCGGCTTCAATCGCGGCATTCAGAGAGAGGATATTGGTCTGGAAAGCAATGTCGTCAATCGTCTTAATAATCTTACTGATTTCATTGGATTTATCCGTAATTTCCTGCATTGCAGTAGACATTTCTCTCATCTTCTGGTTACTTGTTTCTACTGCATGACCGGCAGCCATACTTAACTGATTTGCCTCTACAGACTGATCCGCCGTACTTTTTATTTTGGCGGAAATATCGTTCATGGTAGCACCGAGCTCCTGAATGGAGGAAGCCTGCTCGGTTGCTCCCTGTGAGAGAGCCTGTGCACTGCTGGAAACCTGTTCGGCGCCGCCGTTCACCTCTTCTGCGGAATTTTTAATTTCCGTCATGGTGTTTGAGAGGTCCGTCGTGATATCCCGAAGGGCAAGCAGTAAGGGCTTATAATCTCCCGGATACTTTGTTTCGTCAGAGAGATCCACGCGGAAGTCCCCGCCGGCTATAGAAGCCAGTTTTTCGTTCAGGTCACTGATGATTTCCTTTATTCTGAACGTAACCTTCTTAAAAGAGTCCGCAAGATGGCCGATTTCATCTTGCTTGTTGTACTTCACTTCTACATTTAAGTTTCCGTCTGCAACCTTGTCGCCGACACCGGCAATTTTCTTCAAGGGATCCAAGTTCTTCTTTACCAAGAAATAGGTACAAACGATGAGAAGAAGGGTTCCCAGCAAACCAATCAGGGATGCAGTGGTAATCAGCCTATTGGTGACAGCCTGATAATCGCTGCTTGCGATACTCATAAGACTCCACCAGGTGGTATTTCCAAATGCGGTGGGGGCAAGATAGACTCTTCTCTTTACACCGGATGTATTGGTGATTTCCATGTGGAAAGATTTTCCTTCCTTCATTTTCTCTTGGATTTTCTGTACCCCGTCTTTATCTACCGCGGCAGAGAGGTTCTTTCCCTTAAGAGCCTCGTTGGAAACGAACATAAAGTTTCCGCTATCGTCCATTACTGAGGTGAAGAGGCTCGGGAAACGGCTGTCTGCGTGCTTTAATACATCAAAGGCGGCGAGGTCCAACTCGATGGTGATTACCCCTTTGAAGTCGTTCTTATCGACAATCGGATCACAGATCGTAATCACCGTTTTGGAAGGATCTTCGTCCAGAGTGTAAGCGGAAGTAATGGTCGGTTTCAGGGTCTCTTTCGCCGTTGTATAATAGTCTTTATCTTTGTAGTAGCTGTAGGGATAATTGATGATGTTTCTGCTTTTTACACTCTGAAAAGTCATGTAGGGAGCAAAATCCGTTACGCCGTCAATTACCTTGTTCGGCTCGAAAAAGTAACCGATTCCGGTAACATGAGGGTTACTTTGAATGGTGGCGTACATCGTATCCATCATAACGACTTCAAGATTGTAGCGACTTGCCGGAACGGCACGGTCAATGATACGAGAGCGAAATGTTGTTCCGGACATGGGGCTGATGGTCTGGGGAATTAGGTTATCTCCATCTTTCGATACGATGGTCCATGGATTTCCCGGAACGCCTCCGATGGCATCATTTTGATCCCAGACGAAGCTGATGGCTTCTTTCATATTTCCGGAAAGCGTCGTGATCTCTCCCAGGATGTCACTGGTTTTTGCTCCGGTGAGGGAGAGCATATCATCCATATTTTTGTCGAGGTTCTTCTTGGTGGATTGGCTACCCATATCGACAATGGCGTAGCTAAGGATGAGGATAATGAAAAATCCCAAAATACCCAGCATAAGAGAGAGGCGCTGGCTCAGGCTCATATTCCCCTTTTTCTTTGGTAAATGTGTCGTGTCCTTCGTTTTCATAATTATTCCTTCCTTGTATAGATCCTGCACAGCCGCTCTTGATGAGCTTCTGCTTCGACAATCTTCTTCTCCAAAGATGCCGATTGAGTGAGATTTGCCATAGCGAAACCGAAAAGTGAATGCGCAAATGGCATATAATAGATTTATATGAAATTCCTATCGACCTATTTCATCTTACTATAATAGAAAAGAGCATAAAATTTGGATCCGGGAATAAAGAAGGATTGTGTTATACTTATCTTGTCCTTTGGAGCACCGTGTTCCAGTCAGAAAAAAAGAAATAAGAAAAAGAAAGAAAAGAAGGAAAAGAAGCAAAAGAGCAAAAGAGCAAAAGAGCAAAAGAGCAAAAGAGCAAAGAAGATAAAGAGGAAAGGAGCGGTTATGCGTGTGGAAAGCGATAAAGCGGAGAAGATAGATTTAGGGAAATTAGAGACGGATGCATACGTTCTTACTTTAGAGTTCATTGAGAAAGCGAAGCTGAAAGCGGGACAGCTTTTCGTAGTGGGATGTTCCAGTTCCGAAGTGATTGGAGAACGAATCGGTACGGAATCCAGCTATTCCGTTGCGAAGGCTCTGTTTCAGGGAATCAACAGAGCGGCAAAGGAGAAAGAGGTTTCTCTTTGCACACAGTGCTGTGAGCACCTAAACCGGGCAATCATCATAGAGGGCGCTGTTGCGGAAAAGCTCGGTTTCCTGGACGCTATCGTCAATGTGGTTCCTAAGGAAAAGGCGGGAGGGTCCTTCTCTACGGTAGCATACGAAAGTTTTCACGAGCCGGTCGCGCTGGAACGGGTTCGAACGGACGGGGGAATGGATATTGGAGATACCTTTATCGGCATGCACTTAAAGGAAGTCGCGGTTCCCTTACGGCTCAGTAAGAATACCCTTGGAGAAGCGCATCTTACGGCGGCGAGAGTCAGACCGAAGTGTATTGGAGGAGTGAGAGCACAGTATGATGAAAGCTTACTCTAGGATTTTTCTATGAGTGCATTCCATGGATAGGGAAACAAGGGCACGCTTTCGCTAACCTCGCCTCGTAGCAGTACTAAGCTTCAAGCATCGCCGTGCTTGCTTTCAGCAAGTACTGACGGGCTCAGATTGCCCCTTGTTTCCCTATCCATGGAATGCAATCAAACAATTAAACCTAGACGTGAATCGCATCAGATCGATTTCCGTTCAGGAGGCTGTCATGCCGAAGGCGGCTTCCGTGGATGCGGTTTTCACTTTTCAGCATCCATAGAGGAAGAAGAGTTGCTTTAGCGAAATAACACAGTATCCAGATCATAAAAGCGCCGAGTGAGAGACCTCGGAAATAAAAGAGATAGCCTTCCAGAAGAAAGAGGGCATTTAAAGTGATATTGCATAGGGTGGCTAAGCTAGCAAAGAAAAGATTTCCGGGCATACTTGGTCTAAAGTATTTCACGGCATAGAGGGAAAGAAGAGAGATATTGTAAATACAAATCGGCTTCTTTTCCTTTCGGTAGAAAACGATGGTTTTTCGGTTATAAAAAAAGACGCCTTCTTTTTTTGCAAGGGACGCTTCAGAAATCCAGACATGACTTACTGCGCTGATTTCTTCCCAGGGCACGAACAGTTTTATGCCGGGAAGATAAATTCCCTCTTTTCCTATCAACAGTTTTTTATAAAAATAAAAGGGGATAGAGACGAGGAGCAGAATGCCGTTTCCATAGAGCGCGAACTTTAGCGGGCTTAACTGTAGTTTGGCAGTGGGAAGAGTTACATGCAGAACGGCAAGACCTTTTCCTTTTCCGATGACGTAAAAAATCATAATGAGAAGGGAAAAGATAAAGGTGAAGTAGCGATAATAAATGC
Source organism: Lachnospiraceae bacterium (assembly GCA_015258095.1). Taxonomy (GTDB): domain Bacteria; phylum Bacillota; class Clostridia; order Lachnospirales; family Lachnospiraceae; genus Oribacterium. The sequence goes on from JABZIV010000023.1 coordinate 9,126, forward strand.
TGTGAAAAGAAATCCCGTTTTTCATCTGTTGTGCACGGTCATTCTTTTGTTCTACACTTCGTTTCATCCGTTTCCCCTCTCAATCTCAATCTCAATCTCAATCTCTATCTCTATCTCTATCTCTATCTCTATCTCTATCTCTTTCCCTATACCTTCTTTTTCTTCGCAACACACTTGCAAATCGGGTTTCCTTTTGCGGAGAACTTTTCTTCATATTCCGTCATAATATTTCCATCGGAAAGTCTCCCGTCATGATGGAGGTCAAAACTTTTTGCGAGGATATCCCAGCCATTTTCCTGAAAACTCTCCAAAGAGTAATCGAATAAATCCCGATTATCCGTCTTGAATTCGATATGGCCATCCTTGGAAAGAACTTGCTCGTAGAGCTTTAAAAATACCGGACTGGTGAGTCTGCGGTTCGCCTGTCTTTTCTTGGGCCAGGGGTCGGAGAAGTTCAGATAAATCGTGTCAATTTCTTCGGAAGAAAAAATCTCCGTAAGGAGTCTCGCGTCCATGCTCATGTAGTAGAGGTTTTTTAAAATTGTTCCGCCTTCCTCTTCTTTTTCCCGTCGTTTAATCGCTTTCAAGAGTACGCTGTCATAGCGTTCGATGCCGATGAAGTTCCGCGCGGGATCCCGCTTTGCTATTTCGTAAATGAATTTTCCTTTCCCCATCCCGATTTCCAGGGAAAGCGGATGCTCGTTTCCGAAGAGTTTTTCCGAAAAAAGCCCTTTATAGTCTTCTTTATTTTGGATTACGAAACGGGAGGAAGAGACGAAATCTTCCGAGCCGCTGATGTGTCTTAAGCGCATAATGCTCCTTTACTTGCAATTTTAAGATTTTCTTTATAGGAACGGAAACGCTCTTATGGTATCATATATGCGCTATTTTAACTAGAAAAAAGAGAAGAAGGATATAGAGGAAACGGGTTTCCCGTATTTTCCTTTTTCTCGTTGTAAAAGAATGATATAAGGGTGAAAATGCGTAGAAAGAAATTACTGAGGGGAGGGATTTCTCTCCTTCTTGCGTCCACTATTGTAGGACTCTCCGCTTGTGAAAAGAAGATGGGGACGGAGAAAAGCGAAGCGAAAGCTTCCGCTTCGGATATTGTGGTAACCACGGAAGAAGCGGAAGGAGACTCCGTTGCCGTAGCGGCACTCGGCATCAATGCCAATGTCTTACCTTCTATTGAGGGGGTTACCATCGATGGCCAGGCGGAAGACCTTGCACCGGTAAATCTTACGGTGGGGGTCATCAACTCGGTCGTGAAGGACTTACAGCAAAGGCTCATGCAGCTTGGCTACATGGAGGACGATGAGCCGACAACTTACTATGGGGATGCAACGTCCAAGGCAGTGCAGTATTTCCAGAGGCAGACCGGACGAAAGATGGACGGTATCACGGGCGTCGATACCTGGGATGCCCTGATGGCGGAAAATGCACCGCATTATGCGGCGAAACTCGGTTTTCAGGGAGACGACATCACGAAGATTCAGTATCGTCTCTATAACCTCGGTTATCTTACCGAGAGCGGACAGATTAACGGAAACTTTGATGCCACGACAGAAACCGCGGTGAAGAAGCTACAGGAGGTGAACCATCTTACCATCGACGGTACTGTCGGAGCTTCTACTTATGATTTGCTGTATTCCGATGATGTGAAGGCGAACATTATCGCGCTCGGTGAACAGAGTGATATCGTAAAGAAGTATCAGAGTCGTTTGATTGCGCTCGGCTATCTTTCCGGAGAAGCGGACGGGAATTTCGGACTGACGACGCAGAATGCCATTCGTGCTTTCCAGTCCAGAAATGACCAGGTGGTTGACGGCTTCCTTGGACCGGATACGAGAAACATTCTGGATTCGGATGCGGCAAAGCCTTTCGGTATGCGTCTTGGAGAGCAGAGTAACGATGTGCAGAATATGCAGAAGCTTCTGGCAAAGTATGGCTATCTCTCTGCTGATAAAGCTTCAGGTTATTTTGGAGAAATGACGAAAGATGCCGTGCTTTCTTTTCAAAGAACCAATGGCTTATCTGCAGACGGTATGGCTGGGGCAATGACGATGCAGCTCTTGCAGAGCGGGAATGCAAAATCAAAACCGAAAGCGGCCGCAGCGAAACCGAAGAAAGGAAAATCTGCGGGAAATGCCGCTCGAGGCGGCGGAGCGGCTGCCGGTGGTGCAGGGCAGACAGGTATCTCTTCCGGATCGGGAGGAGCTACCGTTTCCGGTTCCGCTTCCGCACTGATTTCCATTGCTTCTTCGAAGATTGGTTCCCCTTATGTCTGGGGTTCCAAGGGCCCCGGCTCCTTTGACTGCTCCGGTTTTGTATACTGGTGTTTAAACCAGGCGGGAGTCGGAACTTCTTATATGACTTCCTCCGGATGGAGAAACCCGGGACGTTTTAAGAAAGTCGGCGCTTCCGAGTTACAGGCGGGAGACATCGTTGTAGTAAGCGGACATGTCGGCATTTATGCCGGAGGAGGTTCTGTCATTGATGCGTCCTCTTCGAACGGTAGAGTGGTTCACAGAAGTTTTTCCGGATGGTGGTCCAAAAATTTCATAACGGCATGGCGGATTTTCAGCTAAAGAGAAACGGGAGGTCTGTGAGGAAGAGGATTTGTTTTTTGCAGGCCTATTAGAACTTCCCTTACGGAAGAGTAAAGCAAAGGAGAGTGTGGAGAGATGAAGAAAACGGCTTTGATTGTGATGGCAGCAGGAATTGGTTCTCGCTACGGTGCGGGAATTAAGCAGTTGGCAAAGATAGGGCCGTCCGGAGAGATTATTATGGATTACTCTGTGCACGATGCTTTGGATGCGGGATTTGACAAGCTGATTTTTGTCATTCGGAAAGAGATTGAGAAGGATTTTCGGGAAATTATCGGAGAACGAATCGAGAAGATTGCGGATGTACACTATGTGTTCCAGGAACTGGATGCGCTTCCTCGCGGATTCTCCCTTCCGGAAGGGAGAACCAAGCCGTGGGGAACTGCCCATGCTCTGATGCAGGCCAGAAAAGAGGTGGATTGTCCCTTTGCCGTAATCAATGCCGATGACTTCTACGGTAAGGAAGGGTATCGTCTGATACACGGTTTTCTGGTGGAACAGAAGGGAACAGGAAAAGAACTTGAAATGTGTATGGCGGGGTACCATTTGAAGAATACCCTTTCCAAGAACGGATCGGTGAACCGGGGAATCTGCCAAGTGTCCGGGGAGGATTATCTGGAATCGATTGAAGAGATTTATGATATAAAAAGAGGGGAAGATGGCGTTCTTTCCGGTTTGAACCAGAGGAAGGAGACGGTGACTCTCGATGAAGATGCTATCGCGTCCATGAATATGTTCGGTCTTCCGGAAGCCTTTTTGGATGTCGTTGCAGAGAAGTTTCCGGAGTGGCTTTCACACTACGGAAAGGAACTGAAGTCAGAGTATCTTCTGCCTAGAGAAATCAACAACCTGATGGTAGAAGGAAAGGGAAGAGTGAAGGTGCTCCCGGATCATGACAATTGGTTCGGCGTGACGTATCAGGAAGACAGAACGCTGGCAGAGGAGGCACTTAGAGAATGCATCGGTAAAGGTCTTTACCCGGAGAACTTGTATCGCTAAGCTTACAGAAAGAGGAAGTTCCTACTGTAAGGAGGTTATAGATTGGCTGAAGAAGAGAGAGAGTCCCGGAAGAGAAGATTGAGAGAAAATGTTATATTTGGCAACACCGGGAAGAAAAGCGTAGAGGACGAGGGAGAGAGCGAAGAGGAAAATGTGAAGAGCAGCCTTTTAAAGAAAAAGGCTGTTTTCCTTCCGCTTTTATTTCTGGTCTTTTTTTTAGCCGCTCTTCTTTTTTATCTGTTTAGCATTCGAAAGTTTACGAGCTTATCCGTTATATGGAGTACGAGTTTTTCAGATAAAGAAAGCAGTACGGCATCCTTCTATCCCTTTTCGGAGGGCGTGGTGAAAGTATCTAAGGATGGCGCGTCCTATATCGGGAAAACAGGGAAACCCTTGTGGAACCAGGCTTTTGAGATGGGAGAGCCGGTGGTTTCCGTCAATGGAGACTTTATGGTTATTGGAGAGGAAAACGGTTCCAAACTCTTTATTCTTTCTAAAGAAGGACCGGTCGGGCAGGGGGAGGCACCGCTGCCGATTGAAAAGCTCTCCATCTCGGCGAAGGGTGTGGTCTATGCGCTCTTGAAGGAAGAAGACGGGAGCTTTATCACGGTTTTCTCCAAGGAGGGAAAGAACCTGGATATTGCCATTAAGTCCGTCATGAGCGGAGACGGCTATCCGATTGATTTTTCCGTGTCGAAAGACGGAGAAGAGCTTCTTGTGGCATTTTCCTATCTGGATAAGTCCGCTTTGAAAAGTCGTGTCGTGTTCTATAATTTCTCCTCTTTAGGGAAGAATGTCGGAGCGAACCGTGTTGTAGGCGGTTTTAGAGAGCATTTTGCGGGGAAGATGGTGGGAAGAGTCCACTTTTTCAATAACGAGGAGAGTTTCGCCGCCTATAATGGGGGCTTTAGCTTCTTCTCTACGCGGGTAAAGACAAGTCCGGAAGAGAAGAAAAATGAAGAGATTCCGGGAATGATTCGGATGATCAGTTACAATGCGGAGAATCTTGCCGTGCTCGCGGACAATACCGAGGATAAAGAGAAAGGAAATTATCGTTTGTATCTTTTCCGGAAGAGCGGAGAGAAAGTCTTCGATAAGGCAGTTTCTTTTACGGGCACGAAGATGGAAGTCAGTGCCGATAAAATTTTCCTCTATCAGGAGAAAAATTATAAAGTATATGATTTCGGCGGGCGCCTACGCTATAATGGGGAAACGGAAGAAGGTTTACAGTATATTCGGGCCGCTTCAGAAATCAATGTAGGAGGAACGGACCTACTCTTGTGTTTTCCGAATAAAGTCGAGCGAGTCAGAGTACAGTAGAGGGAGTGGAAGATGAATCAGTATTGTGTAGGAATTGATGTAGGGGGAACGACCGTTAAGTGCGGCATTTTTACCTATAACGGCGTACTTCTGGACAAGTGGGAAGTGATGACCAGAAAGGCGGAGAACGGAAAGTATATCCTGCCGGATGTTGCAGAAGAGCTGAAGAAGCATCTGGAAGAAAAAACGATTGCGTATGAGGATATCACCGGCATCGGCATCGGCGTTCCCGGACCGGTGGAGCCGGATGGGCACGTTCGTGTTGCCGTGAATCTCGGTTGGAAGGATGTTTATCCGGCAAGAGAGATGCGAGAACTTATGGGAGGAAGGATCCCCTGTGCTGTTGGAAATGATGCCAATGTCGCCGCTTTGGGAGAGATGTGGCAGGGAGGAGGAAAAGGCTATCAGAATATGCTGATGGTTACCCTGGGAACCGGTGTCGGCGGCGGTCTCATTTTAAACGGAAAGATTGTTACCGGCGCACACGGTGCCGGAGCGGAAATCGGACATATTCATGTACGGGATGTGGAAGGAGAGAAGTGCGCCTGCGGCGGGATGGGCTGTCTTGAACAGGTCGCTTCCGCTACGGGAATTGTGAAAGAAGCGGAGCGTTTTCTTCGGATGTTCAAGGACCCGTCTTCTCTTCGTATCTATGGGAAGGCATTGACCGCGAAGATTGTTTGTGAGGCGGCAAAGGCGGGAGATCAGATTGCCTACCTCAGTTTGGATATGAGTATGCGCTCGCTGGGTATCGTACTGGCACAGGTTTCCATGGTGGCGGATCCTGAAGTTTTCGTGATTGGCGGCGGGGTTTCCCGTGCGGGGGATTTTCTTCTGGATATGATTCGAAAGCATTATGAGGAATACACCCCGATTCTGGACAAGAAAGCCGTACTTATGCTTGCCACGCTTGGAAATGATGCGGGAATTTATGGCTGTGCAAGGCTCATGTTGGAGAAAGAATAAAGAATGAATCAAAAGGTTCTGAAAACAATTGAATACACGAAGATTATTGCTCTTTTGAAGGAAGAAGCCGGCTCTGCTCTCGGAAAGGAGAAGGCAGAGTCTCTTCTTCCTTCTTCCCGTCGGGAGGAAGTGGAGAAGGCGCTTCTGGAAACGGAGGATGCGGAGAGTAGAATTCGTCTGAAAGGAGAACTTGCCTTTCGGAGTCTTGTGGATATCCGTTTCTTTTTCCCGAGACTCGAGATGGGGGCGGCGCTTTCTCTTCCGGAGCTTTATTCCGTTTTACAGGTACTGGAGTTGACAAAACGGATTAAAGAACAGGGAGGAGAGATAGAGGACAGTTTGACCCCTTATTTTTCAGGACTTCAGCCCTTAGAGGAGATACGGCGGGAACTGGAACGGGATATTGAGTCGGAAGAGCGCCTCTTTGATGAAGCAAGTAAAGAACTTTCTGAAATCCGGAGAAAGGAAAAATCACTGGAAAGCAGGATTTCGGAGGAGCTCAATCACATCTTAAATGAAAAGCGAAGCATGTTGCAGGAAGCCGTGATCACCGTGCGGAACGGAAGACACGTTTTCCCGGTGAAAGCGGAGTATAAGAATGCTTTTCACGGAATCGTACATGATGAGAGCAGTACTGGCGTGACGCTTTTTATGGAGCCTTTACGGATTGTACAGATGGAAAATGACCTTAGTGCGCTCTTTTCCCTGGAGAAAGCGGAGGTGGAGAAGATTCTTCTCGCACTGAGTCTTCTGCTCTCGGAAGAGCTTCCGGGACTCAGAGAGGATGTTGAGCTCCTCAGTCATCTGGACTTTGTTTTTGCGAAGGCAAAGCTCGGGAAAAAGATGGACGGCATCCGCCCGAAGCTGGAGAAAGAACACAGGGTGAATTTAATCGATGCGAGACATCCTTTAATCCCTCGGGAGAAGGTTGTTCCGATTTCTCTCCATATCGGAGAAGCGTTTCGTCTGCTCGTGATTACCGGACCCAATACGGGAGGAAAAACAGTTTGTCTGAAGACCCTGGGCCTACTACAGTTGATGGGGCAGGCGGGACTCCTGATTCCGGCATTTCAGGGGTCCTCCATTTCCGCTTTTCGGGAGATTTATGCGGATATCGGAGATGAGCAGAGCATCGAACAGAGTCTTTCGACGTTCTCTTCCCACATGACCAATACGGTGCGAATCTTGAATGCGGCAGATCAAGATTGTCTCTGCCTTTTTGATGAGCTCGGTGCAGGAACGGATCCGACAGAGGGAGCTGCCCTTGCTCTCGGTATTTTGCATGACCTTTATGAACGGGAAGTGACGACCGTTGCCACGACACACTATGCGGAGATTAAGCTCTATGCCTTGTCGCAGGAAGGGGTGGAAAATGCAGCCTGCGAGTTCGATGTAGAGAGTCTCCGCCCGACCTATCGCTTGCTGATTGGTGTTCCGGGAAAGTCCAATGCCTTTGCCATTGCGAAGAAACTGGGGCTTAGTGACAAAATTATTTCCGATGCCAAGAGTCGGATAGGAGAAGAAGATCTGCACTTTGAGGATGTCATTGCGGATTTAGAGGACAGTAGGCGCCTTGCCGAGCGGGAAAGATTGGAGATAGAGCAGTATAAGGCGGAAGTGGAAAGGCTGAAAAACCGGGCGAGAGAGTCCACCAAAGGCATTGAGAAGGGAAGAGACAAAATTCTGGAGCGTGCACGGGAGGAAGCGGCAAGAATCCTTTCGGAGGCAAAGGAGACTGCGGACAGTATCGTAAAGGAGATTCGAAAGAAGGAAAGCGGCAATAGTACGGCGCTGGAAGCCGAACAACTGAGAACGAAGCTGAAGAAGAAACTGGAAGAGAATCAGTCGGCTTTGGGAGCACAGACGGTGAAAGGTCCCTCGCAGACGATTTCCTTAAAGAATCTTGCTCTTGGGGACAAGGTGCGCCTTCTCAATATGCATGGGGTTGTTGCTACGGTTACGGAGTTACCGGATAAGAGTGGACTCTTTACCGTGAGTGCGGGAATTCTTCGTACCAAGGTTTCCGCGAAAGAAGTCGAGTTTATTCAACATAAGGAGAAGCCGATTCGGAATCAGGGAAGAACGGCCGGCATCGGAAAAGCGAAGGCTATGGGGATTTCTCCGGAAATCAACCTGATCGGCAAGATGACGGCGGATGCCCTTCCGGAACTGAATAAGTACCTGGATGATGCGTTCCTTGCCCATCTTCCGGAAGTCCGTATCGTGCATGGCAGAGGAACGGGAGCCCTTCGAAAAATGGTGCACGACTGTGCGAAGAAGAATAAACATATTGAATCGTTTCGTCTGGGAGAGTACGGAGAAGGATCGGACGGCGTGACGATTGTTTATTTTAAGAAATAGAATCGAAAATTTCAGAAAGGAGGTACTGTGGCGGAAAAACAAAGAATTTTGATTGTAGATGATGACCGTTCCATTGCGGAACTGATTTCGCTTTACCTCGAGAAGGAATGCTTTTCAACAAGGATTGCGGAAGATGGGGAAGAAGCCTTGCGCGTTTTCGAGAAAGAGGGAACGGATCTCGTCCTTCTGGACCTGATGCTTCCCGGAATAGACGGGTATGAAGTGTGCAGGAGGATTCGGGCGACTTCCGATGTACCGATTATCATGCTTTCTGCGAAAGGAGAGACTTTTGATAAGGTACTCGGTCTGGAACTTGGGGCGGATGACTATATCTTAAAGCCCTTCGATACGAAGGAATTGGTGGCCAGAGTAAAGGCCGTTTTACGTCGCTTTCAACCGGAACAAAGAAGGAACCTGACAACGAACGGAAAAGAAGGCGGAACGGAGGAAACCGAGCAGAAGGGAAAGCGGATTACTTACCCGGATTTGACGGTGAATTTAAGTAACTATGCAGTGCATTACAAGGGGAAAACCGTGGAGATGCCGCCGAAAGAGTTGGAACTTCTTTATTTTCTGGCAAGCTTTCCCAATCAGGTTTTTACCAGAGAACAGCTTCTGGATCATATCTGGGGGTATGAGTTTGCAGGGGATTCCCGTACGGTGGACGTCCATATCAAGCGCCTTAGGGAGAAGTTGCCGGGCGGGGAGGATTGGGAGATTTCCACGGTTTGGGGAATCGGCTATAAGTTCAGGGTAGGGTAGAAGCGTGAAGAAGCAATTGTTTATCAAATTTTTGCTCGGGTATTCCTTATTCTTCCTCTTATCCTTTCTCTTCGTCTTCTTTTATGGAGGAAACCGGCTTTATTCTTCGATTTATCATGCGGAAGGAAGGGCTCTTTACCGTGAAGTGACGAGACTCTCCACCTTTTATTCGAAGGAGGAAAATGGTGCACTCTCGATAGAGGGCATCCTGAAGGAAATGGAAGGGAACATCCATTATCGGGGCGTGGAGTGGATGCTGCTCAGCCCCGGAGGGGAAATCCTTGCCTATCAGGGAGCGGAAAGCCTGCGCGCAAAGAGCATTCCCTCATTCAATGCCACGGAGTATGCCAAAAAAACCTATTATACGGAAGATTTTCAGGGCCTTTTTAAAGAGAAAAGACTGCTTGCGAGAGCGCCTGTACAGCGTTCTTTTCGGACCGTAGCGTATTTTTATCTCCTCCTTCCGCTTTCGGAAATCGAAGAGAAGAAGGCGGAAACGATGCAAATCTTTCTTATGGGACTGCTCTTTGTCTTCCTCTTTTCCTTCTCGATTTTTTGGGTTTTTTATATCTTTGTTTATCGCCCTCTGAAGAAAATCACAAGCGGAGCGGTGCACTATGCGTCCGGAGAATATGATTATCGAATCGTGGTGGCGGGCAGGGATGAGATGCGTTACCTTGCAGAGACATTGAATTACATGGCGGAAGAAATTGCCAAGGGAGATGATTATCAGCGGCAGTTTATTGCCAACATTTCCCATGATTTTCGTTCTCCGCTGACCTCCATTAAAGGGTATCTGGAAGCGATGCTCGACGGGACGATACCGAGAGATAGGGAAGAAAAGTATCTGGAGAGAGTGATTTCGGAAACGGAACGTTTAAGTAAACTCACGCAGTCCATGCTGAGCTTGAACCGTTTGGATACGGACTGTAGCCTGATGCGGAGCAATTTTGATATCAACCGGATGATTCGCGGGGTCTGCAATAGTTTTGAGATGCAGTGTGCGAAGAAGAGTTTGCAGTTTTCTCTTATTTTTGCGGAAAAGAAAGAAATGGTCTTTGCGGATTATCCGAAGATCCAGCAGGTTCTTTATAATCTCATCGATAATGCGGTTAAGTTTTCCGGAGAAGGAACGGAAATCTTTGTACGGACAGAGGAAAGAGGGGCAAAGGTCTTTATTGCAGTGAAAGACCAGGGCATCGGTATACCGAAGAAAGATGTACAGAAGATTTGGGAGCGTTTCTATAAAACAGATCTTTCCAGAGGAAAGGATAAAGGAGGAACCGGACTCGGACTTTCCATCGTGAAGGGCATTTTGACTGCCCATCAGGAACATATCGATTGTGTGTCTACAGAGGGGGTAGGGACGGAATTCAGCTTTTCCTTACCGATGTCTTTAAAAGAGGAGGCATAATTCTTGGAAGACAAAGACTTTATTAAAGAAAAAATTGTGGGACAAAGACCGGATTGGAAGAAAAGAGGAAAGAAAGCCTTTTCCTTCTTTTTTTCCGGTATCCTTTTTGGCTTTGGGGTATGCCTCGTGCTGTTTTTACTTCTGCCTCGTCTTCCGATAAAAAAAGAGCAGAAAGAGACCGTAGCGTTAGAGGAGGAAAGTACGGCGGCGGAGCCGAGTACAGAAGAATCGGAAGCCATTGAGGATGTTGTCCAGTCGGAGATTCAGAAGTTTGACTTTCCGGTGAGCGCCTATGAAAGTATGATGGGGAATTTAAAGGCAGTCATCCAGGAGGGAGAGAAGTCCTTAGTGGATGTTGAAGTGGTGACCGGCGGCGAGCATTTGCTTACGGAAGGAAAAACACGAAAAAACGGACTTGTATTTGAGAAGACTTCGGATGCTTTTCTGATTGTGTATCCCGGAATTGTGGAAAAAGAGGGAAAATTTCGCGTGCGTTTCTATAGGGAGAAAGAAGTGGAAGCGAGTTTAGTTTCCATGAGCAGGAGAGATAATCTTTCCGTTCTTTCGGTTCCCCTTAGCGCTTTTTCAGACAAAGAGCTCGAGAAGGTCGCGGTGATGAAGAGAGGAAATTCCAGACTTCTGCAAAGAGGAGAGACCCTGGTAGGAATCGGCTCCCCCTCCGGACAACTCTACTCTACCCTCATCAGCTATGTTTCCTATCTCTCTTATGAAACGCCGGAAGTGGACCGATTTATGGAAGAGATTGCGGTGCAGGGGGAGAAAAGCGGGGAAGGGCAGGTGTTCTACCTGGATACCTACGGAGCATGGGTCGGTTTCTCAGCCGGAGAAGAGGCATCCTTTCCGCATCTTTACGGGATATCCGATTATTTGGACAGTCTGGAAGCACTCAGTAACGGAAAATCTTTGGCCTATCTTGGACTTAGAGTACAAAATGCGACGAAAAGTATGGTAAAATTAGGCGTTCCGGAAGGAATTTATATTTCGGAGGTGGAAGAGGGAAGTCCGGCTTTCTCCGCCGGAGTACAGGCAGGAGACATTCTGAAAAAAGTGGATGGAAAAGAGCTGCCCTCGGTGAAAGATTTTGAAGACGATATATTGAAGAAGAACCCGGGAGATACGGTACGCTTAACCGTTCTCCGGAATAATGGAAATGCATACGTGGATTTGGAGTTTTCTTGTCCTTTGGAGACGAGGTAGGAAGGAATTTTATGAGTGAGAACAACCCGAGTCTGAACCGTTTTATCGAAAATTTTCGAGACGGTACGAGGGTGAACAATGTGTATCTGGCAAAGACAAAGAATACGGCGCTGACAAAGAACGGGAAAGAGTATCTGAATGTAACCTTACAGGATAGGACAGGAACCATCGATGCAAAGATTTGGGATCCGTATTCTCCGGGGATTTCCGAGTTTTCCGTTTTGGATTATGTCTATGTAGAAGGAAATGTCAGTCTCTATAACGGTGTAAATCAATTGAGTATTCAGAGACTCTCCGTGGCAAGAGAGGGGAGTTTTTTTCCGGAAGATTTTCTGCCGGTGTCGAAGCGTAACCGGGAAGAGATGAAGCGAGAGTTCCTGGAGATGATTGCCAAGCTGGAGAATCCCTATCTCAAGAAGTTATTGGAAAATATATTTGTGCAGGATAAGAAGTTTATGCAGGATTTTTCCATTCATTCTGCTGCGAAAACGGTGCATCACAGCTATGTGGGAGGACTTCTGGAGCACACCTTGTCTGTGGCACAGCTTTGCGCCTTTTATGCGGCGCATTATCCGGATCTGAACAAGGATATCCTGGTTTCCGCAGCGCTTTGTCATGATATAGGGAAGATGAAAGAATTAAGCGATTTTCCGAAGAATGATTATTCGGATGAAGGGCAGCTACTGGGGCATATTATGATTGGCTATACGATGCTTTCCGAAAAGATTGCGGAGATTCCCGATTTTCCGGAAGTGCTCCGGACGGAGTTTTTACACTGTATTCTCTCCCATCACGGAGAGTTGGAATTCGGTTCTCCGAAGAAACCGGCTACCATGGAAGCGCTTGCACTTGCCTTTGCAGACAATACGGATGCGAAACTGGAGACGATGCGGGAGTTTATTGAGCAGGGGGAAAAGTCCGGAAAGGCGAAGGAAAATGCAGGATGGATCGGCTACAATAAGCTTCTCGAGAGCAATGTGCGGAAATCGATGTTCTAAAGCGCATTTTATTGTTTACACAGTATTGGACAGAAGGGGAAAATCGTGATTCAAATTTTCTTAGAAGAGGATCTTGTTCCGTTTGAAAGTGATATTCGGGAACTTTTGAAAGCGTTCTATCCGGGAGAGGACTTTCAGTTGCATACACCGGACGGGGTACGCCTCATGGAGACCACGCAGGAAGAGAAGAATGCGCTGAAACGTGCGAAAGCAAGAGGAGAGGCGGTTCCGGTCAATAAGAAAAGCCTGAAACGGAAGAATCAGGAGAAAGAGAATCAAGTACTGACAGAGGAGGGGATTTCCGACCCTTCTCTTTTCCGTTTGACTCTGGATTTAAGAGGGCTGTCTCTTCCTCTCACGGGAGAACGTGCGAAAGACAAATCGATTGTCAAAGCCCGCCTTTATCAGACAGTGAAAGAAAAGTCCGGAAGGAGTCTTCCCTGGGGGGATTTGACGGGGATTCGTCCCGTTAGTCTTGCCGGAAAGCTTCTGCGGGAGGGGGAGAAAGCGACGGAGGCTCTCTCCGGAGAGGAGCAGAGTTTTTTCTACCGTGCCTTAAAAGAAGAGTACTGCCTGGATGGAGAAAAGGCGGAACTGCTTTATTATCTTGCCAAAAGGGAAAGGGAGATTCTGAAAGAGGCGGAGAGAAGAGCGGGGATTTCCGTTCAGGAAGGATTCAGTATCTATATCCATATCCCGTTTTGCCCGAGTAAGTGCGCGTATTGCTCTTTTCTTTCTTCTCCCCTAGGCTCTTTCAAGGAAGCTGTTCCTGCCTATTTGGAGAGAATGTCCGAAGAATTGGATTTTGCCCTTTTTGAGATGGGAGAGAAGCGGGGAAAAAGGGTAGAAAGCATCTATATCGGCGGAGGAACGCCTACCGCACTTTCGGAGAGAGATCTGGAAGCGCTTCTACAAGTAGTGGAACGGAAAGTCATCCGTTCTCCGTATAGTAAGCTTCTCGAATACACGGTAGAAGCGGGACGCCCCGATTCTCTGAACAAAGAGAAATTGTCTCTTTTGAAGAAGTACCGGGTGGATCGTATCTCGATTAATCCGCAGACCTTCCGACAGGAGACGCTGGATTTGATCGGACGAAAACATAGCGTGGAAGAAGTGATTAGCCGCTTTTATGAGGCAAGAGAACTGGGGTTTCAGAATATCAATATGGATCTCATTCTGGGACTGCCGGGAGAGCGACTTTCCGATGTGGAGAACAGTTTATGTCGGATTCAAGAACTTGCACCGGACAGTTTGACCGTACATTCTCTTGCGGTAAAACGTGCTGCTAGACTCCATACGGAAGAGAATGCCTACCGGAGCGCCTATCGTGCCGGAACGTCTTCGCAGGAATTTCCGCTGAATAAAGCGTTTCATTTACCCTATCTTCCTTCCCTTCCGAAGCGGAAAGAGAGGACAGAGATGGAGTGGATGATGCTTTCCGCGATGGACACGGCGGAGGAACTTTCCCTATTTCCCTATTATCTGTACAGGCAGAAGAATATGGCGGGCAATCTGGAAAATATCGGTTTCAGCCGAAAAGGGAAAGAATGCCTCTATAACATTTTCATGATGGAAGAAAAACACAGTGTTTGGGGAATTGGCGCGGGAAGCTCTACGAAAATCATCTTTGGAAACGGAAGGCTGGAGAGAGTGGACAATGGTAAGGATTTTCGCTCCTATATGGAACATTTCTCTGCATACATGGAAAAAAAGAAAAAGCTCCTGGAAGAGTTTGATAAAAATATAACTGGATTTTTATCTTAACGTAGCGTATACTAACCTCTGTGTTTACTGTATACAATCGGTACAGGAGGATAGAGATAGGAGGAGAAAATGGAAGTACAGGATAGAAAAGTCGGCATCATCGGTTGCGGTTTTGTGGGTTCCAGCTCCGCTTTTGCTCTGATGCAGAGCGGTTTGTTTTCGGAAATGGTTTTAAATGATGTGGATACGGAGAGAGCGGAGGGGGAAGCGCTGGATATCAGCCACGGTCTTCCTTTTGCCAAGCCGATGAAGATTTATGCGGGCGGATATGATGATATGATGGATTGCTCTATCATTGTCATTACTGCCGGAGCCGGCCAGAAACCCGGGGAAACCAGACTTGACCTTGTGAAGAAGAATGTCGGTATCTTTAAAGGCATCATCCCGGAGATTGCCAAGAGAAAGTACGAGGGAATTCTGCTTATTGTAGCCAATCCGGTGGATATTTTGACTTATGCGGCAATAAAACTCAGCGGTTTTCCGGAGAACAGGGTATTCGGTTCCGGAACAGTTCTGGATACCGCACGTCTGAAGTACCTACTTGGAGAGCATTTATCGATTGATAACCGTTCTGTTCATGCCTTCATCATCGGGGAACACGGAGACAGCGAGATTGCCGCATGGAGCAGTGCAAATGTTTCCGGTATTCCTCTGAATGATTTTTGTGAACTGAGAGGTCATATTGAGCACGATGCTTCTATGCAAAGAATTGCGGAAGACGTGAAGAACAGTGCCTATGAAATCATCAAGAAGAAGAAAGCGACCTATTATGGGATCGCGATGTCCGTTCGTCGTATCTGTGAAGCCATCATTCGTGATGAGAAGTCCATTCTTCCGGTTTCCAGTATGCAGCATGGAGAGTTCGGCATATCCGGTGTTTCTCTCAGTATCCCTGCGATTGTAGGAAGACAGGGCGTAGAGAGAGTCGTTCCGATTGATCTGAGTCCCGAGGAGAAGAAAGAACTGATTGCCTCCGCAGATACCCTGAAAAAAGTTATCAAGGATTCAGTGGACTAAAATTTTTCTTGACAAGTTTGACACGAGCCTGTAGAATTCGTTCCAACAATTACATATTGTTAAACCGTTGAAGCGGAGATAACGGTAGTGATGCCTTTACAGAGAACCTGCGATGCTGAGAATCAGGTAAGAAACACATTATCAAATGGACCGCCGAGGGTGCAGGGAAACGGACTTTCCGGAGTATTCTGCAACGTGTAGGGATGCGTGAGTTCCCGGGGGTATGTTGGTACCCTGCTAAGCGGCATAGTTTACTTGCTATGAATCAAGGTGGTACCGCGGATAGAGATGTTTATTCGTCCTTGACAAAGAACTGTTTCTTTGTCAGGGACTTTTTATTTATAACGAGTATCGCGCGCAAAGCGTGCGATACCTCGTTTTGAACAAGTGACGCAGGCGAAAGCCGAGACAGCTTGTTTTAAGGGTAAAAGTCCTTTGATGAAGAAAATCACTTGGAGCAATGACAAAGCATTTTCAAAGAATCAAAGGAGGAACAATCATGAAACTGAACAATGTGGATTTCGAAACCTATTTTAAGAACTATCCGGACGAGAGAGGCTATTTTGGAAAATACGGCGGAGCGTATATTCCGGAGGAGTTGAAGAAAGCGATGGAGGAAATCAATCATGCCTATCAGACGATTTCGAAGTCCAGAAAGTTCATCGCGGAACTGAGAAGAATCCGGAAGGAGTTTCAGGGCAGACCGACGCCGATTTCCCATCTGGAAAGACTTTCGAATCAGATCGGTACAGGCGCGCAACTCTATGTGAAGCGGGAGGATCTGAACCACACCGGCGCACATAAATTAAACCACTGCATGGGAGAGGTTTTACTCGCGAAGTACATGGGAAAGAAGAAAGTGATTGCAGAGACCGGTGCGGGACAGCACGGTGTAGCCCTGGCAACCGCAGCAGCCTACTTTGGACTGGAATGTGACATCTATATGGGCGCCGTGGACATCAAGAAGCAGGCACCGAATGTTGCCAGAATGAAGATTCTCGGTGCGAGGGTTGTGGAAGTGAAGGATGGTCTTCAGACACTGAAGGAAGCGGTGGACGCTGCCTTTGCCGCTTACATGAAAGAGTATAAGGATGCCATCTATTGCATCGGCTCGGTCGTTGGACCGCATCCTTTCCCGATGATGGTGCGGGATTTTCAGAGCGTGGTCGGCGTGGAAGCAAGAGAGCAGTTTATAGAAATGACCGGAGAACTCCCCGATGCGGTCGTTGCCTGTGTCGGAGGCGGTTCCAATGCCATGGGTCTTTTCTCCGGTTTCCTGAACGATCCGGTGACGATTTACGGCGTTGAACCGCTCGGAAGAGGAAAGAAACTGGGAGACCATGCAGCGAGCCTGACTTATGGGGAAGAGGGGGTTATGCACGGCTTCAACAGCATCATGTTGAAGGATGAGAAGGGAAATCCCGCACCGGTTTATTCCGTCGCGAGCGGACTCGACTATCCGTCTTCCGGACCGGAACACGCCTTCTTGCATGATATCGGGAGAGTCAAGTATGACGTGGTAAATGATGAAGAAACCATCGATGCGTTCTTCACCCTTTCCAGAATGGAAGGCATCATCCCTGCAATTGAAAGTTCCCATGCGGTCGCTTACGGCATAAAGCTTGCAAAGAAGATGGCCCGCGGCTCCATCCTCATCAACCTTTCCGGAAGAGGAGATAAAGATATGGACTATATTCTGGAGAAGTACGGGATTAGAGAGTAGAGAAAGAGGGATTTCTTTTCCTGAGAAAGCGTGCTGCATAATAGCAGAGAAGTATGCACTGATAAAGAATAGAATTATATCATACCTTAGTAAAGACCTGTGGACTTCCGGTGGGAGGCACGGGTCTTTTTGTGGGGTGGAGGAATGCATAAGGAAGATAATTCTGCTTACAGAAGTAAGAGAGATAGAGTTAGAAATTCTTGGGGCAATAGTTCCAAATCGATAAAATAAGCTTGGAAAATATTGGCAGATTCCTTTTTTAAAATTCCGGAAATGCCACATCTTCCGTCTTTACGATTTTTGCCTTTCCGTCTGCCTCTTTTCCGATATAAAGAAGGACATAGCTTCTTTTTGCCTCTTTTCCTTTAGCGTCTTTAACGGAGAAGAGCACATCTTCCTCCGGCTTTCCTTCCTGCGTGTGCTTTCCGATATAGGCTATAGGGGTGTACTGCGTGGTGGCGGCGGTTAAGAGCGGACTGACCTCGTTTTCGATTTCCGTATTGTCTTTCAGTTGATAGGAGCCGGTATTGTAACGGTAATCCTCCCCATCCTCTCTGGATTCTTCCGTGGGGAAGAGCAAGGCGCTTCCCTTGACCTCGGATTTTCCGGAAAGGTCCTGATAAATCTGTAAAAGCACGAAGGAGATATTTTCCTGATAATCTGTCCAACTGCTCTTACATAGGTAAACGTAGTTCATGCCGGAAACGACCTGGCTGCCCAGTAAAGCAATCGGTTCATAACGGGTACCGTTATAGTCCTTTGGAAATGCCGCCTGAAAAGCCTCCTGTGCCTCGGGATTATCCTTTAAGGCAAAGCTCGAAAGAGTTGTGTTATAGGCACCGACGAGCGGTTCCGTACCTTTACGTTCGGCATTCTCTTTCTCATTTTCGGACTTTTTAGAATCCGGAACCTTACTTTTCTTTTCCGTGTCCATAGAATTCGCTTCACTGTTTTCTTTTTCCGTGTCGGTAAAACTTGCTATACTGCTTTCTTTTGCTGTTTCCGTGGAATGCGCGGCAGTACTTTCTTTTTCCCCTTTCTTCGCGCAGGCGAAAATGGATAGAGCGGACAATACCGAAACTGCGAGTTTCAGTGTTAGAACCTTCTTTTTCATCTCATTTCCCTTTCTTTTTCTTTTTATTCTCTTTATGAGTGATAAGACACATCGAAATCATTGATATATACTTTCTTCTTCTTTCTTCCCTATTATAAAAGGAAAAAAGAAAGGCAGTTCTTACAAAAGACTGTCTTTCTCCAACATTTTTTAATTCTTTTGAAAAAGCAAGACAGGGGAGAACAGACCGTATTATAATGACAGAACCTAAAATGCTGCTCGTGTATGTTTGCAGCAGCTTATATGAAAAGGAGGAAAAGATATGCGAAGGCAGAAGGGAAGACCCGGGCTATGGATTGCTTTGTTCTGTAGCCTTGTTTTTGTGCAGTTTCAGGCTTCGGCAGGAATCAGGATACCTGTACCTCGGCAGAGTCTTCTTGCGACCGTTTCCGTTTCGACGGAGAGCACGGCAGAAGAACTGCACGCGAAGGTTACGGAAGTCGAGAAGTTTGGCAATGTCGTTTTGGATATTCCGGAAGAGAAACTTTCGGAGCAGGGATTTATCGCAGGAGATCTTTTAAAGCTCCGTGTGAAGGGGAAGGAGCTCACGCTTCCGCTATGTACTTCCTATAGTGATGTGGATACGGGAAAGCTTCTTCTTCGGGATGACACGGCAAAGAAGAGAGTGCTCGTTGCCATCAATATGGGTAATTTTGCGAAGACCTACGGGGTAGATGTCGGCGACGAAATCAGCCTTTCCCTAAAGGAAAAAGGCGGCTATCAGGATGAACTTATGATGAGAAGGCTCACGAGGACGGACAATCGAAATGACTATCCTTCCGATTCCGTATTCGCGAACTTTCGTGCTGTAGTCGGGAAGGGGATTCCGCTTGGCACGTTGTATCGGAGTTCCAATCCGATTGACAACCAGTTCGGTAGAGCGAGTTACGCGGATAAACTGACAGAAGCGTTTGGCGTGAAAACGGTATTGAATCTGGCAGACAGTAGAGAAGAAGCGGAGCAGCTTGCGAAACGGAAAGACTTTGCCTCGCCCTATTATAAAAGTCTGATGGAAAAGGGAAATGTAGCATATCTCAATATGGGAGTAGACCTCTCCGGGGATGACTTTGGAAACAAGCTGGTAGAGGGGATTCGTTTTCTGAATCAGCATGAGGGACCCTATCTCATTCATTGTACGGAAGGAAAGGATAGAGCCGGTTTTGCAACAGCGATTCTCTCCGCTTTTATGGGAGCGGATGCACAGGAACTGGAAAAAGACTATATGCTGAGTTTTGAGAATTTCTACAATGTGGAGCGAGGAAGCGAGAAGTATCAGCGGATTTTCAAGAGTAATCTGTATTCGTCTTTAGAGAAGCTTACCGGCGGAGTGCGTCCCGAGAAAGCGGACTTGAAAAAAGCTGCGGAAGACTATCTGCGCGCCCATGGGCTGACGGACGGGGAAATGGCGAAGCTTCGCGAAAAGCTGTCGGAAAAACCGCATTTTGCGACTCCGAATATCTCCGGTACGGTGGAAACGGTAGAGAAATACGGGCATCTGGAAACCGATATTCCTATTGCACAGTTTAATGCAGCAGGCTTTGCCCTTGCGGATGAGGTCTCCGTTCTGATGGACAACGGCTATGCTTTCTCCGCGCCCTATGTGGACGGCTATCTGGTCAATGCCGGAGAACCGCTTGTTCGCGCTTATCCCGGAAAGGATAAAATTGCTCTTTGTATTAACTATGGAAAATTGAATCAGGTTGCGAAGGCGGAAAAAGGAACGCACGTTACCATTTTCCTGAACAAAAAAGCCGGTTATAGCGAGCAATATGCGGTGCGGAAGCTCACGAGAAGTAACGATCGTAAGGACTATAAGAGTGATGCCGTCTTTGCGAATTTTCGGAATATCAAGATGGGCAATATCAAAAAGGGGGTCCTGTATCGTGCAGCGAGTCCCGTGAACAATGAAATCGGTCGGGCTGCGATTGCGGACAAGCTGATTGAGAAGGCGGGAATCAGGACCGTGGTCAATCTCGCCGACAGTGAGAAGAATATAGAGCAGTATCTTAGCGGAGCCGATTTCCACTCTCCGTATTATAGGAGTCTTCTGGACCGGAAGAGTGTCGCACTCCTGAA
Organism: Lachnospiraceae bacterium; assembly: GCA_015258095.1. Classification (GTDB taxonomy): domain Bacteria; phylum Bacillota; class Clostridia; order Lachnospirales; family Lachnospiraceae; genus Oribacterium. The sequence goes on from JABZIV010000023.1 coordinate 29,464, forward strand.
TCTGGGCTTAAACTATCGTTCGGTAGAATTCAGAAAAGGAATCACCGATGGCGCACGCTTTATTCTTGAACAGGACGGACCGTACCTGATTCATTGTACGGAAGGAAAAGACAGAACCGGCTTTATGGCGGTTTTTCTGGAGTCTCTTGCCGGAGCGGATGCGAAGGAAATCAAAGCGGATTATATGGAGAGCTATCAGAATTTCTTCCATGTTAAGAAAGGCACAAAACAGTATAAACTCATCGAAGAAGATGTGGTTTCCATGATGGAGTCGATTTCAGGTTCAAAGGATATTTCGAAGAAAGCTTTACGGGAAGGTGCGGAAAATATGCTCCGAGACTATGATTTCACGGAATATGAGATACAGGGACTGAAAGATCGTCTTGCAGGAAAGGTCTATATCGAGCCGACGGTGGATGGGAAGAAAGCGGCATAACTTGCCTAATTTCTTAACTTTCGTTATACTTAGCGGGTTAACGGGATATCGTGTGTTCCGGTACTCGTGAGAAAGAAGAGAGGAGCAGTTATGGGGATTCGGTATTTGCATAGATTGCCGTCTACGGACGAAGTGCGGGAGGCATATCCGCTTACGGAGGCACTAAAGCAAAGGAAGGCGGAGAGGGATGAGGAAATCAAAGCGATTTTTCGCGGAGAAAGTAAGAAATTTCTTCTTGTTATCGGCCCCTGCTCCGCAGACCATGAGGATCCGGTTCTGGAATATTGCCATCGCTTAAAAGAATTGGCAAAGGATGTCGCGGATCAGATTTTTATTGTTCCGAGAGTCTATACCAATAAGCCTAGGACGACTGGAGAAGGCTATAAAGGAATGCTGCATCAGCCGGATCCGGAGAAGAATGCGAACCTTACAGAGGGAATCTATGCGATTCGGAATCTGCACAGGAGAGTTCTGGAAGAAACCGGCTTTAGTACAGCGGATGAGATGTTGTATCCGGATAATCTCTCCTATCTCTCCGATATGATGAGTTATGTGGCGGTCGGTGCCCGCTCTGTGGAGAATCAGCAGCACCGGCTTGTCGCATCGGGGATTGATGTGCCGGTTGGCATGAAAAACCCGACTTCCGGGGATCTCGGCGTGATGCTGAATTCCGTTTATGCGGCACAGCACGAGCATGATTTTATCTTTCGGGAGTGGGAAGTCCAGTCCAGCGGGAATCCCTATGCCCATGCCATTATGCGCGGCTCGCAAAATAAGCATGGACAGATGGTGCCGAATTATCACTATGAGGACTTAAAACTCCTTCATTCTCTCTATGAGAAGAGAGATATTCCCCATCCGGCAGTGGTGGTGGATACCAATCATTGTAATTCCGGAAAAAAATACAAGGAGCAGCTTCGGATTGCCCACGAGGTAATGCATGACAGAAAGTATTCGGAAGAGCTTGCTCATTTTGTAAAGGGCTTAATGGTAGAATCCTACCTGCTGGAAGGTTCGGCGAAGGTGGAAGAGCATATTCTCGGGAAGTCGATTACCGATGCCTGCATCGGCTGGGAAGATACGCTTCGTCTGATTTCTACCATTTACGAGTATCAAGCACAGACGAAGTATTAGGGGGATGAAAATGGGGATTTATGAAGACTTACAGGAAAGAGGCCTGATTGCCCAGGTTACGGACGAGGAACAAGTGCGTGATTTGGTGAATCACGGAAAGGCAGTTTTTTATATCGGCTTTGACCCTACTGCGGATTCTCTTCATGTTGGACACTTTATGGCGCTGTGTCTGATGAAAAGGTTGCAGATGTCGGGAAACCGACCGATTGCACTCATGGGTGGCGGAACCGGTATGATTGGAGACCCTTCCGGGAGAACAGACCTTCGGAAGGTGCTTTCCGTTTCGGATATTGACCACAATATTGCCTGCTTTAAGAAGCAGATGAGCCGTTTTATTGACTTTTCTGAAGGAAAAGCCATCATGGTGAACAATGGAGACTGGCTCCGAAACCTAAATCTGATGGACTTCTTACGGGATGTCGGCCCCTATTTTTCCGTAAATGAGATGCTCCGTGCCCGCTGCTACGTCAATCGTCTGGCAAACGGGCTTTCGTTCCTGGAATTTTCTTATATGCTGATGCAGGGCTACGATTTTTACCGTCTGTATCAGGACTACGGGTGTAATCTGGAATTTGGCGGAGACGATCAGTGGAGCAATATGCTTGCCGGAACCGAGTTGATTCGGAAGAAGCTCGGAAAAGATGCGCAGGTGATGACGATTACCCTTCTGACCAATAAGGATGGCAAGAAGATGGGGAAGACTGCGGGCGGAGCCGTGTGGCTGGATCCGGAGAAGACTTCTCCCTATGAATTTTACCAGTACTGGAGAAATGTAGACGATCAGGAAGTCGGGAAATGCTTGCGCCTCCTTACTTTTATCCCTATGGAAGAGATTCGGAAAATGGACAGCTGGGAAGGCGCAGAGCTGAATAAAGCCAAAGAAATTCTGGCTTTCCATCTGACGGAGCTTGTCCACGGGACGGAAGAAGCGAAGAAGGCGGAAGAAGCGGCGAAAGCGCTTTTTGCGGGAGGAGGCGCTTCGGCAAATGTACCTTCTTTTTCCCTTTCCAAGGCGGAATGCAAGGACGGCATCGATGTCTTAACCCTTCTTGTTCTTTCCGGACTTGCCCCCTCGAAGGGCGAGGCAAGAAGGAATGTGCAGCAGGGCGGTGTCAGCTTTGCCGGAGAAAAGGTGACGGATATTAGTCGGATTTTCTCCCCGGAAGAGCTTTCTAACGAACCTTTATTGCAAAGAGGAAAGAAGAATTTCGTGAAGATTAAAATGAATGAACTATAAAACGGCGGGTTCTTACAGATTTTTTACAATTCGCTTTGGAGCACGCAGTTTTCTTGCAATTAAAATACAGACCCGATATAATTTTTGGAGCTAAAGAGATTTAGCTCCATTTTTTGTGAGAGAGAAAAAACGTGTGAGAAAGCAATCCTTTCCTTCTTGGAGGGAGGGTGTCGCGCTCGCAAGACGATAAAGGGAGTGTTATGTTTCGAAAGTTTTTGATATCCTTACTGTTTCTATGTGCTTTTTGCAGCATGGTTTCTTTCGCGGCAGGAAAGAAGATGATACAGGTCGATAGTGCTTACGTCGAAGGCAAGGTAAACGATCCGGTGACAAAGTCTGCAAGGGTTGCCTATATCGTAACAGAGAACCCGACGGTATCCTTTGATTTACCGGAAGGGAAGAAGGCGGAAGTATTCAGTTATTGCAACAGCTATTTAGAAAGTGAGGATAGAGGGATTCGCAATCGTTTATTAAGAAAGACGGTCGGCTCCGGTGAGAAGTTCACCCTCCTTCCGGACGAAGAGTACAGCGCGTCCAAAGAAGACGGAAGCCTGTATGACGCGACAAATCACTGTTATGTATTGCGGGTCTATGAGGAAGGCTCCGACCAGTTTGAAGAGTACTATTTCGGAATTGTAGAAGAGAATATATTTAAGGACTTTCAAGCAAAGGCAAAGGAAAGAGAAGCCCTTTTAAAGCAGAAGATGGAAGCTGCTCAGGCAGTGACAGCAGGAAGAAGAACAGGGCAATAGATTTTATGTTTGAAAGAAACGGATAGGTACAGACCGGTTGCGAATTGCTTCCGGTCTTTTTTTGTGCTGTTTTCGTGTGAAGGAGTCTTGTGCGGAAACCTTGCAATCTTCCCTTCTTTTTTCTTTTTTTTGGATTTACACCACAATCTCTATCATTTGTCCATCTCTTTTTTGGATTTACACCACAATCCCTATCATTTGTCCATATCATTTTTGTAAAAGGCTGTATAATATACAGAATTGCATTTCAGTATTGGAATAGGAGGGATTCGATGGAGAAGAACCAGTGGATGAAGAAAGAAAATATTCTGGAAAATAAGATGGAAGGACAGATTGCAAAAAAGGCAGCAGGAAACTGTCGCTTGCAGAGGGAAAGAAGTGTTCTTGCCCTTTGTCTCGCTCTGACGGAAGGGTTACTCTTACCCTTTACCGCATTTTCGGCAGAAAATATGCCACGCTATCATGAAAACTATTATGCCCTTTTAAGTCCCGTTGGAGAATGGAGAGAAGGCTCGATTGTACGGCAGTATGAGGCGAGAGGGAGCAAGAGCGTTACGGACTACGGGACATATACGAAAATCAAGAATTTAAGTAACGGTGTGGATGCGGAAACGAGCGGCGACCGTCACGTCTTTCATTTTTCAAACGGTGCGCCGGAAAGCTTATTTATTGAAGGGGAAACGAAAGAACCCTTTGGCATTCTTCCGTTGAATATTGCCATTTCGTATGAACTGAACGGTGTAGAGGTCGATCCCTCCGTAC
>JABZIV010000024.1 GCA_015258095.1 Lachnospiraceae bacterium
TCGTTCTTCTTTCGAAGAACTTCTTTTCAAGAATCTTCAGGGTCTGTGTATTATTCGATCTTTGATTGTCAAGGTTCGGTTGTCCTTTCTTTCAGCGTCGAAAAGCTGAAGAAAAGTCTTTTTCGCTGTCGTTTTTGGACAGCCATGCTATTATAACAAAGAGTATTTCTTTGTCAAGCATAATTTTCGGTTTCCCGAAACGGAGTAAGAGGGATTTGAACCCTCGCGCCGGTTGCCCGACCTACACCCTTAGCAGGGGCGCCTCTTCGGCCACTTGAGTATTACTCCTTTTATCCCTGCCAAAAGGGATTCTCTCGGTATCTTTATGCTACCGATTCTTCTCTACAAAGATAGAGAGCACCTTGTGAGGTGCTCTACTAGATTAGCAAATTCATATTTTACTGTCAAGGATATTTCCCGCCGAAATTTTATTTTTCTTCACTTGTTTCCTCGTCCTGCTTCTCGGCTTCCTCTTCTTCTTCCGCACTTTCCTCCCGTACTTTTGCAACGGAAGCAATCACGGTATCGCTATCCTTATCAATATCCATAAGCTTAACTCCCGACGTATTTCGACCGAGAATACTTACCTTATCGAGATTAAAGCGAATCATGATTCCTTCTGTTGTAATCAGAAGAATTTCTCTATCTTTATCACAAAGTTTAAAACCGACGAGATCCCCTGTCTTATCCGTAATCTTGTAGCAACGGATTCCTTTTCCGCCTCTTGCCTGTGCTTTGAAGCTGCTCTTATCCGTGAGCTTACCGTATCCTTTTTCAGAAACAAGAAGGAAGAGTTCGCCCTGTGAGGATTTCTGCATACCGATTACTTCATCCCCCTGATTTAAGCGAATGCCTCTTACGCCCATGGAAGAACGTCCGGTCGCACGAATATCCTCCTCATTGAACTGAATAGCCATACCCTTTCTGGTAACCAGGAAAATATCCTCCTTTTCCGAAAGAACCTTCGCCTCTATAAGCTGGTCTCCTTCATTTAAGGTGATGGCAATCATCCCGTTTTTACGAACATTGGCAAATTGGACGAGCTCCGTCTTTTTGATGATTCCCTTCTTCGTGGTCAAGATGAGGTACTTTTCTTCGTTCGTATCTCTAAGACAAAGGGTTGCCGTGACTTTTTCATTTTCCTGTAAAGAAAGTAAGTTCACAAGGGCTGTTCCCCGAGAAGTTCTGCTTGCCTCCGGAATCTCATATCCCTTAATCCGGAAGACCCTTCCCTGGTTCGTGAAGAACAGAATATGATGATGATTGGTCGTCATAAAAAGGTCTTCAATGTAATCATTTTCTATAGTTTGCATTCCCTTGATGCCTTTTCCGCCTCGATTCTGCTGATGGAAATGCTCCGGTGACATCCGCTTAATATAGCCGAGACTGGTAGACGTAATCACCACATCATCATCCGAGATAAAGTCTTCCGCCTGAAAATCTTTATCAAAACTAAATTGTGTCTTCCGGTCATCCCCATACTTCTCTGCGATGGCATCTAACTCTTCCCGAATCACAGAAAGCAATTTATTTTCATTTCCCAATATCTCTTTATAGTAAGCAATCTTTGCAAGAAGATCCTTGTACTCATTCTCCAGTCTTTCTCTTTCCAAACCGGTCAATGCACGAAGACGCATATCCACGATTGCCTGCGCCTGCACGTCTGTGAAGCCGAAACGGGTAATTAAATTCTGCTTCGCCTCTTCCACATTTTTCGCAGCACGAATCATAGCAACGATTTCATCGATATGGTCAAGCGCCTTTAACAATCCCTCTAAAATATGCGCTCTGTCTTCACACTTTTGGAGGTCGTACTCTGTTCTTCTTCGTACTACATTGATCTGATGCCCTAAGAACTCTTCCAGAATCTGAAGGAGATTCAGAATCCGCGGTTCCCCGTTTACGATACAAAGCATAATCACACCGAAAGTTTCCTGTAACTGTGTATGCTTATAAAGCTGGTTTAAAATGACCTGCGGATTCACATCCTTTCGGAGTTCAATGTTGATTTTCGCCTGTGAGTTTTTTCCCGCCGCATCATGGATATAGGTTATTCCGTCGATTTTCTTGTCTTTCACCAGATCAGCAATCTTCTCGATGACCCGGGAACGATAAACCAAATAGGGTAGTTCCTTCACCACAATCCGGTTTTTTCCGTTTGCCATGGTTTCAATTTCGCAAACGGCGCGCATCTTCACTTTTCCTCTTCCGGTACGGTATGCCTCTTCCACATCCCTTTTTCCGAGAATGGTTGCGCCGGTTGGAAAATCGGGTCCCTTCACAATGGGAAGAAGCTCCTCAATTTCCGTCTTTCTTCCTTCAATACGATTGTCAATAATTTTATCCACGCCGGCAATGACTTCCCTAAGATTATGCGGCGGGATATTGGTGGACATGCCGACCGCAATACCGGTTGCACCGTTTACAAGGAGGTTCGGAAAACGTGCCGGAAGGACCGTCGGCTCATCATACTCATTAGAAAAGTTCGGCATGAAATCAACTGTATTCTTGTTGATTCCGGAAAGCATCTCCGCTGCCATCTTGGACATCTTTGCCTCGGTATAACGCATTGCGGCGGGACTGTCTCCATCTTCCGAACCGAAATTTCCCTGCTTATCAATCAAGACATAGCGCATGGACCATGGCTGTCCCATGTATACAAGAGAACCGTAGATGGAAGAATCTCCGTGCGGATGATACTTACCCATCGTCTCTCCTACGATGGTGGCACACTTCTTTGTCTTCTTATCCGGTGTTACGCCAAGTGTTTGTAAAGCATAGAGCACCCTTCTCTGTACCGGTTTCAAACCGTCCCGTACATCCGGAATCGCTCTGGATACGATAACACTCATCGCATAGTCGATGTAGGAATTCTCCATCGTTTTCTTTAAATCAACATCCTGCACCTTATCGAAAATATTCGGTTCCAAAGTCTACCTCCTATACATCGAGATTCTTCACATAACGGGCATTTTTCTCAATAAACTCTCTTCTCGGTTCTACCTGATCTCCCATCAAGGTAGTAAAGGTAATATCGAGCTCCGCCTTGTCATCTTCTTCCATGTTGACACGAAGAAGAGTTCTTGTTTCCGGATCCATCGTCGTTTCCGCGAGCTCTTCCGTATCCATTTCTCCCAAACCTTTGAAACGGGATACATCCGCACCTTCCGCACCGATTTCCTTCAAGATATTCTGATACTCCTCATCAGAATAAGCATAGTAATGCTTTTTATTTTTCGTAATGTTGAAAAGAGGAGGTTGCGCAAGGTAAACGTGCCCTTCCTTAATCAATTCCGGCATGAAATTGTAGATGAAAGTCAACATCAAAGTCGCAATATGTGCACCATCCACATCGGCATCCGTCATAATGATAATCTTATGATAACGGAGTTTCGATAAGTCAAAGTCCTCATTGATTCCCGTTCCGAAGGCGGTAATCATACCCTTGATTTCTTCATTGGCATAAATTCGATCGAGTCTTGCTTTCTGCACATTCAGGACTTTTCCGCGAAGAGGAAGTACCGCCTGCGTTTGCGGATTTCTTCCCTCTTTCGCAGGTCCCAGTGCGGAATCTCCCTCAACAATAAAAATTTCACAGCGTTCCGCATCTTTACTGCTGCAATCGGCAAGCTTTCCGGGAAGTCCCACCCCGTCCAGTGCCGACTTTCTCCTTGTTAAATCCCTTGCCTTTCTCGCTGCGGCTCTTGCCCTCTGTGCCATGATGGACTTCTCGCACATCACTCTTGCAACAGACGGATTCTGCTCCAAATAATAGGTCAACTGTTCGGAAACGATACCCTGCACGGCAATCTGGGCTTCAGAAGTGCCCAGTTTCTGCTTCGTTTGTCCTTCAAACTGCGGATCTTCTATCTTCACGGAAATGATACAGGTTAAGCCCTCACGAATATCCTCTCCGGATAAATTCGGTTCACTCTCTTTCAGAAGCTTATTCTGTCTTGCATAATCATTAAAGGTCTTGGTTAAAGCATTTTTAAAACCGGTGAGGTGTGTTCCTCCTTCCGGCGTATTAATGTTATTGACAAAGGTATAAATATTTTCCGTATAGGAGTCGTTATGCTGCATAGCGACTTCAACAAGAATTTTCTCTTTTTCTCCTTCACAATAGATTACATCCGGATACAAAGCTTCCTTTCCTTTGTTCAGATAAGAAACGAATTCCTTGATACCGCCCTCATAGTGGAATGTCTCCTCTACCGGCTCTTCTTCCCGTAAATCTATAAGCTTTATACGAAGATTCTTCGTCAAAAACGCCGTTTCTCTGAGTCGAATCTTCAGCGTCTCAAAATCGTAAATATGTTCTTCGAAAATATCGCTATCCGGAAGAAAATGCACTTTTGTACCGTGTTCTTCTTCTCCGCACTCTCCGATGCATTCAATTTCCTTCGTTACTTTTCCTTTGGAAAAGGACATGGTATAAATCTTTCCGTCCTTACGTACCGTAACATCCAGAAAACTGGACAGCGCATTCACAACACTGGCTCCCACACCGTGCAGTCCGCCGGAGACCTTATATCCGGATCCGCCGAATTTTCCGCCGGCATGAAGTACGGTAAATACAACTTCAAGTGCCGACTTTCCGGCTTTCTTCTGAATATCTACCGGAATTCCTCTACCGTCATCCTCTACGGTTATGGAATTGTCTTTATGTATACTAACGGTGATACTGTCACAAAAACCGGCCAGCGCTTCATCTACGGAATTATCTACTATTTCATAAACAAGGTGATGCAGGCCGCGAACAGAAGTACTCCCGATATACATTCCGGGACGCTTTCTAACCGCTTCCAATCCTTCCAGTATCTGAATCTGATCCGCACCGTACTCCTTCGACGCATGAAACTGCTCATTCAGATCCTGCTCTTCTCTCTCTATTGCCATGAACCCTCCTCTATTTACTTGCCGGTAATTCTTCCGTTTTCTACAAAATACAACTTGTCAATGGGAAAACGATTTTCTACCAAATCCTCCAAACCGGTACAGGTAATCATACTTTGTACTTCTTTTATTTCCTCCAAGAGATAATTCTGTCTCTTTCTATCCAACTCGGAAAACACATCATCTAAAAGCAAAACCGGATAATCTTTGATTTCTTCTTTTACTTCTTCAATTTCTGCAAGCTTCAAAGAAAGTGCGGCAGTTCTTTTTTGTCCCTGTGAACCGTATTTTCGAATATCCTCTCCGTTAATCCGAAAAAGGAGGTCGTCCCGATGAGGACCTACTAAACTTATCCTTTGCTTTTTCTCACTTTCCCTTGCTTTTAGCAGGACGTCCATAAAATCGTCTTCTTTTACATTTTCCTCATAAAGAAGTTCCAGCTCTTCTTTTCCTCCGCTAATGTTCTTATGAATACGGCTTAATTTTTCCTGTAAAGAATGAATGAATTCTCTTCTTAAACGAATAATCTCCTTTCCGTACTGAATTAATTCTTCATCCCATACAGACAAACTTTCTTCCAATTTTGCCTGAAAAGCAATCTCTTTCAGCAACTTATTTCTTTGTAATAAAACGCGGTTATACCTTGTCAGATTATATAAATAAATCTTATTTAACTGGCAAAGCTCCAAATCAATGAATCGCCTTCTTTCTTTCGGACCGTCTTTTATCAGACTGAGGTCTTCCGGAGAAAAGATAACGATATTCAAAAGTCCGAATAAATCGGAAGCCTTCTTTACCGGAAAGCCGTTTATCGCAATTCCTTTCGACTTATTTCTCTTTAAATGAATATCAATGCGGTTACGCATATCCTTCTTCTTCAGAATCATCTTGATATGCGCTTCTTCCTCGGAAAAACGAATCACGTCCCGGTCTTTACAGAAACGAAAGGACTTCGTACTTCCCGCAAAAAAAATTGCTTCGAGGAGATTCGTCTTTCCCTGTGCATTATCTCCGTAGAAGATATTGTTCTTCTCTCCAAAAGAAAGTTTCAGATTCTCATAATTTCTATAATTCTGTAGTTCTATGGACTCAATAATCATTCTACTTGATCCGCATTGAAATTTACCGGCAAAATCATATAAATGTAGCTCTCCTCTTTATCCCGAATAAAAACAGGAGAACGGGGAATCGTAAAGTAAAGAGAAACTTCTTCTTCCTCGATATTCTGCAAAGCATCCATCAGAAAGTTCGGGTTGAAACCGATCAATAAATCCTTTCCTTCCTGCTGTACCGGAATCTCCGCATCCATCCTTCCGAGGTCGGAAACAATTTTAAGAGAAAGCGAATCTTCCTGAATCTTCAAAATCAACGGTTGCTTATCACTGTCCCTTGCCATGATTCTTGCTCTGTCGATATCTTCCAGAAGCTGTTTTCGGTTTACAACAATCTTCGTTTCATAATCTGTGGAAAGCATCTGCTTTACATGGAAATACTCTCCTTCAACGAGTTGTGTTACCACTGTCGTATCCTCATAATGCAGAAGGAGATACTGTTTGGAAAAATACATCTCCACCATATCATTCAAGTCGCCGGTCATGATTTTGGACAGGTCGGATAAAACTTCTTTCGGTACAATCGCACTCTGTTCACTGTAGGACTCTTTCAAACAGCTCCTTCTGATGGAAATACGATGTCCGTCCAGTGAAGTAATGGAGAAAAGATTATCCTTAATTTCAAAATACTCTCCTGCCATTTTTTTGTTATTTTCACCGCTTGCAGTAGAAAAAATAGTTTGGTTAATCATATTGCGAAGCGTAAATTGCGAAACGGAGATGGCTTCCTGCTTTTCCACAGTAGGCAAACTCGGAAATTCATCCGCGTTTCTTCCCATAATCTTAAATACGGATTTTTCACAGCGAATGGTGCAGTTTCCGTTATCTTCCGTTTCAATGGAAAGATTACGATTCTCCGTCTGTGGAAGTCTCTTGACAATTTCCTGGAATAACTTCGCTTCTAAAGCAACTTTACCGGGTTCAACGATTTCTCCCGGGCATATCGTTTCTATTCCGAATTCAGATTTGTTTCCGGTCAGTGTGATTTTTCCTTCTGTCGCATCCAGGAGAATACACTCCATAATACTCATCGTTGTTTTTGAAGCAACGGCACGTGCTACAATTTGTATCGCTGAAACAAGGTCATTTTTTTGAAAATGTAATTTCATGTTTTTCCCTTCTTTCTTTTTCTTTTAACCTAGTGGTAATAGTAGGGCTTGTGTAAATGTTGGAAGCCTGTTTTTTTCAGGTTTTACGCCCTTTACGGACGGAAATGCAATGTGGACTAATCCTGAATAGAGTTGGGATTTACTTTTCTATCTTTTTTCGTAAATTCTCTATTGTGGATTGCAATTGTTCGTTTGTGTGTAAATCTGTGGATATTCTATCGCATCCGTGGATGACAGTAGAGTGATCTCTTCCGCCAAGGAGTTCTCCAACAGTGACGAGCGGTACATTTGTCATTTCTCTGCATAGATACATGGCAATCTGTCTGGGATAAGCGATGTTTTTCTTCTTTGTAGGGGAAGATAAGTCGGAGACCTTTAAGTTGTAGTGTTCTGCCACAAACTCAATGATAAGCTTTGGTGTAATTTCTCTTTTTTCACTCGGAGTGATGTGGTCTTTCAACAATTCTTCTGCCAGAGACAGGGTAATCGGTTGTTTTACGAGCCTGGACTTAGCGACAACCTTCGTAAGGGCACCTTCCAATTCACGGACGTTGGACTTGATGTTATCCGCAATGTACTTGATGACTTCATTGTCGATATTGTAGCCTTCCAACTCTTCTTTTTTTCGAAGAATAGCCATACGGGTTTCCACGTCCGGCATCTGGATGTCGACAATTAGGCCGACTTCAAATCGGGAACGAAGTCGTTCTTCCAGATTGTCAATGTCTTTTGGCGGTTTATCGGAGGCAATGATAATCTGTTTTCGATTGTCGTAGAGTGTATTGAAGGTATGAAAGAATTCTTCCTGTGTTCCTTCTTTTCCGATTAAAAATTGGATGTCATCAATTAAGAGTACATCGAGTTCTCTATACTTTTTTCGAAATTCCGCCGGGGAAATGTTGTTTTTATTTCGGATACTGTCAACAAATTCATTGATAAAAGTTTCCGATGTAACGTAGCGAATCTTTGTGTTTCGGTTCTGTTCCAGAATAAAGTGCGCTACAGACTGCATAAGGTGGGTCTTACCGAGGCCGGCTCCTCCATAAATATAGAGGGGATTGTACTGTTCTCCGGGAAGTTCCGCTACGGCAACACAGGCTGCGTGAGCGAGGTCGTTGGAAGAACCTACGACAAAAGAGTCAAAAGTGTAGCGGGAATTCAGATTGGCATTCTTTAATGCATCGGAAAAACTCAGTTCTTCTTCCTTATCCTTCTTATAAATCGTGTCCAATCCGGCTTCATCGATAAAGAGGAGATCTTTATTGATTCCGGTAACCTCCATGATGGCAATACGAAGGGTCTGGTCGTATCGCTTTTCTATCACGGGAATAAATTGTTTTTTGTCTACCAAGAGAACCAGCTTATCCTCCACAATATCGTATGGTTTCAAAGGAGCAATCCAGATATCATAGGTAACATCCGCAATCGGTTCAATTTCTCTAACCGTATTTAATATTTCGCTCCATTTACTTTTTATAATTTCTAAGTCTTTTGTCATACTCCGCCCTTTATAAATCGATAAACAGATAGAAGATAAAGCCTATCTATTTTACAGCATGGAGGGGTCTTTATCAAGGTACAAAGCGGAAAGGATAAATCAGTTAAAAAGGAGGAAAAAAAATATTTAAAAGATTTCTCTTTGCTTTTTGTGGATAGAAAAGGGAAAAGATAAACATAGTTTGTTGATGATTTTAAAATGTTTAAATGTGGATTACCTTTGTCCACATTTAAACATCGATTTATTCTCTCTTTTTAAACAAGACAGTGTATAAAAGGCAATTAAATCCACAGTACAGGAATAATTTGTGGATAAAATAGAAAAATGTGGATAAGTGGATAAATTTGTGGATAAAATCAAACAACTGTATTCTTTTTTGCGAGAGAAAATTTTCTATTGACGTGTTCTTAGGCTTTCATTATAATACACACGATGTTTACCCAAAATTAGGAGTTTATTCGGGACCTTCGGATAAGGACGAATAATTCCCGGAGAAACGATCGGTGGCGTAGCCATACACTAAAAAAAGGGGGTGTCCGTATGCATAAGGGAAAAATGACTTTCCAGCCGAAGACAAGACAAAGAGCCAAAGTGCATGGATTCAGAAAGAGAATGTCCACGGCAAACGGCAGAAAGGTATTGTCTGCAAGAAGAGCTAAAGGTAGAGCAAAGTTATCTGCATAAATTTTTAAAAGTTAAGATTTTTTAAGGCCGCTTTTTAGCGGTCTTTCTTCAACCATGGAGTTAATTTAATGAAGCGTTTTCCGTCTATAAAATCCAATGATGACTTTCAAAAAGGGTATAAAAGGGGAAAATCCTTAGCAAATTCTTGTTTTGTCATGTATGTTGTGGATAATGCATTGCCACATAATCGCTTGGGAATATCCTGTTCCAAAAAAATAGGGAATTCTGTGGTAAGACATGGTATAGCAAGAAAACTCCGTGAAATATTTCGATTACATCAAGAAATTTGTTTGGGTAAAGACATCATTCTTGTAGTAAGACAGGGCGGGAAGAACTGTACTTACTTTGATTTCGAGAAAGCGTATCTGGAACTATGTAGCAGGCATCATATACTGGACGGGAAAGGATAAGTTTTTGGGCTTCTTTCTTTCCTGCTGAAGAGCCGATTTTACGATTATGACTTTTTATCTATTCCGGATAGAATCCATTTTAATAGGAAGAAAGTCAGTTTTAAAATATGTTTATCCTAGAAAAAGAGGGATTTATGAAAAAAATTTTTTTGGGAATGATTCGGTTTTATCAGAAATATTTGTCCCCTTTAAAAGGGCACGGCTCTTGTAAATACACACCTACTTGCTCTCAATACGCCTATGAGGCAATACGAAAATATGGTTGTGTGAAAGGTTTATGGTTGGCAATCTGGAGAGTGCTTCGTTGCAATCCGTTTGCTAAGGGCGGATATGATCCTGTTCCCTAATGATGAAGGGAGAAAAACTTGAATTATCTTATTTTATTGACGAAAAACACGTCTAGTTTACCTATTTTTGGACCGATTTGGAATCTGATTGTGACCTTTTTAGGTTTAGTCATGAATGCAATCTACAGCTTTCTGGCACAAATCGGTATTCCTAACATCGGTTTATCCATCATCCTTTTTACCCTGGTAACAAGAATTATCTTGGCGCCGACTTCTATCAAACAGCAGAAGTCTTCTCGGATGATGCAAATTATGCAACCGGAAATTAAAGCAATTCAGGAAAAATATAAAAATCAAACGGATCAGGCTTCCGTCATGGCACAGCAAACGGAGATGCGTGCGGTTTACGAAAAGTATGGGACCTCCATGACAGCCGGATGCCTGCCTCTGCTCTTACAGATGCCGATTATTTTTGCCTTATACCGTATCATCATGAATATTCCGGCTTATGTACCGGCTGTAAGAACCATCTATGAAACGGTTTCTACCGCTATCGGTGGTAATGATGCGGCAAAAACACTGCTGAGCTTTGGACAAAATAATGGAATGACTTCCGTTTTAAAGACTTTACATAATTTAGGTTTGGATGATCCGCAGAAGTATGACAGTACTGCCGTGCACAATTTTGTGGTTGATTTTCTGTATAAATTAAATCCGCAGCAGTGGGCGAAGCTTCCCTCCGTTTTTCCGGATGCGAGTGCCGCGATTCAGACGGCAGCCAGTAAGTCGGCGGAAATCAACAGTTTTATGGGATTGAATTTATCTACTGCACCGTCTGCCTTCGGATTTGTGCCGAACGTCTACTGGCTGATTCCTGTTTTGGCAGGCCTTACACAGTGGGCTTCCACAGTCGTTATGCAGAAGCAGTCTATGCCGCAGACCGGTGAGGAAGGAGACCAGTCTCAACAGATGATGAAGAGCATGAATGTGATGATGCCTCTGATGTCGGTATGGTTCTGTTTTTCCTTTGCTTCCGGTATCGGTTTGTACTGGATTGCCTCCTCTGTTTTCATGTTGATTCAGCAGTTGATTATGAACTGGTTCTATGGAAAGAAGAGTGATGAAGAGCTTTTGCAGGAAGCTATGGCAAAGGCGAATATCAAGAGAGCGAAAAGAGGGCTTCCGCCTATTGACGAAAAATCGGTAGAAAACCGTTTGAAAAATATGCAGGAAAAGGTAGATTCAGCGGAGAAAAATCGACTGGAGCGTATCGCAAAACAGGTACAGAAGACGAAGGACTCAACAGAGTATTACAACAGGAATGCAAAGGAAGGTTCTTTAGCAAGTAAGGCAAATATGGTGCAGCTGTACAATGAAAAACAGGAAAAGAAGTCATAAGGCTTGGGGGGAAGAGCTATGGATAAAATTAGAGTATCCGCTAAGACGATGGAAGAAGCCATAACGAAAGCGAGTATCCAGTTACAGACGACATCCGATCGAATTTCCTATACCGTACTGGTACAGGGGAGTAAAGGAATCTTGGGAATCGGTGCAAAACCGTGGATTCTGGAAGCTTTTGTAAAGGAGGGCATCGAAGAAGAGCCTGAAGAAAAGAAGACTGCTCCTCTTCCAAAGGGAGAAGAAAAGAAAGAGTCTACAGAGAAAGTCGGAAATAAAACGGTAGAAAAGCAGAGCAATCCCGATTTTTCCGTAAAGAAAGAGGACAGAAAAAAAGAGAGTTTTTCCAGAGAAAAGAAGCAATTTGCAAGAAATACGGCAGAAAATTACAAAGGATTCAGTCGCGGAGGGTATGACCCGATTCCTCCTGTAAGAGAAGAGCTGACGGAGCAGAATAGCTTTAAGAAGACGAAAGAAGATACAAAGCAAAGATTTAGTGCAGAGAAGATAGAATTTAAAGCGCTTTCTGAGGAAGAAATTCTGGAAGTGAAGGATAAGGCAAAACAGTTTTTGGATGCGATTTTCTCCGGAATGGAAATGCAGGTAGAAATGCAGATGGATTTCCATGAGGAGGCGAATGAACTTTACGTCAATATCGAAGGCCCGGATATGGGAATCTTGATCGGAAAACGCGGACAAACACTGGATTCTCTACAATATCTTTGTTCTCTGGTCATCAACAAAGATCACAAAGAAGATTATCTTCGTGTGAAACTGGATACGGAAGACTATCGGAAGAGACGGGAGCAGACACTGCGCAGTTTAGCGAAGAATATTGCGTATAAAGTGAAGAAGAGCAGAAAATCGGTGAATTTAGAGCCGATGAATCCGTATGAGAGACGAATCATCCATTCCGCTCTGCAAAATGACGCCCAGGTTGCGACGAAATCAGAGGGCGACGACCCCTTCCGTCATGTTGTGATTTACTACAAGAATAACGGAAAGTTCCGTCAGGACAGAAAGTTTAAGAATCGATATAACAATAGCATGAAGGATAACCGCGGCGAGAAACAGCAGTAGTTCATCCTTCTATATAAAGAATGGCTCTTTTTGAAAGAAAGCCTTCCGGAGCGGAAGCCCTTCTTTCAGAAAGGGCTGTTTTTTTCAGCTCTTATGATTTTTCCTCTATCTCTATGTTTTGTTGTCCGGTTTTATTTTTAGAAGGGAATCGCATTCCCTTTTTCGATAGATTGCAAAGTCTTTGGAATCTTAGTAAAATACAGCTTTTAGGAGGTAGTACTTTGGATACAATCAGCGCCCTTGCCACCGCATTGGTGGAGAGTGGAATCGGAATCATTCGTATCAGTGGGGAAGAGGCCCTTCCTATTGCAGAAAAGATGCTTAGAACAAAGAGCGGAAAGCCTCTCTCTATCCGAGAAAGCCATCGTATTCGCTATGGCTTTGTTTTTGATGGGGAGGAAGTGGTAGATGAAGTCCTGGTTTCCACTTTCCTCCATCCGAAGTCGTACACGGGAGAAGACGTGGTGGAAATCAACTGCCATGGGGGCATTGTCCTCATGCAGAAGATTTTTCATCTTACGCTGCAAAATGGAGCAAGAGCGGCGGAACCCGGAGAATTTACGAAGAGAGCTTTTTTAAATGGAAGAATCGACCTTTCCCAGGCGGAAGCAGTAGCGGAATTGATTTCTTCCAAGACGGAAGCGGGAGCACGTGCCTCTCTATCCCTTGTGCAAGGGGCATTGAAAGATAAAATTACCGCGTGTCGCAGTGTTCTTTTAGAAGATACTGCCTTTATCGAGGCGGCGCTTGATGATCCGGAACACATTTCTCTGGACGGATTCTCTGAAAAGTGCTTAAAGGATGTCGAACATATCCTTTCCGTCATCGAACAATTGCTTCGTTTCCGGGAAGAAGGAAGGATGCTCGAAGAAGGAATCCGTACGGCTATTGTTGGAAAGCCCAATGCAGGAAAGTCCTCTCTTTTAAATGCTTTGGTCGGTGCGGAGAAGGCAATCGTAACGGATATTCCGGGAACTACAAGAGATACAGTGGAAGAAAACGTGCATTTGGGCGGTTTATCTCTGCATCTGATGGATACTGCCGGGATTCGAAATACAGCGGATTTTGTGGAAGGAATTGGTGTGGAAAAAGCAAAAAAGGCAATTTCCGATGCGGATTTGCTTCTGTTTGTACTGGATTCCACACAGGAATGGGAAGAGCAGGATGAAGAGATTCTCTCTCTTCTTCAGGGAAAGAAAAGCATCGTTCTTTTAAATAAGACGGATTGTGAAACGGTTCTTACAAAGGATGCTGTAGAAAAACGCAGCGGATTTCCCGTGATTCCGATTTCTGCAAAGGAATGGACAGGACTTTCTCTTCTTTCAGAGAAAATCAAAGAGATGTTTTTTGCGGGAAATCTTTCTTTCTCGTCGGAAGTTTTTGTGCATAGCGAAAGACAGAGAGTGGACTTGGAAGAAGCGAAGACAGCACTTCTGGAAGTAAAGAAGGGAATCGCCCTTTCTCTTTCCGAAGATTTTCTAAGTATTGATTTGATGGGAGCGTATCAGGCGCTGGGAAGAATTCTCGGGGAGGAAGTTTCCGAAGACCTGATTAATGAAATCTTTTCTAAGTTCTGTATGGGAAAATGACGGGTCAAACCCATAATGAGAGGAAAAAAATGGCTTTTTTGGAAGAACGATATGATGTAATCGTGGTAGGAGCAGGGCATGCCGGTGTGGAAGCCGCGCTGGCCTCTGCCCGAATGGGGATGGAGACAGTGCTCTTCACTTTAAGCCCCGATGCAATCGCAATGATGGCTTGCAATCCGAATATAGGAGGAAGTTCTAAGGGACATCTGGTTCGAGAATTGGATGCGCTGGGTGGAGAGATGGGAAAGGTCTGTGACGAGTCCTTCATTCAGTCGAGAATGCTGAATCGTTCAAAAGGGCCGGCAGTTCATTCCTTGCGTGCACAGGCGGATAAGCAACTTTACTCGGGAAATATGCGAAAAGTGGTAGAAAATCAGGCTCGACTGCATTTGCGACAGGGTGAGATTGTTTCGATTTTGACCGATGAGGAAAAGAGGAAAGTAAGCGGCGTCGAGAGCAGTACCGGCGCAAAGTATTATGCTTCTGCCGTAATTATTGCGACAGGGGTTTATCTGAACGCACGCTGTATCTATGGAGAGGTTTCCGAAGAAACCGGACCGAACGGGTTGCGTCGTGCCGAACATCTCAGTGACAGCCTTCGGAAGTTGGGATTTTCTCTTCTTCGTTTTAAAACCGGAACGCCTGCAAGAGTAGACCGCAGAAGTCTGGATTTTTCACAGATGGAAGTACAGAAGGGAGATGTGCCGGTAGTGCCCTTTTCTTTCTCTACGGATCCGGAAACGGTACAGATCATGCAGGAAGACTGCTATCTGACTTATACGACGGAGAAGGGGCATGAGCTGATTCGGGAAAATATCTCCCGTGCGCCGATGTACAACGGAAGTATCAAAGGAACCGGTCCCCGCTATTGTCCCTCTATTGAAGATAAGGTGATGCGCTTTCCGGATAAGGAACGGCACCAGATTTTTGTGGAGCCGGAAGGAAAGTACACGAATGAAATGTATCTTTCCGGACTCTCCTCTTCTCTTCCGGAGGATGTACAGCTTGCCGTTCTTCGCAGTATGCCCGGTTTCGAGAAAGCGGAGATGGTGCGTCATGCTTACGCAATAGAGTACGATTGCTTAAATTCCCTGGAACTGAAGAATAATTTAGAGACCAAGAAGATTGCAGGACTCTTTTTTGCAGGACAGATGAATGGTTCTTCGGGGTATGAAGAAGCCGCGGTGCAGGGCTTTATGGCAGGGGTAAATGCGGTAAAATTGATTCGAAAAGAAGAGGCTTTAGTTTTAGATCGTTCGGAAGCCTATATCGGTGTCTTGATTGATGACCTTGTCACCAAAGAAAATCGGGAGCCTTATCGTATGATGACGAGCCGTGCGGAGTATCGCCTGCTCCTTCGGCAGGACAATGCCGATATGCGTCTTCGCGAGAAAGGCTATGCACTTGGTCTCGTTAGCGAAGAAGAAATCCGAAAAACCAGAGAAAAGAAAGAGAGAATCAAAGAGGAAGTCGAAAGACTGAAAAATACGTTTATCGGGGCAAACGAGAAAAACAATGCCGTCCTTCTCTCCCTCTCTTCCTCTCCCATTCAGTCCGGCATTTCCCTTCTGGAACTTCTGAAAAGACCGGAGGTGAGTTATCAAAATCTGTCTTCGCTTGATCCGGAAAGACCCGCCCTTTCTCCTTTTATACAGGACGAGGTGGAAATAGAGGTAAAGTATGAAGGCTATATTAAGAGGCAGATTCAGCAGGTAGTGGCTTTTAAGAAAATGGAAAATAAGAAGCTGCCGAAGAATATGGATTATCTCGCAATGCAGAATCTTCGTCTGGAGGCAAGACAGAAATTGGACCGCATACGGCCGGAAAATATCGGGATGGCTTCCCGTATCAGCGGAGTGAGTCCTGCGGATATCTCCGTGCTGCTGGTTTATCTGGAACGGGCTAAAGCTGCACAGAAAGAGTCTTCTTAAAACATCGAGAATGCGCTATCTCAAGGGACTCCGCCGGGGGACAGAAAAGATAGGAATATAAGACGATTTATAGTAGTATTTTTATAAAGAGGAACGGTATTATGGCAAAGGAAACATTTTTTCCCCGCTTATCCGCATTGGCATCGCAGTTAGGCATCACGCTTTGCGAAAAACAGCTGGAACAATTCTATACGTACTATACTTTTCTGGTCGAAAAGAACAAAGTCATGAATCTGACGGCAATCACGGAGGAAGAGGATGTGATTGTGAAGCATTTTGTGGATTCTCTTGCCCTTCAGAAGATTAATGTTTCACGTGAAACATTTTCCGACTGGTGTAAAGGAAAGCGCTGTATGGATGTCGGAACGGGGGCGGGATTTCCGGGTCTTGTTTTAAAGATTGCCTTTCCGGAGATTCTTCTTTCCCTTTCGGACTCTTTGCAAAAACGAATTCATTTTTTAGAGGAACTGGTGGAGAAACTTGGTCTTTCCGGAGTGGAATTCTATCACGGAAGAGCGGAAGATATTGGACGGAATCCGATGCATCGGGAACGATATGACCTTGCAGTATCCCGTGCGGTTGCGAATCTGTCCACTTTGAGTGAGTATGATCTTCCTTTCGTAAAACAGGATGGCTATTTTATTGCCATGAAATCCGGGAATCTCGATGCGGAATTGGAGAAAGGAAGAAAAGCAATTCATCTCCTCGGAGGGAAGCTGGAGGCGATAGAGGAATACACGCTTCCGGAAACGGATATTGCGAGGACGCTTCTCCTGATTCGAAAAGTGGAAAGTACGGCAAAGAAATATCCGAGAAAAGCGGGGATTCCGGCAAAGGAACCTTTGGGCTAAGAAAAACGGGAGAAAGAAGGGAAGATAACAAATGCAAAAAGAGATCAAACGAAAACTGCCGGTATTCGGTGTTGGACCAATCTATGTCGTCGTGTGTTTCCTCTTCACTACTACAGCTGTCCTTCTAGATCAATGCGGATATTTAGAAAAAGGGAAAATTCCCGGTGCGAAAATCGGAATGACTCTCCTGGGCATTCTGTTTATTCTGGGCGGTCTTGGCTTATGGATTAAAGCAGTGCTTTTGCAGAAAATTGGCGAGGAAATCAAAAGAGGAAAGTTGATTACGGACGGCGTTTATTCTCTTGTAAGAAATCCGATCTATTCCGCTTTTCTCTTTGTCTTTACCGGTATTCTATGTTTGTTTTATAATTTGTATTTGTTGCTTCTCCCCTTTTTATTTTGGCTTTTTTTAACGGTACTCATGCAATGTACGGAAGAAAAGTGGCTGAAAGAAAAATTCGGAGACGAGTATACGGAGTATGCAAAAAAGGTCAATCGGGTAATTCCTTGGTTTAGAAAAAAGTAGAAAAACAGGCGTGCACGCGTAAAGCTTGCATGATAAAACGGGATATAGTATAAATGTTTCACGTGAAACATTTGAGAAGGGAAGTGTGTGAGTGGGCAGAATTATTAGCATTACAAATCAAAAAGGCGGTGTGGGAAAAACAACTACCGCATTAAATCTTTCGGCTTCCCTTGGTGAAGCAAAGCAGAAAGTGCTGCTTCTGGACTTTGACCCGCAGGGTAATGCCGGAAGCGGAATTGGCGTACGCGATGTAGAAAAAAGCATCTATGAAGTTTTGAGCGGGGAACTTTCCGTTCAGGAGGCCATCCTGGAAAATCGTATTGAAAATGTAGACTTCCTTCCCGGAAACCGCAATCTTGCTGCGATGGACGCAGAATTGGCAAATGAGGAAAATAAGAATTATCTTCTGAAGGAAGTGCTGGATAAGGTGAAAGAGGACTATGATTATGTCTTTATCGACTGTCCGCCCAGCCTTGGAACCTTAACCATTAACGCTCTTACCGCTTCCGATTCGGTGCTTATTCCTATCCAGTGTGAGTATTATGCCCTGGAAGGTTTGCAGCAGATTCTGAACACCATTACGTCGGTCAGAGAAGCACTGAATGAGGACTTGCGGATAGAAGGTATCCTTTTCACGATGTATGACAGTAGAAATCTGCTTTCACAGGATGTTGTGGCTGCGGTAAAAGGACATTTTCCGGTGCACCTTTTTGAAACGATTATTCCTCGAAACGTACGACTTGCGGAGGCTCCCAGTCATGGCCTTCCCATCAATCTTTATGACAGTTCCTCAAGCGGCGCAGAGGCCTACAGAAGGCTTGCCGGAGAGGTTTTGGAACGGGAGTTATAATTTTCTCTTTGAAAGCGACCGCTATGAAATCGGGAAAAGAGAGAAAACTGTGTTGAAAAACGTGTAGAACGAAAGGGCAGGGAGTGTGTATGGCAAAGCATGGTTTAGGAAAAGGGGTGGACAGTTTATTCACTGTGAATCCTCAAAAGACGGAAGTCGCGAAAGGGGAAGAAGGAAAACTCGTGAAGATTTCCCTTGTTCAACCGAATCCGGAACAACCCAGAAAGCGTTTTTCCGAGGAAGAACTGAAAGAACTTTCCGAGAGTATCAGGCAGTACGGTGTGATTCAACCTTTACTGGTAAAGAAACAGGGCCCGATTTATGAAATTATTGCCGGAGAGCGGAGGTATCGTGCGGCAAAGATGGCAGGACTCACGGAAATCCCCGTGCTTATACGGGATTATGATGAAAAGCGCAGTAAAGAGGTTGCTATCATCGAAAATATCCAGAGAGAGGATTTAAATGCGGTTGAAGAGGCGCTTGCTTATCAAAATTTAATCAATACCTATCAACTCAGCCAGGAAGAACTTGCGGAAAGGCTTTCCAAGAAAAGAACAACCATTACAAACAGTTTACGTCTTCTGAAACTCGAGGAGGAGATACTCCGCTATATTCGGGAAGGAAAGTTGAAGGAGGGACACGGAAGGGCGCTCCTACAGTTTCCCGAAGGCGAGAAGCGTATTCAACTTGCAAAGGAATGCATCGAAAAGAATCTGAGTGTACGGGAGATAGAGAGAAAAGCACAATCTTTGGAGAAAGGAAAGGGAAAGGAAAAGAAGAAATCCCTAAGCAGGCAATTCAGCAGCATTTTCAAAGATTTAGAAAATAAAATGGGAGAAAGCCTGCAAACGAAGGTGAAGATTATCCCGCAGAATGAAAATAGAGGAAAGTTGGAGATTCAGTATTATTCCAAAGAAGACCTGGAACGGATTTTTGAAATGGTAGAGGGAAAGGGTAGAAGATAAAATGGGTGTTGTGAGCAAGTTGATTGAGAATGCGCTTCCGCTTTTTTTGATTCTCAGTTTGGTTTTATCACTTATTTCTCTTATCTTTGCCATCCATGCGGAGGCAAAGTATAAGAAGCTGTACAGGCAGTATGATTATTTTATGCGAGGAAAGGATGCAGAGACGCTGGAGGACTATTTTGTTGAGCTACAGCGTCATGTGGAGAAGTCGGAGGATCTCCTGGAAGATCAGAGGGAAATGTTAAAGGTACTGCATAACAACAACCGCTCCGCCTTTCAGAAGATGGGCATGATTCGATACAATGCCTACAGCGGTTTGGGAGGAAATCTTTCCTTTGCACTTGCCATTTTGAACTATGACAATTCCGGTTTCGTTTTAAACTCCGTTCACTCTAATGAAGGGGGATTCCTCTATATCAAGGATGTGGAAAAGGGCAGCACGACGGTGGAACTTGGTGCAGAGGAAAAGCTTGCTCTGGAAGAAGCGCTCGGTTACAGAAAGAAAAAAGAATGAGCAGGTCGGAGAGCATGCACGAAGTAAGCGAAGCGGAAACGGCGGATGAAGGAGAGTCCTTTCGTGAATATTGGATTTTATAAGAAAAAAAGATTTTGGACAAAAAGAAGAGGGAGAGCTTTTCTATTGGGCGGCATTTTTCTTGTCGCTCTCCTTTTTTATTTTCTCCATGCCTATCAATCGATGGACAAGAATAGTCGTGTGTATGCCAATATGGGAGAGTCCAGACTTCCCTACCTTTATACCATGATAGGGGGAAAAAAGCGGAATCCGCTTCATGCCTATTTTCAGGAGCTGGAAGGAGCTACCGTAAGAAACAGCGTGGCGGTGCTTCCGGAGGACAGAAAACTCTCTTTTTATGTTGATGCAAAAAAGAACGGCATTACTGCGGCAAAGTATACGATACGGAGTCTTGACGGTACGGATCTCATTGAGAAGGACGGAACGGTGGATATCCGGAAAGAAGGAGAGGGATTGCAGCTCACCTTGCCGATACAGAATCTGGTGGAAGAGGGAAAAGAGTATCAACTGCGCTTGCGCCTGGAAATGGGGGAAACGGCGGTCTATTACTATACCCGTATTCTTGCCGGAAAAGAAAAGATGGCGGAGGATATGCTTTCGCTAGGGGAAGACTTCACGCGGAAGAGTTTCTCCAAGACGGAGGCAAAATCCCTTACTACCTACCTGGAATCGGATGATACGATGGATAACCAGGACCTGTCCCATGTGAATCTGCACTCTTCGTTTCAACAGATTACCTGGGGGGATACCGGGATGAGTCTGGACGGGGAGCCGGAAATCAGTTTAAAAGAAGTAAACGGAATCATGGGGATGGTACAGGTACGTTATGCATCGAAGGCAACGGACAGTGACGGAAACACCCACCGTTTCTTTAATGAAGATAACTATGTCATGCGCTATGACAGCCAGAGAATTTATCTTATGGATTTTGACCGAAGGAGCACGGAAATCTTTGACGGACAGGCATTTCGCTTTAAGGATAAGAAGATTCTCCTCGGGGTGGATCAGACGGAAGATATCCAGTTAGCTTACTCCGATACAAAGAGTTTTTATGCTTTTTCGAAGGGCAATGCGCTATATCGATTGGGCAGTGAGCGAAATCTGACCCGTATTTTCACCTATCTTACCGAAGAAAACAATCATTTCCGGGGAGACTTCCTGGATCACGGTATTCGCATCATGGATGTGAAGAATAACGGAGATGTGGACTTCCTGGTATACGGATATATCAGCAGAGGAAGTCATGAAGGCTATACGGGAATCGTTTTCTACACATACAACAGTTCGGAAAATACGGTCGTGGAAAATTTCTTCTTACCTCTTTCGGAAAACAAGGCGGAATTGGAAGAAAGTCTGAATCGACTGGTATATCAGGCGGGCAGTAAGATGTTCTACTTGTATTATCGTGGCAATGTATATGGCATTGATACGAACAGTTTTGAGGTCTTAACCCTGGTGTCCTCTGTCTCTATGGATGAGATTGCTTCCAGTGATAACGGACAATACCTTTCCTACGGGGAAAATGAGAGAAACACCGAGCTGAAGAAGAGCGTTTTGCTTCGAAACTTAAAGACGGACAGGACGGAAAATATAGCGGAAGAGAACCGTTTATTTAAGATCATCGGTTTTATAGAGCGCGATCTCGTTCTTGGCGTGGCGGACAGTAAGGAAAGTACGGAATGGGATCCGCAGGGAGAAATTCCGGTTTCGGAAATTCGTATTGTCGCTCCAAACGGAGAAGTGAAGCTCTCCTACAAGAAGGAGAATTTATATTATGCGAACTTCTCCATCGAAGCGAACCAGCTCCGTTTCGATGAGTATACACATGATGAAAACGGGTATCATTATGCCGGAAAGGATAGCGTCCTCTCCAATAAGGGGAAGGAAGAAGAGCAGAGTATAAAGCCGGAAAGTAAAGTTTCAGGGACCTTTGGAAAGCAGTTCTCTCTTCCGATGCTTGGAAAAGGGGAAGGAAAAGTGACCGTGCTCAGTCCGGAAAAGTTTTCCATAGAAAAGGCAGGTTCGATCGAGTTGCAGGAGAATCGTGATTTGAAGCAGGAAGGCTTCTTCGCCTACTCTCTCGGCAGCTATCGGGGATGTTTTAGGAATATGGAGATGGCGATCTCTTCCATCTATGATAATTTCGGTTATATTCTGGACGGGCAGCAGAGAATGATATGGAACAGGACGGATAGACCGAGCGTGATGGTTGGAAAGGCGCGGGAAGATGAAGTAACGAACTTTATTTCGGAAATACCGGATGTAAGAAGCAGTTTACAAACCGATCAGGGACAGCTTTTGAATCTGTACGGGGTGAGTCTGAATGCGGCCTTATATTATACGGCGAAAGGATATCCTTTGATGATTCGACTGGATAACCGATGGGAGCTGATTACGGGATACAATGGAAGTCAGGTCACGGTCTACACGCTGGGAGGAAACGGAGCGCCGATGATCATGAAGAAAGAGGATGCCGCAGCGCGTTACGACAAAGTGCATAACGCCTTCTTTGCTTTTCTTCCTTCATAAAGGTTGAACCGTAAAGGAGCGTAGCGCACTGCAAAGTTGTGTACCGAAAAGGAGTGTAGCGTACTGTAAAGGAGTGTACTGTAGCGTAAAGGCGTGTAGCGGGGTGATTACTGCATTGAAATTCCTTCGAACTTATGATTTTTCTTTCAGCAACTCTCCGATTCCGTCGCTCACTAAGGCGAAGTCAGAGAGGCTGAGCGTTTCTCCGCGGACGTTTTCGGGAAAAGAGAGGGAGCTGAGGAGTTCCTGCAATGCCTTTTTCTCTATCCGGAAGCCGGCAGAGAGGGCATTCACCAGGGTTTTCCGTCTTTGCATAAAAGAGAACTTGATTGTTTTGAAAAGAAGCGCCGGGTCAGCAACGGCTACCGGTGCTTTTTGATGGAGTTTCAAGGAAATAACCATGGAGGAGACATTCGGCCTTGGAATAAAGCAGTGTGGCGGAACTTCCTGTACGATTTCAGGCCGGGTATAATACTGTACGGCAAGGGAAAGAGCGCCGTAATCCTTCGTTCCCGGAGCGGCTTTCATGCGGAGGGCGACCTCTTTTTGTACCATGACGGTGATGGAATCCAGAGGGAGTTTTTTCTCAAGAAGGGAGAGCAGAATCGGAGTGGTGATATAGTAAGGAAGGTTCGCCACGACTTTCACATGGGGGAAAGCGGGGTGAGCCGCAATGATTTCTTGAAAGTCCACCTTCAGTGCATCGGCATGGAGCAGCAGAAAATTATCTTGTGTAGCAAGATTTTCTTCCAGGATGGGAATCAGCTTATCATCAATTTCGACAGCAACAACGAAGCCGGCTCTTTCACAGAGCGCCTCCGTGAGAGTGCCGATACCCGGACCGATTTCTATCACCAAATCTTCTTTTCCAATCGCGGAAAAATCTAAAATATGTTCCAAAACGGAAGGATCGATTAAAAAATTCTGCCCGAATTGTTTCTTGAACTGGAAATTGCTTTTCTGTAAAACGGCAATGGTTTCTTTGGATTGAACGAGCTTTGCCATGCATTCCCCCTTCTTGCACAGTTTCTTGGAATATTGCCATAGTTTCCGGAAGAAAGCAAGTATGGAAGGAAAAAGCATCCGTGCACGAGCGCTTTTTTCTATAAAAACTCTTCGCTAACCACTTCCGCTTTTATAGGCTTTCCGTTATACTAGGAATAACGATTTTTTTTATCCCGAGTGTCGCATATCGGGCGGGACTCGTTTGCAATAATATACGGAGGAATCCATGTTTTCACTGATTTCAAATGATATAGGAATAGATTTAGGTACTTCCAGTATCCTTGTTTATATAAAAGGGAGAGGAGTGGTTCTGAAAGAGCCCTCTGTGATTGCCGTAAACAAAGAAAACAATGATGTTGTAGCGTATGGAGAGGATGCGCGCCTCATGCTCGGGCGCACTCCGGAGAATATTTCCGCGGTTCGTCCGCTCAGGCAGGGTGTGATATCGGATTACACGCTGACGGAGGAGATGTTAAAGTATTTTATCAACAAGGCGGTAGGAAGAAGAACACTCAGAAAGCCCAGAATCTGTGTGTGTATTCCGAGCGGTGCAACAGAGGTAGAGAAGAAAGCGGTGATGGATGCGGCGAGCCATGCCGGAGCAAGAGAAGTCAGCATTATCGAGGAGCCTGTTGCCGCTGCCATCGGAGCCGGAATTGATATCAATAAGGCGCAGGGAAACATGATTATCGATATCGGCGGAGGGACGGCGGATATTGCCGTGATTGCCCTCGGAGGTCCGGTGGTTTCCGAGTCCATCAAGGTTGCCGGCGATGATTTTGACGAAGCGATTCTCCGTTATATGCGAAAGAAGCACAATCTTCTTATCGGAGAGAGGACTGCGGAAGACATCAAGGTCAATATCGGCTGTGCAAGTAAGCGACCGGAAAATGTGACGATGGAAGTCAGAGGACGAAACCTTGTGACGGCATTACCGAAAACCGTTGTAGTGAGTTCGGATGAAATGATGGATGCGTTACTGGAGCCGGCAGGGATGATTGTGAATGCCGTACACAATGTCCTGGAGAGAACGCCGCCGGAGCTTGCTGCGGATATCTATGAAAGAGGCATCGTCATGACGGGGGGAGGTGCCCTTCTCTACGGTCTGGATAAGCTCATGCAGGAGAAAACGGGTATCACGACGATGCTTGCAGAGGATCCGCTTACAGCAGTAGCGATTGGAACGGGAAAGTCCATTGATATGGCGGGCGATGATGATGACTTCTAATCCCGAAGGGGTCAAGAGAGATGGAAGAATTAGAGGGAAGCGTCAGTCACATCGTATTTCGAAGCGAAGATAGCGGATATACGGTTTTTACGATAGAGGATAAGGGAGAAGAAGTCACTTGTGTAGGCAGCTTCTCCCGTATTGCGGTGTCTGAAAGAGTAAAGATGCAGGGCAGGTGGAAGGAACATCCCGTTTACGGGAAGCAGTTTTTTATAGAGCGCTTTTCATTGCTTCCTCCGGATACCCTGACAGGGATTGAGCAGTATCTGGCTTCCGGTGCAGTGAAAGGGATAGGAAAGACCATTGCGAAAAGGATTGTAAAGGAATTTAAAGAAGACAGCCTGCGCATCATGGAGGAAGAACCGGAAAGGCTTGCAGAGGTACGAGGCATTTCGGAAAGAATGGCAAGGGATATCGCGCATGAGCTTGTCGGAAAGAAAGACAGGCAGGATGCCGTGTTTTTCCTACAGGGACTCGGCATCGGTCCACAACTGTCCTACAAGATTTATCAGCATTTTCAGGGAGAAATCTATACGATTCTTCGGGAAAATCCTTATCGTATTGCAGAAGAGCTGGAAGGGGTAGGATTCAAACGCTGCGATCATATTGCAAAGCGGGTCGGCATTGCGGAAGATTCCGCCTTTCGCATTCAGGCCGGAATCAGCTATACCCTGCTTCAGGCTGAGTTGCAGGGGCACTGCTATCTACCGCTTGATCTTTTAAAAAGAGAAGCGGAACGCATTCTCGAAATGCCGATTCCCGATTTTCCGGGAATGCTCGCGGACTTACAGCTTTCCGGTAGAATCAAGATATTGGGAGAGGCAATCTATAGAGCGTCAACCTATTACAGGGAAAGGCGTATTGCATCGAAACTGTACAGTTTAAATGTTTCGGAAGAGGAAGGCTATTCGGAAGGCTGGAAGACTGCCATAGAGAAGCTTTTTACGAAAGAGAAACTGGACTTGGATCCTTTACAAAAGGAAGCGGTTTACTTTGCGGCGAAGTCCGGTATTCTTGTCCTTACGGGAGGTCCCGGAACAGGAAAGACGACTACCATAAAAACGATTCTGCATCTTTTTACGGAGCGGGGAAAAAATATCGCGCTTGCCGCACCGACCGGAAGAGCGGCAAAGCGGATGGGAGAAGCAACGGGATATCCCGCGAAGACCTTGCACCGTCTTCTTGAGTATATGGGGAGAGAAGGCGAGGAAGAGGACGGAGAGGGATTTTCCAGCCTCTTCCAACGAAATGAGGACAATCCCGTCGATGCCGACGTGGTCATTGTGGATGAGATGAGTATGGTGGATCTCTATCTTATGGATGCCCTTTTAAAGGCACTGCGTCCCGGGACGAGACTGATCTTAGTAGGGGACAGTAATCAGCTGCCCTCCGTCGGTGCAGGAAATGTCCTTCGGGATATTATCGACTCCGGCTGTGTCAGTACCGTTCAGCTAAAAAAGATTTTCCGTCAGGCGATGGAATCGGATATCGTGGTCAATGCGCATAAGATTAATGAAGGGATTGTGCCGGACCTTACGAAGAAGTCCAAGGATTTTCTCTTTATCAGAGGAACGGAGCCCGAAAAAATCATTTCGGACATTGTCGTTCTGATGAAAGAAAAGCTGCCGAAGTACTTGCAGATCGATCCTCTTTCGGTGCAGGTGATGTCTCCCCAGAAGAAGGGGGCGCTCGGCGTGGAAAACTTAAACCGTTACCTGCAAGAGCACCTTAACCCTAAGGACAAGAACAAGGCGGAGAAAGAGTTATACGGTACACTGTTTCGTCTCGGAGATAAGGTGATGCAGGTAAAAAACAATTACCAGTTGGCCTGGGAGATTCCCGGAAAGTATAATCTGCCGATAGAGGAAGGAGAGGGAATCTTTAACGGCGATATCGGACGGATTACGGAAATCGATCACTATGCAGAAACGATCACCGTTTTTTTCGAGGAAAGAAGAGTAGTTTACGCCTTTAAGGACTGTGAAGATCTGGAACTGGCTTATGCCATCACGATTCATAAGTCACAGGGGTCGGAGTATGATGCCGTACTTCTTCCGATGTATCGGGGACCGCAGATTTTGATGACGAGGAACCTTCTCTATACTGCCGTCACACGTGCGAAGTCCTGTGTCTGTCTTCTCGGAGATCCGCACATTTTTCAAGCGATGGTGCGGAATGAGACGGAGCAGAAACGGTATTCCGGACTTAGTGCGGAACTGAAACGGGTGAAGGAGCAGATGGACGGACCGGGTTGAAAAGGACGGAAAGGGTTACGTATGGCAGAGTGGGAAAGATGGAAAGAAGGAATTCTTAATGCGGTTTTTCCGAGAAGGTGTATCCTCTGCGACGAAGTGTTGGAGGGGGAAGGCGACTTCTGCTCTTCCTGCGGGAAGAAAGAGCCGCTGACGGGAGAGCCTGCTTGTATCCGTTGCGGAAGAGGGATTTTACGGGATGAGGAGAGCCTCTGTAAGAACTGTAAGGAACATCACTTTTCTTTTCAAGGCGGGATGATTCTGTATCAGCTTAGTGAAGAGGTGGAGGATGCCATAGCGGAACTCAAATATAAAGGAAGAAAAGATAAAGGAATTTTTTTTGGAAAGCGTGCCGGGGAGATTTTTTGTGACAAACTGCAAGCCCTTTCCATAGATGGAATCTTCCCGGTTCCGATTCATCGGGATAGAAGAAAAAAAAGAGGATATAACCAGGCGGAGGTCATCGGAGAAGCGCTTGCGAAGGAATGCGATATCCCCATCTATAGTGCATATTTGACGAGAGACAAGAAAACAAAGGCTTTGAAAGAGTTGAATCCGATGGAGCGGATGCAGAATCTGCTTTCTGCGATGGCGTGCGAAAATCTCCCGAAGGAAGTTAAGAAAGTACTGCTTGTGGACGATATCTTTACGACGGGAGCGACGATGGAAGCCTGTGCAAGAAAACTACTGGAAAAGGGAGCGGAAGAAGTGTATATTCTTGCCATTGCCGCAAGAGCGGATCGATAAAAGAAACATTGTTTTTTCCGTTTAGGAAGAAAATTTGTATAGAGCTTGAAAGAAAGGGAAGAAAATGAAAGAAAAAGAACGGTCAGCGGGTGTCCTTATGCCGGTATTTTCTCTACCGGGAGAATACGGAATCGGGACATTCGGAAAAGAAGCAAAACAGTTTATTGATTTTTTGAAAGAAACGGGGAATAGCGTATGGCAGGTTCTCCCGATGGGACCGACAGGGTACGGAGATTCTCCTTACCAGTCTTTCTCCAGTTTTGCCATTAATCCGTATTTTATCGACCTTGAGACGCTAGAGGAGGAGGGGTTTCTCACAGAGGAAGAACTGCATGAGGAGAAGCTCGCTTTCGCGTCTTCAGAAGAGAAGATTCGCTACGGCTTACTTTACGAACGACGTTTTCCGCTTCTTCGGAAAGCATACGAGAGATGGAAGGCGGCAGGGGGGAACGTTTCTCTGCTTCTTTCCAACTTGCAGAAGGAAACGCTGGATTACTGCCTGTTCATGGCATTGAAAGAGGAGTATGCATCTTGTCCCTGGCAGGAATTTCCGGAAGCGTTACGGAACAAAGAAGCGTCCGCTGTGCAGACCTTTTTGGAGGAACATAGAGAGGATGTCGCCTGCTATGCTTTTATGCAGGAAAAGGCGGAAGAACAGTGGTGTGCGCTTCGAGACTATGCGAAGGAATGCGGGGTGCAGATTCTCGGAGATCTTCCGATATACTGCGCGATGGACAGTGCGGATGTCTGGGGCAATCGGAAGATGTTTGACTTTAGCGAGGGAGAAAAGGGCTATCCCGGTTTCATTGCCGGTGTTCCGCCTGATGCCTTTTCAGAGACAGGACAGCTCTGGGGAAATCCGCTCTATGACTGGGACACACAGAAGAAGGAGGACTATCTCTTCTGGTGTAAGCGGATGGAGTATTGTTTCCGCCTCTATGATATTCTTCGGGTAGATCATTTCCGCGGCTTTGCGTCATACTATGCCGTACCTTTTGCAGAGGAGGATGCGATTCACGGCGAGTGGAGAAAAGGGCCAGGGAAGGACTTATTTTCCGCTTTTCACCGCTATTTTCAGAAAGAGAGCTTGCCTGTCATTGCGGAAGACCTGGGCGTCATTACCGACGATGTGAAGGAGCTGATGCAGGAAGTAGGGTATCCGGGCATGAAGGTTTTACAGTTTGCCTTTGGTTCCGATTATGAAAATACCTATCTTCCCCATACGTTTACGAATGACTGTTCCGTAATGTATACCGGAACGCATGATAATGATACCCTTGCACACTGGTTTCAGACCATCGGAGATTGGGAAAGAGGACGGATTTATCACTATCTTTCCCGTTCCGAGAACGATTGGAATGCCATGCCCGAACTTCTGATTAAAGAAGCGATGTCGAGCACTTCCTATCTCTGCATTATTCCGATTCCGGACTATCTGAACTTACAAGAGGAGGGGAGAATCAATGCTCCGGGAACAGACCAGGGGAATTGGCAGTGGAGAATGAAGAAGGAGGCTTTCTCGGTGGAGAAAAAGCAGGTTATTCGGGATATCCTGGAGACCTACGGAAGAAATCGTAAGGAAAGGGAGAAATAAATTTATAGATTAATTAAAATAATTCGATATAATAGGATATCCTTATAGTTTATAAGCAGATTCGTGTCATAAGCAGATTCGTGTCATAAGCAGATTCGTGTCATAAGCGGGTTCTTGTAAAGAGCGCGTATATTTTCTTTGGAGAAGAGGAAAGCAAAACCGTTTTGTCGATATAAGGTTGGAGGAACAGGTGGGGAATAAAAGTCTATTTTCGAGAATAGGGAACAGTCTTTTTCCGGTTTTACTGGTATTTTTTATCGCGCTCTTCTCTCTTTGGTCTCTGATGGAAGTAAACGGAAAAAAGACAGACAAGAAGTATAAAATCCTAAGAGACATGACCGTCGAAGTGAAGCATCCGGATGGTACGGAAGACCGCTATGACAGCAAGCTTTTTACCTATCATTCCAAAAGGGATAAGATTACGGTGCATCTCCCGTTGAAAGCGGAGTGGAAAAAAGAGAATCAGTCCATTAATTTCTTCTTTTATGGAGGAGTTGTGAAGGCATACTATAAGGACAAGCTCATTGCCACTGCCGGGGAACATCTGAAGCGGCACATGATTGGGCATCTTCGGGTTTTCATTCCGGTTCCGGAGGAAGCTTTTGGCGATGAGATACGGGTGGAGATTCAGCCGGGGATGGATTTTATGGAGGATACCTTCCATGCACCGGTTTTGATGCCGGTGCAGGATGCCCTGTATTTCCCGATTTTACACAATGAATCCTCCTTTGCCTTCTTCTATATGCTGTTCATAGGAAGTTATATCGGTATCATTATCCTGGGATACTTTTATTTTACGGAGGAGTATGCCAAAGAGGGTTTTTGGTTGATGCTTCTGATCAATGGCATTATTGCCTGGTACATGGGAAATTCCGGGATGATTTATGCGGTCAATGCCAATGAAGACTTTAATGCCATCGTGGAATACATCGGGATGTATATGTTGTTTTTCAGTGCGCCCCTCTACAGCAGCTATGAGACGACACGTCCCGGAGTAAAGCGGTATCTGCGGACGGCGGGAACCCTTCTTTGTCTTGTGTTTTTTAGCTGTCTGATTCTTTATCTTCTTCCGACAGGCTATACCTTTGTATATCACTTGAGAATTGCACAAGGTGTGCAGATTGTCATGGTTTTTTCCTCGCTGCTCTCTTTGCTTTTTCCGGGAAAGCGGAATAAGAGGACGGCGGATTATATCATGCAATATGGCTTAATTTTCGTTGCTTTTTTCGGCATCTTGGAACAGATTCGGATCATTTTTGCAACGCATATTACGGAAAATTTCCCGGGATTTCTCCGCTGGTTTGCCGCGGCGCCATTTTCAAAATGGCTTTTATTTATCCTGGTTCTGACCTTCCTTTCTTCCTATGCTTTTAAAGTGAGTTATATCGTTGAGAATACCCTGGCGGAGAAACAATTAAAGTCACTGGCGTATTCCGATAACTTGACCAAGATGGGAAATCGGCAGTATTTACAAAAAGAACTGGACGAATTGGATAAAGAGAAGAATCCGGATTATGCGGTCATCTTTATGGATGTCAATGATTTAAAATATACGAATGACCACTTCGGGCATGAGGCGGGAGATCAGTTGCTTCGCATGGTGTCTAGCGCCATCAAAGAAGCAATGAAAAATAAGAATGGATTTTCCGGACGAAACGGAGGAGACGAATTCCTTGCCGTGCTGCGTTCCTCAGTAGAGGCAACAGGAGTTTGTGCCCACATCTTAGAAGTGCTGGAAAGAATGCGGATAGAGAAAGAAGTGCAATTCCCCGTGAGCCTTGCTGTGGGAATTGCTGCATATCATGAAGTTACGGAAGAAATCCGGAGCGAGGGAAAGGGAGAAGCTGCGGTGACCAGTGATGTGATTCGGACGGCGGACAAACGGATGTATGAAGAGAAATTAGCGACGAAAGAAAGTCGTTACCGAGCTGAAGCGTAAGGAGAAAAATTTATTAAAAATATTTGTTATATTACAAAATTCCAAGTCGATATTAATAATTGAATAGGATTTTTTTCCTGTTCATACTGTAGAGACTGGGGTATAGAGATGAAGCAGAAAGATTCGTTTTGGGGTAAAAATAAGACTTTTATTTTACTCTTTATTTCCGTTCTAACGGGAATCTTTTTGCTACGCTCTTTTTTAAGCATTATGGCGAGGGTTCCGGAGGAGAATTACCGGGTTCTTAACCATATTACGGTAGAAGTGGAAGATAAGCAGGGAAAGGTAGAGACCTTCGACAGCCATCTTTTTAATTTTACTTCTTGTCAGGATAAAATTACGATGCACATTCCCCTGGAAAAGGCCTGGGAAAAAGAAAATCAGTCCATTAATTTCTTTTTCTATAACAGTGTAGTGAAAGCATACTACAAGGATCAATTGCTTGCGACGTATGGAGAGAATCTGAAGCGGCACATGATCGGAAATCTCTTAGTGAGTATTCCGGTTCCGACGGAAGCCTTCGGAGAGGAAATCCGCGTAGAGATTTTTCCCAAAATGCATTTTATGGAAAATAATTTCGATGAACCTGTTCTGATTAATGATAGAGACGCTATATTTTTCACGATTATAGGACAGGAGACATCCTATGCCCTCTTCGTGATGACCCTGATTGCGACATTTCTCGGCATGGTCATCTTTCTCTTCTTTTCTCCCAGGCATATCTATGCAAGAGAAGGTTTTTGGCTTATGGCGATGATTTTTGCCCTGACTTTATGGCATCTCGGGAATTCGGGCATGCTGTATAAGTTGAGTGATGATGCCGATTTAAGTGCCGTGGGAGAGTATATCGGGATGTATCTTCTCCTTCCCTCCGCACCGATTTATGCCAGTTATGAAACAGAACGTCCCCGGGTGAAGAAATATCTCCGGATAGTCGGAAGTATTTACTCTGCGATCTTTGTTCTTACGCTCGTTTTATATCTTCTTCCGACGGGCTATACCTATGTGTGGAATTTGCGTTGGGCGCAGGCATTACAGCTCGTGATACTCCTGTCCTGTGTATTCAGTTTGATCTTCCCCGGCAGGGCGACAAAGAACAGTTCCGACCGTATCCTGGAGAAAGGACTTGTCGTTGTGGCTTTACTGGGCGTTTTGGAACAGCTGCGGTTGATTCTCTCTGCGAGTGTGACCGACAGGTGGCCGTCCTTTATGCAGACCTTTGTGAAAATCCGTTTCTCCAAGGTCCTGATTATCGTGATGGTTTTCGTCTTCATTACGTCCTATTCCTTCAAGCTCATTCTGATTTTGCAGAAAAATCTGGAAGACGAACACTTACGGGTTCTCGCTTTTTCAGACAGCCTGACCTTGCTTGGAAATCGGCAGTATCTTCAGAGAAAGCTCGATCTGATGGATAATCAGAAGGCGGAGGATTACGGGTTGATCTTCATGGATATCAATGACTTGAAGTTTACCAATGACCACTACGGGCATGACAGCGGAGATAAGTTAATCCGCATGGTTGCTTCCGCCATTAAAGATGCGGTCGACCCGGTAGGAGGATTCTGCGGAAGAAACGGAGGCGATGAGTTTATCGCGGTAGTTTCTCCGGAAGAGTATATCTTTAGCGTAGCGGAGAAAATTCAAGAAAATCTGGAAGCGCTGAAAGAAAAAGAGAGAGTGAAGTTTCCGGTTAGTCTCTCTTTAGGTGTGGCAACCCATAGCGAACTTTCCGCAGAGGCACATCTGCAAAGGAAAGACTATGTTACGTCAGACTATGTGATCCGCAAGGCGGATTACCGTATGTATCAACATAAGTGTCAGGTGAAGCAGGCGAGAATCGCAAAGAGTCGTAAGTAAGACCTAGACTATTTCTTTGCGTTTCCGCTTTCCTCTTTTGTGCTCTTTGTTTCTTCCTGTTTTTGTTTTTTCTCCTCCGCGTTTTTCTGTTTCTGTTCTTTTTCCTGTTCTTCTTTCTGTTTCTGTTCTTTCTCCTGCTTTTTCTTTTGCTCTTTTTCTTCTTTTTGTTTAAAGGCGGAATCTTTGTCAATCGCACCGAGTTTTACCATAAAGTCGGAGCGCTTTTCCAGCTCTTTCTTTTCTTCTTTCTTTCCGTATTTTTCCGTGAGGGTTTCTGCACCGGAGAATAAGTTGGTGCCCAGTCCCAGACGTTCGCCCGGAATTTCTACGCCGAGAGCGGAGAGCGTTGTCGGAAAGTCATCAAATGTGGTATATACCCGTTCTTTCTTTTCTTTCACCTTTGCAGCGGCGTTCAGATAGCAGGTGTATACCTTTCGCTGGTAGGATTTCGGGACGTCATTACAGAAGTCATGATCCATCGTAGGATGGTCACCGGAGATGACGATGGTTGTGTTGTTGTAGAAATCCTGTGCCTGAATCCAGCGTACAAATTCGCTGACCTGTCGGGAAGTGCAGTTAAAGACATTCGCGTATTGATTATCCGGGTAAGTATTCTTGCAGAGACGGCAGACATATCCGTCCGGAAAGTGTGTATCCACCGTAAGCAGGGTCAGGTTGAAAGGTTTGTTCTCTTTTGCGAGTGC
>JABZIV010000025.1 GCA_015258095.1 Lachnospiraceae bacterium
GGGATTCGGCGTTCCTCCGGCTTCATAGGTCTCTACAAAGGGGAGAATCACTTTCTTCTGAAAATCATCCTTGAAATTCAGGACATAGTACGGGATGGAGAGCGTTGCCGCAACCTGTCTTGCGTCCTCCACATCTTCCAGCGTACAGCAGGTTCTGCTCCGGCACGCTTGCCCCGTTTCCGCATCATATAATTTCATGGTGATGCCGATACAGTCATATCCTTTTTCTTTCATAAGAAGAGCGGCGACAGAACTGTCCACTCCGCCGCTCATGGCAATCAATGCTTTCTCCATTTATTACTTTTTATCCTTTTCTGCTTATTCTTTAAATTTTTCCGATTATGTATTTCCTTTTCCGCTTTTCTTCTAAAGAGGTTCTTTTTGTCCTTTGTGCCATGTATTTTTAGTTTAGCACAAAAAAGAAGAGAGCCGCTATGCCAATATAAAGAAAAAATTAACAGAAAAAACTTTGTATATCTTTCAGTGCTATGCTAAACTTTTAAAAGTTGTGCGGAGAAGGGAGACAGAACTTGTCCGCATTGAGAAAGATCTACTAGAAAAGAGAAGGCATAAAGTCTCTTGAAAAGGGGGAAATGATGAAAGGAATTATTCTTGCGGGAGGTTCGGGAACGAGACTCTATCCGCTTACCAGAGTGACTTCCAAGCAGTTACTGCCGATTTATGATAAACCGATGATTTATTATCCGCTGTCCGTTCTGATGGATGCCGGAATCAGAGATGTTCTGATTATCTCTACACCGGACGATACGCCGAGATTCAAAGAACTTTTGGGAGACGGTTCTTCCCTCGGAATGCAGCTCGAGTATGCGGTGCAGGAGAGTCCGGACGGCTTGGCACAGGCCTTTATCATCGGAGAGAAGTTTATAGGAACGGATAAGGTTGCGATGATTCTCGGAGACAACATTTTTTCCGGCTCCGGCTTCAAGGAGATTTTACAGAAAGCGGTACGGAAAGAGAAGGGAGCCACCGTCTTCGGCTATTATGTAGACGATCCCGAGCGTTTCGGTATCGTGGAGTTCGATGTCTCCGGGAAAGCGATTTCCATCGAGGAGAAGCCGGAGAAACCGAAGTCGAATTACTGTGTAACCGGTCTTTATTTTTATGATAATCGTGTCGTGGAGTATGCGAAGAACCTGAAACCCTCTAAGCGCGGAGAGTTGGAAATCACCGATTTGAATCGAATCTATCTGGAAAGCGGAGAGCTGGATGTTGCGCTTCTCGGAAAGGGATTCACCTGGCTTGACACCGGAACGCAGGAGTCTCTGGTGGATGCGACCAATTTTGTCTATACCGTGGAAAGCCATGAAC
This sequence comes from Lachnospiraceae bacterium, assembly GCA_015258095.1. GTDB lineage: Bacteria > Bacillota > Clostridia > Lachnospirales > Lachnospiraceae > Oribacterium. Next base: position 1,330 of record JABZIV010000025.1, read on the forward strand.
ATAGAAAGATTGCCTGTCTGGAAGAAATCGCTTTTAAGAACGGCTGGATCAGTCGAGAAAAGGTGGAAGAAGCCTATCAGCTTTATAAGAAAAATGAGTATGGAAAGTACTTAAAGGACGTGCTGGACGGAAAGTATATCGAGTAAAAGCGGAGGGACGCAGGGAAAGAGAACGCAGGGGATGACGGACGGGTTATGATAAAGCGCCCTGTCATAAAACGCGGAAATAAAGAAATAAGAGGAGAAAAGATGAAGACAATTGTAACCGGCGGTGCCGGGTTTATCGGCGGGAATTTCATGCATTTTGCAGTGAATAACTATCCGGATGAAGAGTGGATCTGTCTGGATAAGTTGACCTATGCAGGGAATTTGGAGACTTTGGAGCCTCTGGAAGGAAAGAAAAACTATCGTTTTATCAAGGGCGATATTGCAGACAGAACGTTTATTTTTGATTTGTTTCGGAAAGAGAAGCCGGACAGAGTGATTAATTTTGCGGCAGAGTCTCATGTCGACCGTTCTTTGAAGGATCCGGAGCTTTTTCTTCGATCGAATGTGATGGGAACCGTTTGCCTTATGGATGCCTGCCGGGAATTCGGAATCGAGCGTTTTCATCAGGTTTCTACCGATGAAGTGTACGGAGATCTTCCGATTGAGCGGACAGACCTCTTCTTCAATGAGGAGAATCCGATTAAGACTTCGTCTCCTTACTCTTCTTCAAAGGGAAGCGCAGACCTCTTTGTTCTGGCCTATCACCGCACCTTCGGTCTTCCGGTAAGCATTTCCCGTTGCTCGAACAACTACGGCCCTTATCATTTTCCGGAGAAGCTGATTCCGCTGGTGATTTCCCGTGCCCTCGCGGATGAGAGTATTCCGGTGTATGGCAAAGGGGAAAATGTGCGAGATTGGCTCTATGTGACGGATCATTGTAAGGCTATCGACTTAATCGTACGAAAGGGAAGAGTCGGAGAGGTCTACAATGTCGGCGGACACAACGAAAGAACGAATCTGGAAGTCGTGCAGACCATCTTAAAGGCGCTCGGAAAACCGGAGTCTTTGATTCATTATGTGACAGATCGCCCGGGGCATGACAGACGATATGCCATTGATCCGACAAAGCTTGAGACGGAACTTGGCTGGAGACCGGAGTATACCTTTGATACGGGAATTCCGGTAACCATTGACTGGTATTTAAAGAACAAGGATTGGTGGGAGCATATTATTTCCGGAGAATACCAGGAATACTACAAGAAGCAGTATGGAGAAGAGGGATAAAGATGAAAGTGTTTGTTACCGGAGTGAACGGACAGCTTGGGCATGACGTGATGAATACCCTCTATCGGAGAGGAATTCCCGCAATCGGGTCCGACCTGAAGCCCTGTTATAGCGGCGTTATGGATGGAAGTCCGGCTTGTACGATGCCGTATATCGTTTTGGATTTAACAGACAGCGCGGCGGCACGTCGCGTTTTGGAGGAAAACGGCATTGATACGCTGGTGCACTGTGCGGCATGGACTGCCGTTGATCCGGCAGAAGAAGCGGAGAATCAGGCTATCGTAGAGAGAATCAACGGAGAGGTTCCCGGAGAGCTCGCGAAAGTGATGCGGGACTTGAACGGAAAGATGCTTTATCTTTCTACAGACTATGTTTTTTCCGGAGAGGGAACAAAACCGTGGGATCCGGAGGAGAAGGATTTCGCACCGATTAATTTCTACGGGAAGACGAAACTGATGGGAGAGGAAAAGATACGAGAGCTTCTTTCCAAGTATTTCATCGTCCGTATCGCCTGGGTTTTCGGTTTAAATGGGAAGAATTTCATCAAGACGATGCTGCAAGTCGGAAAGAGCCACGAGGAAGTTCGCGTAGTCAATGATCAGATTGGTAATCCGACGTATACCTTGGATCTCGCCGAACTCCTTTGTGATATGATTTGCACGGAGAAGTACGGAACGTATCATGCCACGAATGAGGGCGAGTATATTTCCTGGTATGATTTTACAAAGGAAATCTATCGGCAGGCGGGGCTCTCCACTAAAGTGATTCCGGTAAGCACAGAGGAATACGGACTCAGTAAGGCAAAGAGACCGAAGAATTCCCGCTTGGATAAGCGAAAGCTGAAAGAAGAAGGTTTTACACCGCTTCCGGAGTGGAAAGATGCGCTTTCCCGTTATCTTGAGGCATTAAAGGCGGAAGGCATAGACTAAGATAGAAAAGAGAAGGAAGGATTCGGGTTTTGCGACCCGAATTTCTTTCGTTAAGCCGGAGCGGAAAACAGGAAGCTGGAGCGGAAAACAGAGATTCGGAACGGAGACAGGAGGATAAAATGGGAAAATATTTTGGAACCGACGGGTATCGGGGAGAAGCAAATGTGAACCTTACGGCGGATGATGCCTTTAAAGTGGGAAAGTTTCTGGCTTACTACTTTTCGGAAAAAGGGAAGAAAGACTGTCGTATCGTGATTGGAAAGGATACGAGGCGTTCCAGTTATATGTTTGAATATGCGCTTTCTGCCGGTATTACCGCAGCAGGAGCGGATGCTTACCTTATGCACGTAACGACAACCCCTTCCGTGAGTTACATTGCCCGTTCGGAAGATTTTTCCTGCGGAGTCATGATTTCCGCGTCCCATAATCCGTTTTATGATAACGGCTTAAAAGTGATTAACGGAAACGGCGAGAAAGTTTCCGATGACTTTATTGCAGAAATTGAAGCGTACCTGGATGGGGAAATCGGAGAGATTCCTCTCGCTACGGGAGAAAAAATCGGACGAACGGTGGATTTCTTTGCGGGAAGAAATCGTTATATCGGCTATCTGATTTCCATAGCAACCCATTCCTTTAAGGGAAGGAAGATTGCCCTGGATTGTGCAAACGGTTCCGCCTCCTCTGTTGCAAAGGCGGTTTTTGATGCGCTGGGTGCGGACACCCACGTCCTTTCCGATGCGCCGAACGGCTATAACATTAACGAGCACTGCGGTTCTACCCATATAGAAGCTTTGCAGGACTATGTGCGAAACAGTGATTGTGAGATCGGCTTCGCTTATGACGGAGATGCGGACCGCTGTCTTGCGGTGGATGCGGAGGGGAATCTTGTTGACGGAGATATGATCCTATACCTCTGCGGAAAGGATTTAAAGAAGAAGGGGCAGTTGCAGAACAACACTATCGTGACTACGGTGATGTCCAACTTCGGCTTATATAAGGCGCTCGATAAGGAAGGAATCCGCTACGAGAAGACCAAGGTGGGCGATCGCTATGTCTATGAAAATATGGCGGAGAATAACTTTGACCTTGGCGGAGAGCAGTCCGGGCATATCATTTTCATGCGTCATGCCACGACGGGAGACGGCATTCTTACGAGTATCAAGGTCATGGAAGTGCTTCTGGAAGAGAAGAAGAGCCTGAAAGATTGCCTTACAGACTATCGTAAATATCCGCAGGTTTTGCAGAATGTGAGAGTGAAGGATAAAGAAGCGGCGGAAGGAAATACCGCGGTCGCCGAGGCAGTGAAGAAGGTAGAAAAGGAGTTGGGAGATTCCGGCAGGATTCTTCTTCGGGCTTCAGGAACGGAACCGCTTATCCGAGTCATGGTGGAAGCGAAGGAGGAAGAAACTTGTGCGCGTCTTTGCGAAGAAGTTATAGCTGTTATGAAAAAAGAGGGACTGGTACTGGAATAGAAGACAGGGTAGAATTGCCGCTTAGAAGGAAAGTTTTTGCCGAACTACAGTAGGCGTTTGAAGTAAGGGGGAAAGAGATGGAAAAAGTCAGTCGATATCGTGCCTTCCCGATCTTCCGTTATCCGGAAAGAACATGGGTGGATCAGAGTATCAAAAAAGCGCCAATCTGGTGTTCCGTGGATTTAAGGGATGGAAACCAGGCACTCGTTGAGCCGATGAGCGTGGAGGAGAAAGTCGAGTTCTTTCAGTTGCTGTGCAAGCTCGGGTTTAAGGAGATTGAAGTCGGTTTTCCCGCAGCTTCACAGATCGAGTATGATTACCTTCGCAATCTGATTGAGCGGAAGATGATTCCGGAGGACGTTACGGTACAGGTACTTGTACAGTGCAGAGAAGAGCTTTTGGAGAGGACTTTTCAGGCTATACAGGGGGCGAAGAAGGCGATTGTCCATATCTATAACTCGACTTCCATTCTGCAACGGGATGTTGTCTTCAAGAAGAATAAAGAAGAAATCAAACAGATTGCGCTGGACGGTGTCGAGATGGTGAAACGCCATGAAAAAGACTTTCAGGGGGAACTCTGTCTGGAGTATTCACCGGAGAGTTTTACGGGGACGGAGATGGACTATGCCCTGGATATCTGTAATGCCGTGATTTCCGCCTGGGGCGCCGGAAAGGGGAGAGAAATCATTATCAATCTGCCCAATACGGTAGAGATGCACAGTCCCAATGTCTATGCGGACCAGATTGAGTTTATGTCCAGGCACCTTTTGAAAAGGGAACACGTAGTGCTTTCCGTTCATCCCCACAATGACAGAGGAGAAGGCATCGCCTCGGCGGAACTGGCTCTCCTTGCCGGTGCAGAAAGAGTGGAAGGAACGCTCTTCGGTAATGGGGAACGGACCGGAAATGTAGACATCCTTACTCTGGCATATAATATGTTCTCTCAGGGGATTGACCCGAATCTCAACCTGGAAAATATTCGGGAAATACAGGAAGTGTATGAGCGTTGCACGAAAATGAAGATTCCGGAGAGGCAGCCTTACGCCGGAAAGCTCGTGTTTACCGCATTTTCCGGTTCGCATCAGGATGCCATCAACAAGGGATTGCAGGCCATGAGAGAGAAGAAGAGTGCGATTTGGGAAGTTCCCTATCTTCCCATCGATCCTGCCGATATCGGAAGAGAGTACGAACCGGTAGTGCGGATCAATTCGCAGTCCGGAAAAGGCGGTGTGGCTTTTATTTTGGAATCTTTCTTCGGCTACAAGCTTCCGAAGGGAATGCAAAGAGAGTTTGCGGACTATATCCAGCGTTTGTCGGAAGAGGTGGGAGAAGTGAATCCGGAGAAGATACTTTCCGTCTTTACCGAAGAGTATGTCGAAGCGAAGAAGCCGCTATGCTTTAAGAACCTTCGTTCCATGGATATGGAAGATGAGAAGAAGCAGACTTATACCAGCTTTGTACAGTTAAGCTATGAGGATCGGGGCGTATTAAAAGAGCTGTCAGCCAGCGGTTCCGGCCCGATTGATGCCGTAGTGGCAGCCCTTTCGAAGGAGTTGAAAAAAGACTTTACCGTCATCGATTACAATGAGCATGCATTGAGTTCGGAGTCTTCTGCAAAGGCCGTTTCCTATATTCATCTTTTGGACAGAAGCTCCGGAAAGAGTACCTATGGAGTAGGAATCAGTTCGAATATTACCCGTTCCTCCGTCCGCGCCCTTTTCAGCGGCATCAACCGTTTATATTTTGCAAAGGAACATTAGACTTTGTTTTTGTTCTGCTGTTTCCTTTTTTGCCGTTCTTTAAGATAGACGAAGCAGTTTTTCAGGAGTCTCCATTCCAGCCCGAAATAGCGGGTAATGGGGATTCCGTGAAAATCTGCTTTTTTCATGCGGTGCATTTCTTTCAATCCGCGTCGGATCCCCTTCCGGTACGCCTTCCCGTAGCCTTTTTTCTGAAAATAAATGGCTTTGATGGCAAATCCGACGAGGAAGGGCCAGAAATTGATGATTTTTAAGAGTAAAGGAAAGTTTTTATAGAGGAGGAAAATAGAATTTCTCGCGGAGAGTTCCACTTTGAAGTCACTATATTTTCCGCCGCTGGTTCCGGAACCGACATGCTTGCAAACGGCAGTCGGACAATAGTAGATACTATAGCCGTAAAGTGTAGCACGGAAGGAAATATCGACGTCCTCCAGGTAAGCAAAGTGTTCTTCGTCAAAAAGCCCGGTTCTTTTTAATGCGGAAACGGAGTAGAGCGCCGCACCCGCACAGGCAGAGAAGACCTTCGCTTCCTTTGTCCAGTTTTCCGCCCTGTCTTCCAGTCCTCTCTGAAAAGGAAAGCCCAGAAGGCAGAGTTCATCTCCGGCATCGTCCATCATGGAAGGATCGTGCATCTTGACCATCTTCGAAGAAAGGGCGAAGACGCGTTCGCCTCGTTTTTCTTTTTCTTCCATACAACGCACGAGATTTTCCACAAAGCGGTCGTCTGCCTCCGTATCGTTATTTAAGAGCAGAACGTACTTTGCCCCCTCTTCTTCGGCATAGCGGATTCCCTGATTCACAGCCTTCGCAAAACCGTAGTTTTCCCGATTTTCCAAAAGATGAATTTCTACCGGAAAGTTTTTTTGAAACGCCCGGATTGCCGCAATACTGCCGTCCGAAGACGCGTTGTCCACAAAGTAGATGGAGTAGTCCTTCGTACTTTGCCCTTCCAGGGCACGCATACATTTGTCTAAAAAACGTTCTCCGTTAAAGTTTGGAATTACAATGATTGTTTTTACCATTTTTCCGCTTTGCTCCTGTTTTCATCTATGCCATAAAGGAGGAATGCCCTCCTTTTCCCGTTCCGCTAAGGAAGGGAACGCTTTGAACCTTACCATAAATGCGGCTAATCCGCCAGTCGGCATTTACATTTTTCCGGCGGTACTATAAAATTGAAAAATCGCGAAAAGAACAGTATTTTGCAAAAAACGAGAACGGTATTTTGCAAAAAAACGAGAACGGTATTTTGCAGAAACGGGAGAAAGGGTAGGAAAGCCTTGGAAGAGAGCAGAAAAGATATCTTTTGGAATGCGCTGGGAAGCATGGTCTATGCCCTTGCTTCCATGATTCTGGCTTTTTTTGTCCTGCGCTTACTTGGAGAAAGAGAGGGAGGAATCTTCGGCTTCGGCTATTCCACCCTGGGACAGCAGTTTTTTATTCTGGCTTATTTCGGTATTCGTCCGTTTCAAATCACGGATATGAAGGGGGAGTTCTCCTTCAAAGAGTATCTTGGATTTCGGAATATCACGGCAGCACTGGCTTTCCTCTTTTCCTCCCTGTTTTTGCTTTTTCAGTTTGCCGCCGGACAGTATGACGCTGAAAAAACGGCGGTTTTATCGGCTCTTTGTCTCTATAAAATTATAGACGGCTATATCGATGTCTATGAATCGGAGCTGCAAAGAAGAGGAAAGTTATATAAAACCGGACAATCCCTCTTTTTTAGAACCTGTTTTTCCGTACTGGCTTTATTGCTTTGTCTTCTTTCCACGGGAAAGCTCTTTTTTTCCGTATGTGTCATGAATCTCGCAGAGATCCTTTCCTTCTTTGCTTTTTGTGTTCTTCCGCTCGGAAAGACGGAAGCGCTTGCCGTAGAGCGGCCCTTGACGAGTTCTTCTGTAAGGGCGCTTTTTCAGGAAAATCTTCTCCTTTTTTTATCTGTTTTTTTGGATTTCTATGTTTTTTCCGCATCCAAATATGCGGTAGATGCGGTTCTCGGTTCCTCTTATTCGGGAATCTATAACCTTCTGTTTATGCCGAGTAATTTTATTTATCTGCTGGCAAACTTCATTATCCGTCCGGCCCTTCCTCACCTTGCTGCCCTATGGCAGGCGGAAGAACGGGGAGGATTTCGGAAAGAGGAAAGAAAGATTCTTCGGAAAATAGTTCTCTTGTCCGCTCTCTTACTGTTCCTTGCGCTTCTTCTTTCTTTCCCGGCACTTTGGATATTGGAGAGGCTTTTAGGGGGGGCGTTTTACGGAAAGATGACAAAAGAGCAAATTCCCTTCTGTATCATGATTCTCGGAGGCTGCTTTTATGCCCTTGCCAATCTGGAATACTATCTTTTGGTGACGAAAAGAAGGCAGGGAAGAATCTTCCTCGGTTATGCTGTTGCGGCTGTCCTCTCCTTCCTTAGCGCGAATTTCATGGTGAGACAGGGCCATTTCTTTCTTGCGGCAGTGGAGTTTTCTCTCTTGATGTTTTTCCTCTTTGTTTTTTTCTTTGTATCCGAAGAAACGGACAGATAGAGAACGTCTACACGACCGGATAGGGAAAGCTTTGTCGATTCTTTTCATTCTGTGCAAGCCATGTTAGAATAGCCTTTGCTTTGAAAAGTGTTAAAGGAGAGCATCTCGCCATGTTAAGAGAGCATCTCACAATGTTGAGACTGCATTCTCCCGGAAATGAATCTGGAGAAAATAGAGGAAAGAGCGTGTCGGAAAGCGGAATGGCTCAGTTTGAGCAGAATGAACTGCATAAAGAAAAGGTAGAAAAAGAGGAAAACGTCCCGGTATTTGATGTTTTGATTCCGACCTATAAACCGAAGGAGAAGTTCCGTGCCCTGCTCTCTGCCATGGAAGAGCAGCTTTATCCTCCGCGGAAGATTATTGTAGTGAATACGGAAGAAAAGTATTTTCCAAAAGAGCTATTGGAGAATAGAAGGAGTATTCTGGAGGTGCATCATATCCGGAGAGAGGATTTTGATCATGCTTATGCGCGAAATCTTGCGGCCTCTTATTCGGATGCACCGTACTTTCTTTGTATGACCGATGATGCGGTTCCGGCGAACAGGAGGATGACGAAAGCGCTTCTCGATGCCTTTTCCCGGGATGAGGGGATTTGTGCGGTCTATGCGAGGCAGCTCTGTAATCCGGACAGCTCCTTTGATGAACGTCTTTCCAGAGCCTTTAATTATGGAGAAAAAGCGGAAGTGAAGGGCATAGAGGATGTTTCCCGACTGGGAATCAAGTGTTTCTTCGCATCCAATGTCTGCTGTATGTATAAAAAAACGGTCTTTCAGAAACTCTGCGGATTCCGTGAGCCGGCAATCTTCAATGAGGACATGGTATTTGCGGCAAGGGCGGAGAAGGCAGGCTATAAAGTGGCATACGAACCGGGAGCGGAGGTCTACCATTCGCATCACTACAACGCGTGGCAGCAGTTTCGGAGAAATTTTGATTTAGGGGTTTCCCATCGGGATGCAGCGGATATATTTCAGACGGTTCCTCCCGAAGGGGAAGGAAAGAAGTATTTTCTGAAAAATTGTCAGATTCTTCTTTCCGAGAAGAAGGGTGTTCTTCTTTTTCCGCTCTTCTTTAAGACAGCCATGCGGTATCTGGGATACAAGCTCGGAAAACAGTATCAAAAGATTCCCGGAGGACTCGTAAAGAGGATTACATTGAATCCCCAGTATTTTGCAAGAAAGGATCCAAGTTGATTAGTTTATTGAAAGAAGTGAAACGAAAACGGAGGATGATTCTGGACCTGGCCAAAGCCGATTTTAAAAAGCGCTTTGTGGGGTCTTACTTCGGCGTGATTTGGATGCTGATTCAGCCTCTGGTTACGATTGCCATTTATGCCTTTATTTTTGGTCCTTACGGATTTAAGTCCAGTCCTCCGGTTCCCAACGTGAGTTATACACTCTGGTTGATTCCGGGTATTGTTCCCTGGTTCTTTTTTTCCGAGATTATGAATATGAATACGGGCATCTTACAGGAATACCATTATCTGGTGAAGAAAGTGGTGTTCCCGATAGAGCTTTTACCTATCATCAAATTGATCAGTTGTGCGCTTGTGCACTGCTTCTTTTTACTGGTGCTGTTTCTCTTCTATCTTTTTAGCGGAAAACTGCCGGAAATTTCCTGGATACAGGTTCTCTATTATTCCTTTGCGACAGCGGTGTTCGGCTTGGGACTTTCCTATTTCACCTCTGCCATTTCGGTCTTTTTTAAAGATATGCAGCAGATTGTGGCAATCGTTCTCCAGTTTGGAATCTGGATGGTACCGATTATGTACGATGAAAATCTGTTCACGGGAAGAGCGCCCTGGCTTCATCTCTTTTTTAAGTTGAATCCTTTCTACTATGTTGTGGTGGGGTATCGGGATTCCATGATTACCGGCGCCTTTTTCTGGCAGAGACCGGGACTCGGTTTATATTTTTGGGGCGTCAGTCTCACTCTCTTGTTCTTGGGACTTCGCTTTTTCCGGAATCTTCGTCCCCATTTTTCGGATGTACTGTAAGAAGGGTAGGAGGAATGTATGTTTAGTTTGATTCGCGTCCTTTTTTTGTTAATCGGCTTTCTGGGATTTGGAAGCCTTCGCCTTTTCTTTATTCGAAGAAGAGAAAGAACGGAGGAGCGGGACCGGGAATGCCTGGCCATTGTGCAGGGAAAGTTACGGGATATTCTTCGCATCTGTAAGGTGAAGCTTCACGTGGAAGGGCTGGAAAATATTCCGGAGAAGGAAGCGGTACTTTTCGTCGGCAATCATCGTTCTTATTTTGATATTGTTATCGGCTATACTTTGATGAAAAATCGTACCGGCTTTATATCCAAAGACGACCTTGCCGTGATTCCGACTCTGAAGATGTGGATGGAGGAGCTTCACTGCCTTTTCCTGGATCGGAGCAATCTAAAGCAGAACCTGAAAGTGGTGATTGAAGCGATTCAGGGAATCAAGAAAGGCATTTCATACTGGATTTATCCGGAAGGAACCAGAACCAAAGGAGAGAGTGAACTGGAAATGGCACCCTTTAAGGAGGGATCCTTTAAAATCGCGGAGAAGGCGAACTGTAAGATTATTCCCGTAGCCATGATTAACACCAGAAAGATCATGGAAGAAGACTTTCCGAGATTGAAGGCGGCAGAGGTGTATGTTCGTTTCGGAAAGCCTATTGTGCTTTCGGATTTATCGGAAGAAGACCGGAAGCATGTCGGAAGATATGCGGAAGAGCAGATTCTCAGCATGATTAAGGAATTGAAAGACGAGGAGAAAATGACTTTCCAAAGTAAGGAAGAGGAGTAGGAAGGGAAGTTTACAATAGAGTAAAGCGGAGGAGGGAAGATGGGACTGTCAGAGATTCGGAAAGAACTGGACGAGATTGACAGAAGCTTACTGCACCTTTTCGAGAAGAGGATGCAGCTTGCGCTGGAAGTTGCGAAAGATAAGGAGAAAACCGGGAAAGCAGTCTTTGACGGGAAGAGGGAAGCGGAAAAATTGGACAGTGTATCAGCTCTGGTTTCGGATGCCGATTTAAAAACACCGGTTCGGGAACTTTTCAACGGTCTTATGACCCTGTCCAGGCGGAGACAGCTCGAGTATCTGGCTACGAAGGGGAGAAGAGGAAAGTTCGGCTTTACAGAGGTTCCGACGCTTTCTTTTCGCGGAAAAAAGCTGCTCGTACAGGGCGTTCGTTGGTCTTATTCTTATCTTGCGGGAAGAACCCTTTTTCCGGATGAGGCGATTTCCTTTGCAGAGCATTTTCAGGATGTGGTAGAAGCGATTATGGAGGGCAAGACGGATTACGGCATTCTTCCCATTGACAATTCCACTTACGGGATGGTGCAGGACAACTATGATTTGCTGCATGAATATACGGAACTCACGGTTTTAAGAGAGATTTTTTATCCGGTTTCCCACTGCCTCGCAACGGCAAAGGTAGAGAAAGAGGAAGTGCTTAGGAAAGTATATTCTCATCCGCAGGCCCTTTCGCAGTGTAGAGAGTTTTTTCTGAAACATCCGAAGCTGGAGAAAGTTTCCGCTCTGAATACGGCGATTGCCGCAAAGATGCTTTCCGAGTCGCAGGAGGAGGGAGCGGCTGTGCTCTGTAGCAGAGAGGCGGCAGAGTACTATCATCTTTCAATCCTGGAGGATCGGGTCAGTAGCAAAGAGAATACGACGCGTTTTTTTCTTCTGGGAAGAGAGAAAGAGTACACGAAAGAGGCGTATAAACTCAGCCTGACTTTGCGCATTCCGAATACGGTGGGCAGTCTTTATCATGTACTGGAAAACTTCCTTTGGAATGATCTTTCCTTGAGCATGATTCAGAGTAGACCCCTGGGAGACGGCGCTTTTTCGTATCTCTTCTTTATTGATGTACTCGGGAACCTCTCGGACGCAAAAATGGAGAATGCCCTGTCTTCTTTGCAGGAACTCGGGGTAGAGTACAGGATTCTGGGAAACTATCCGCCGTTTACAGAGGAACGTGGCGGGGAAAAAGAGTAAAGCGGCGAGAGGAAACGGCTGTACCTGCGGAAGAGGAGACTTCGGAACTTTCCTCTTTTCTTCCCTTTTCCGAAACTGACGATTTTCTGAACTCGAGGGGAAAAGCTTGCCAGAAGGCATGGATATTTTGTAAACTGGAAAGATAGACTGAAGAAAGAGGCAAGGAGGATTCTTATGCCACAGATCAATATTTTGGTTGTAGATGATGAGAAAGAAATCGCGGAGCTGGTAGAGATTTATCTGGTCTCCGATGGCTATAAGGTATTTAAGGCATATAACGCGGAGGAAGGGCTGAAGATTCTTTCGGAAGAAGAGATTCATCTCGTGCTTCTGGATGTCATGATGCCCGGAATGAACGGTCTGGAACTCTGTCGGAAGATTCGGGAAAGTTCCAATATCCCCGTGATTATGCTTTCCGCCAAGTCGGAAGATCTCGATAAGATTGTCGGGCTGACCGGAGGAGCGGACGATTACGTGACGAAGCCTTTTAATCCGCTGGAGCTTACGGCGAGAGTGAAGTCTCAGCTGCGTCGGTATACGCAACTCAATCCGAATGCCGGAGCGAATTATATTAATAATGAGATCAATATCCGAAATATGCATATCAATAAGGATAATCATAAGGTCATTATTGATGAGGAAGAGATTAAGCTTACCCCGATTGAATTCGACATTCTCTTCCTCCTGGCGTCCCATCCCGGAAAGGTTTTTTCGACTGATGAGATCTTTGAGAAGGTCTGGAACGAAAAGGTATATGAAGCAAACAACACCGTAATGGTGCATATTCGGAGACTTCGCGGAAAGATGAAGGAAGATCAGCGGGAAGATAAGATTATCACCACAGTCTGGGGTGTGGGATATAAGATTGAGAAGTAGGAGTGCTTCCGGTGAATCAGGAAAGAGTGCCTCACCATTTCGGTAGAGGATATATGATGCAGGTCTTGCTCCACGTGGGAATGTCCGCCATTTTTGCCGGCGTTGTGGAGTGTTTTCTTGTTTTTAATATCAGTTCTTATACCAATTACCTGTATCAGATGGGAAATGATCATCCGATGGTACAGAGCTTTGCTTTTGCCAGTGTAGTGAGCATTCTGCTCTTTGTTCTGCTGGGCATTGTTCTTTTTACGCTCTGTTTCTTGTTTTTACAGAGAAGAACGGCGAGAGATATCGAAACGCTTGCCCGGGCGGTGAAACAGATTTCCGCCGGAGATTTTCATACGGATATTTCGGTTTCAGGAGAAGGGGAGATTGCGCATATCGCGGAGAGCATTCGACTGATGGAAGAAGAGCTCTCCCATCATATTGAGATGGAGAAAAGCAATGAACAATCCAAGACGGATTTGATTACCAACATTGCGCATGATTTGAGAACGCCTCTGACTTCCATCCTGGGATATCTGGAATTAATTAAAAACAGTCAGTCTGTAAACGAAGAGATGAAGAAGCATTATCTGGAAATCGTTTACAATAAGGCTCTTCGTTTACAGAAGTTAATCGAGGAGCTTTTTGGCTTTACCAAACTTTCCTACGGGAAAATGAATATGAACATCGTGACGCTGGACTTAGTGCAGCTTCTTTCCCAGCTCATGGAGGAAAGTTATCCGAGTTTTGAGAAAAATCATCTTGCCTGTGATTTCAGCTCGAACGTAAAGTCTCTCTATATCGATGGAGACGGTGACCTGCTGGCAAGACTCTTTGATAACTTAATCAGTAATGCCGTTAAGTACGGAGCGGAAGGAAAGCGGATTGTACTCCGTCTTCGAAAGGAGAAAAATTTTGTACGGGTCACGGTTCTGAACTTCGGCTATATCATTCCGGAGAAAGAGATTCCCCTGCTTTTCGACAAGTTTTATCGTGTAGAGTCCTCCCGCTCTTTAAGCACCGGCGGAACGGGACTCGGGCTTGCCATTGTGAAGAACATCGCGGAAATGCATCACGGCAGCGTAGTGGCCAAGTCGGATCTTTCCGGAACGCGCTTTATTGTGACCCTTCCGCTGCAATATGAAGAAGAGAAGAAACTCTTTGAAGGGGAAGAACTTCGAAGAGGAAAGCCGGAAGCGGAGGAGAAGAGAAGGGAACAGAAAGAGAAACAGAACGGAGTAGAGATGCAGAGTCGGAAGAGGAAAGGGTAGGGAGAGTTTTTATGTCACGGCAAAGAAAAACGATGGGATTGCTCTTTATCATCTTCTTTTTTCTCTTTTCGATGAGGAGCTTTAGTGAAAGCTTAAATATCAGCTTGCAGTACGGGATTCAGAATACGGCAAAGGCGGGAAGAAATCTTCCTTTACAGATGCAGATTGAGAATACGGAAGAACAGACTTTTTCGGGTACTTTAAGTATCGTCCTTGCCGAGTCGGGAAAACATATCGTGACCTTTTCCTATCCGGTAGTGGTGGAAGGAAAGAGCCGGAAGGAAATCGATAAGAGTTTTATGCTCTCTTCCGGAGTGAACCAACTGCTCCTTCGGGTAGAGAATCTTTCCGGGGAGCAGATTGCCTATCGTCGTGTGGGACTGGATATTTCCGGTTCGGATGCGGAACTTCTGATTGGCTCTCTTTCCAATAAGGGAGATCCCATCAGCTTTTTGCAGAATGCCAGAGTGAATGAAGGCCTTCTGAAAACCCGTGTTTTATCCTTTACGGGGGAGAGCTTTCCGAAAGAGGAAAGCGATCTCTATCTTCTGGATATGCTGATTGTACGGGACTTTGATTTGTCCTCCTTACAGAAGGAACAGCGGGATAGCCTAAAGCGCTATGTGGAGCATGGCGGTGTTCTGCTTTTCTCCCTGGGAGCCAACGGGAATGAAAGTCTGCCGGAAGAGTTTTCTTCCTACCTGGAAGCGCCTTTGCAATTCCAGAATAAAGTTCTGTATTTTTCTAAGGATGGGGAGGGGGAAGAAAAGAGCGGAGAGAACCTCCATGCGGCCTCCGTTTCCTTAAAAGGAGGAAGGGAAGGAGAGTTTTCGGAAGGAATCCCCTATCTCTCCGTCTATCCGATGGGAAACGGCCTTCTCAGCGTACTTGGTTATGATTTGCTGTCGGTAGAACGTTTGGCGACGGAAAACAGCGATTATGCCGGCAATCTCCTTATGGAAATCTATGGAAAGAATCGCCTGGATACCTTGTCCGTTTCTGCATCGGAACGCAGCTTGAAACAGTACTGGGATTTGGAAGAACTGATGAATCTGTCCGACTTATCCAAGTTGCCTTCCATTCCTTTCTACTTTGTCGTTCTCCTTCTGTATCTGATTCTGGTAGGACCCGGACTGTATTTTCTTCTGCGGGCACAGAATGCGCTCCGAACGTATCGTCCGAGTATTGCCCTTTTATCCCTTATTATGGTGCTTTTTATCTGGGCGATGGGTATCGGCACGAGAATTAGCGGCAGTTTTCTTTCCTATGTGAAGCTCCTCAGCATCGGAGCGGACAGTGTCGATGAGGAAAACTATATCAATCTTCGTTCTTCCAGAGAACATCGCTTTTCTATGGATATTCAGGCGGAGTATAGTGTGAATCCCATCCTGAAAGGAACGGACTATACGGGAGACCTCGGTACCTTACTGAAGAGTTCCGATGTCATGCGCACAGAGGTCGAACAGGAACGGGATAAGTCCTCTATTGTGGTTCGGGACGGAAAAGCGTTTCTTCCGCACTACTTTATTTTGAACAAGAAAGTACCGAATAAAATAGGAAAGATTGAGGGAAAGGTACACTATTTTTCCGGAGAGTTGAGCGGAGAAGTACGAAATAATACGGATTACGTTCTGTCGGATGCTTTTCTTCTTCTTTACGGGAGAGTCGTTAAGCTTGGAAAGATGGAGAAGGGACAGACAGTGGATGTGGGAAAGGCGGAGTCGATACCGATGCCGGTGGGAGACTTTGACTATCTCAGCAATGCCCTCTTTTCGGGAAACAGCAAGAATTTTATTCGCTTCATCCTGGGAGAACAGGTGCATTCTTATTTTTCCGATGCCCGTTTTTATGCCGTGGCTAGGGAAGACAGTCCGGGATTCACAAAGGTGGACGGAGAGGAAAAGGGAAGCGGGAAAAACTTGGAAAAATACGGTTTAACCATTGTCCATGCCTCTTTGGAGCTCAGTCGAGTGAAAGATCATCTCTCCGAGTACAGTGCGCTGTCCAGAGACCCTGAGGTGGAAAGCGGAGAGTTCGATATCGCCACGAATACCATGAACCCGATGATTCCTTTGGAAATCCGCTATACGCTCGGGGAGGAAGAGAAGATTCGCTCCATTTCCTTTGAAAGAATGGACGTTACGGGGGATACGCTTCTACAAAATTTTCAGGGAGATATGGCGATTTACAATAATACGACAGGCGGTTATGACAGCATTACGAGAGAGGACGGCGTCTTAAGCGGGGAGCGCTTAAAGAAGTATCTGAATGAAAAGAACGAGCTTAGGCTTCGTTTTGTTTCCAGGGAATCGACAGCGTCTCCGGAAACGAGGCAGTTGCTTCCGATGATTACGGTTACTGCTGAGGAGGAAAAAGGATGATCCGTTACGAGCATATCAAGAAAAGTTTCGGAAATTACCTTGTGCTAGAAGATTTTTCCCTGGAAGTGGAAAGTGGACAGATCTTCGGCGTGCTCGGTTTGCCGGATTCCGGAAAAACAACCTTGTGCAAGTTACTGATGGGACTCATTGCTCCGGATTCCGGTGCAGTCTATGTCGATGATATGCTCACCGGAGAAAGAGTGAGGCGCTTAAAGCGAAGGCTGGGATATGTTCCGCAGATTCTGGGCGGATATCCCAAAATGCAGGTCTTCGAGTATCTTCACTTTTTCGGCTCTTGCTATCACATGGAAGAAAGCAGGATTCGCGGGCGAATCAATATTCTTTTGGATCTTGCGGGGATTCGCTCCTGGGAAAATACCCCGATGGAAGTGCTTCCCCGGGCGGTCATGCAGAAACTCGCCATCGTACGCGCGATGATTCATGAACCGAAGATTCTGGTACTGGATGATCCGATGGTATCTTTGGATTTGAGGACGATTTCGGAGATTAAAGAACTTCTTTTGGATTTTGCGGATGAGGGAAAAACGGTTTTTATGACCGGTTCCGCCCTTTCCGATTTTTCCGACCTTTGTACCCATCTTGCTTTCTTACATCAGGGAACTGTCATCCGAAAGGGCTCCGTTTCCCGTATTTTTCAGGAAATCAGCGCACAGAATCCCATCGTGATTCAGGTGGAAGGAAAGCGGACTGCGCTACTTTCTCTTTTAAAGGAAGAGGAACGGGTCAAAGCGATCAGTTTAAAGGAAAATGAAATCCATATCCAGTATCAGGGGAATGCAAAGGATGAGGCAGAGCTCTTAAAGAAGATTGTGGATGCGGGGATTGCCCTGCATTCCTTCTACAGAGAGGCGGGAAATATGGAAAATATTCTTGGAACAGAAACAAAGCTGGAGAGGAGCCTGATTTCTTATGAATGAAAATCCGATTTGGACAAAAGACAGTATGCTTTCGGATCGAAGTCTGTTTTTGCCGTTGTTGATTTCTTTCGGAAATCTGATTCTCTTCATCCTCTTTATTGCGAATCTGTACTATATCAATTTAAACGGATTGCAAACCGGAGAGATTCGCTATGCCGGTTTTTTACAGATGTATTATTTTGTAGCCATCGGTCTTTTTTTATTTCTTCTTCTCCTGGCTCCGGCTATTACCGTATCGGGGATGAGTATGGAAGAAGACGAACACATGCTGGAGCTACTCCTGGAGACTGATCTCGACAGCAGAAGTATTATTTTTGGGAAGCTTTATTCCGAGCTCAGTACCCTGGGCACGTTTCTGCTTTCCACCCTCCCGTTTCTTGCCACGGTGTTCATTTATGGAGGAATTCCTTATACCTACCTTTTTCTTTATTTTACGTTTTACGCCTTGTCCTGTGTTTTTTTGAGTTCCCTGGGGATTGCCTGCACCGGTCTTGCCAAAAACAGTGTCTATGCGACCATTTTGGCGTATGGAATCAGCTTTTTGTTTTATGCGGCACTGTTTTACGGGATTTATGCCGTGCAAAATACGAGATATTTTGTTTATGCCCTCGCGCTGTTCCTGCTTCTTCTGATTCTGTCTTCTCTGTTCTTCTTGGCACTGGGAAGGAAGATGCTGGAAAAGCGTTATCGCGGGGTAAATCCATAGTTTACAAGGCTTAGAAATTAAGTTATTCTTTTGAAGAAAAGAAAACAGAACCCTTGATTGTAAGAGAAGTTAGAGTGAAGGAGAGAAAATGGAATATCAATCTACCAGAGGAGGAGAAAAAGGGATATCGTCCTCTTTGGCTATTGTAAAAGGACTTGCCGGAGATGGAGGTCTGTTTGTTCCGGAGCGGATTCCGGATCTTCCCCTCTCCTTAGCGGAACTTTCTGATCTAAGTTACCGGGATCTTGCTTATGAAATCATGAAGCTGTATTTCACGGATTTTACGGAGGAAGAGCTCCGCTTCTGTATTGACCATGCCTATGACAAAAAGTTTGATACGGAAGAAATTGCCCCGGTTGTGAAAGAGGGAAAAGACTACTACCTGGAACTCTTTCACGGGAAGACCCTCGCCTTTAAGGATATGGCGCTTTCCATTTTGCCCTATCTGATGAAGGTGAGTACCAAAAAGAATGCGATTCGGGAGAAAATCGTGATTCTGACGGCAACTTCCGGCGATACCGGGAAGGCGGCATTGGAAGGATTTTCCGATGTGGAAGGGACAGAAATCATCGTGTTTTATCCGAAAGACGGGGTGTCCGCGTTCCAGGAGAAGCAGATGAAAGTGCAGAAGGGAAAAAATACGCATGTGGCTGCCATCCTTGGGAATTTTGATGATGCACAGAGCGGGGTAAAGCGCATCTTTTCCGATGAAGCCTATAAAGCGGAACTTCTTCAGAAAGGATACCGTCTCTCGTCCGCGAACTCAATCAATATCGGGCGTCTCATCCCGCAGATTGTGTACTATATTTATGCCTATGGTCGCCTTTTGAAAGCGGGGGAGATTCGGGAGGGAGAAGAACTCACGGTTTCCGTGCCGACAGGCAATTTCGGAAACATTCTCGCAGCATATCTTGCGAAGAGGATGGGACTGCCGCTTGGAAAACTGCTTTGTGCGTCCAATGAAAATCGTGTCCTCACGGATTTCTTCCATACCGGTGTGTATGACAGAAACCGTCCCTTCCATTTGACAAGCTCTCCGTCTATGGACATTTTGATTTCTTCCAACCTGGAGAGACTACTTTATAGTGTGGCAAAGGATGCGGATGAGGTAGTTCAGTTTATGAAGGATCTACAGGAGAGAGGAAGGTATCAGATTTCCATGGATATGGAAAGGAAGCTGGCAGCTCTCTTCTATAGCGGTTCCGCGAAGGATGGAGAAGGCAGTGTCAGCACTTTTCAAACCTATAAAGAGACAGGCTATATTTTGGATCCCCATACGGCAGTCGCAAAATTTGTGGCAGACCAATACAATTATAAGCATGGAAAAGATCGAAAGACCCTGATTGTCTCTACCGCGAGTCCTTTCAAGTTCTCGCAAACCGTGCTCCGTTCGTTGAAAGAAGCGGTTCCGGAGGAGGTATCTTCGGCTATTTCCGCCGTAGCGGCTCTGTGGAAGAAAGAGATTCCCGCATCGGTTTTGGAAGTGATTGACGGGGAAGAAAGGCACAATACGGTCTGCGCAGTGGAAGATATGAAGCTGACCGTTTCCCATTTCTTACTTTCCTAAGGCTTGAATTTGTGCTACACTCAGTAGGCGTTTTGAAAGAAGAAGGAAGAGAGGTTTCGCCCTGTCTTTACGGATTCTTTTGTTGGATAGAGAAGACGGATTAAGCTTCCGTGTAAGGAGGAAAAGATGTTAGTAAATGCAAAAGAAATGTTAGAGAAGGCATTGGAAGGACACTATGCCGTACCGCAGTTCAATATCAATAACCTGGAGTGGACGAAGTCGATTCTTCTCGCGTGCGAGGAGACGAAGTCCCCGGTTATCCTGGGTGTTTCCGAGGGTGCCGGAAAGTATATGTGCGGTTTTGATACCGTAACCGCTATGGTAAAGGCAATGGACAAGAGTCTCGGAATCACCGTTCCGGTAGCATTACACCTGGATCACGGTACCTATGACGGAAGCTATAGCTGTATCAAGGCCGGTTTTACATCGATTATGTTCGACGGCTCTCATTTTGCCATCGATGAGAATATTGAGAAGACCAAAGAATTGGTTGCCGCTGCCCATAAGGCAGGCCTCACTATTGAAGCGGAGGTTGGTGCCATCGGCGGAGAAGAGGACGGCGTTATCGGTATGGGCGAGTGTGCCGATCCGAAGGAGTGCAAGCGCATCGCTGACCTCGGAATCGATTTCCTGGCAGCGGGAATCGGTAATATTCACGGAATTTATCCGGAGAACTGGAAGGGACTTTCCTTTGAAACCCTTGCCTCCATCAAGGAAGCCATCGGGGAGAAGATGCCTCTCGTTCTGCACGGCGGTTCGGGTATCCCGGATGACCAGATTAAGAAAGCCATTTCTCTCGGGGTAGCGAAGATCAACGTAAATACGGAGTTACAGCTTGTTTTTGCGAAGGCAACCAGAGAGTATATTGAAGCAGGCCTGGACAAGAAGGGGAAGGGATATGACCCGAGAAAGCTCTTAAAGCCGGGTGCTGATGCCATTATTGCCGAGTGCAAGGCGAAGATTGCCCTTTTCGGATGTGGGAATAAGGCATAATTAGAAAGCAGCAAAAGAATATTGTATTCATTATGGATATTTCGTAGTAGGAGAGATAGTTACTATTTCAATACTACGAATTATTCATTTATGGCATTTCATTTTGCGTTTTCTCTTCCCAAAAGGAGAGAACCACGATGTTCTCCCTTTTTCGGGGGCGGGGTAAGCAGTTATTCCGTGCGGAGAACAATACGGAGAGAGGTTAGAAACAATGGAGAATTTTTCTAAGAATGTTTTTCATGACGGTGTGATGCGGGAAAGACTCCCGAAGAATGTGTATACCAAGCTGAAGAAAGCCGTTCAGGAGGGAAGTGCACTTCCCTTAGAACTTGCCGATGCGGTTGCCCAGGGCATGAAAGAATGGGCGATAGAGCAGGGAGCAACACATTATACGCATTGGTTTCAGCCTCTCACCGGGGTGACTGCGGAGAAGCATGAGGCTTTTTTAAGTCCGGTAGGAGAAGGAAAGGTCATGCTGGAGTTTTCCGGAAAAGAATTGGTGCGTTCCGAAGCGGATGCTTCTTCCTTTCCGTCCGGCGGTCTTCGGGCAACTTTTGAAGCGAGAGGGTATACCGTCTGGGATTGTACCAGCCCGGCTTTTCTTCGAAGAGAAGGAGAGACCGTGACGCTCTGCATCCCGACCGCTTTTTGCTCTTATACCGGGGAAGCTCTGGATAAGAAGACGCCCCTCCTTCGCTCGATGGAGGCCATCAATAGAGAAGGACTTCGTATTTTGCGCCTTTTCGGAAATGAGAAGAGCCGTTTTGTGCGCCCTTCTGTCGGAGCGGAGCAGGAGTACTTTCTGATTGACCGGGAGAAGTATCTGAAGAGAAAAGATATCGTCTATACCGGAAGAACGCTCTTCGGGAGTATGCCGGCAAAAGGGCAGGAGTTGGACGATCATTACTACGGGATCATTCGAAAAAGGATTGCCGAATTCATGCGGGATCTGGATGAAGAACTCTGGAGTCTGGGCGTTCCGGTCAAGACGGAGCACAATGAAGTAGCGCCCTCACAGCATGAGCTTGCCGTAGTGTATGAGGAAGCGAACATTTCTTTAGACCATAATCAGCTTGTGATGGAGAGTTTAAAGAAAGTGGCGTCCCGTCATGGTCTGGAATGTTTACTGCATGAGAAACCTTTTGCGGGGGTAAACGGTTCGGGAAAGCACAATAACTGGTCGCTTACAACGGATGACGGCATTAATCTGATGAATCCCGGGGAGAGTCCGCATGAAAATATACAGTTCCTTCTGGTTCTTTCCTGTGTGCTTGCGGCAGTGGATACCCATAGTGAGTTGCTTCGTATGTCCGCCGCCAATGTGGGAAATGACCACCGTCTGGGAGCGGATGAGGCGCCTCCTGCCATTATTTCCTGCTTTATCGGAAGTCAATTGCAGGGCGTTGTGGATCAGCTTCTCGGAACAGGATATGCGACGGAGTCCTGTAAAGGCAGAAGTCTGATGACCGGGGTTCGAGCCCTGCCCAGTGTTTTACAGGATGATACGGATAGAAACCGTACTTCCCCGTTTGCTTTCACCGGGAATAAATTCGAGTTTCGTATGTTGGGATCTTCGGATTCCATCGCCAGTGCCAATATTGTCTTAAACGCGATTACGGCGGAACAGTTTAAACTGGCGGCGGATTACCTGGAAAAACAGGAGAATTTTCAGCTTGCGGTTCATGATTATATCAAGAAGCTTTTAACCGAACATGAAAGAATCATTTTCAATGGAAACGGATATGCCAAAGAGTGGGTGAAAGAAGCGGAGCGAAGAGGTCTTCCGAACCTCTCTTCCATGGTACAGGCCATTTCCGCCCTGACCAAGAAAGAAGCCATTCAGCTTTTCTCCAAATTTTCCATTTATACGGAGGCGGAACTGAGAAGCAGGGAGAAAGTGGAGTATGAGCATTATGCCAAGGTGATTCACATTGAAGGAAGAGCTATGGTAAATATAACCGGAAAGCAGATTATACCGAGTGCAATGCAGTATGTGGAAAGACTGGCATCGACGATTCGGGCTGTGCGGGAAGTTTCCAAAACGGCATCCACGTATGCGGAAGAACGCTTGTTGCAGAAGACTTCTATGCTTTTGGAAGAGATTGATAAGGGTAGAGAGAAACTTCTGCATGACCTGGAAAAAATGCATGCCTCTACCGATGAGAAGGAAACGGCTTTCTATGCTTATGAGACGATTGTTCCGGATATGCAGGCACTGCGGAAGTCCTGTGACAGTCTGGAGAATATTATGGATAAAAGCCTGTGGCCCTTCCCGAGTTACGGGGATCTTCTCTATGAGGTTTCGGAAATTTAAGCGATAGAAGCGGATGTTTGGGATAGCGCATTTACATCGCACGGCTGGTTAGGAATAAAGGGGTAAGCAGAAATGAACGGCAAGTACATTGTATTACGGAATCTTCTCGAGCATTTTACGGATGAGGAAGCACTTTCAGACGGTGCTTCTGCGATAGGAAAAGAGGAAAGGGAGAACGCCTTACAGGCGCTTTCTAAAGAAGGCTATCTTCTTCAGGAAGGGAACGAAACGTCTTTCCTTTTGACGGATAAAGCAGAGGAATTTGCCATGGAAAATATGGTGGACAGCGCGCTTATCCTTGCCGCCGGTTTCGGTTCCCGCTTTGTGCCGTTGACCTATGAGTGTCCGAAGGGACTCTTGGAAGTCTTTTCGGAGCGGATGATTGAAAGACAGATTAAGCAGCTTCATAAAGTGGGAATCAAAGAGATTACCATCGTCGTAGGATACCTGAAAGAGAAGTTCGAGTATCTCATCGATCTCTATGGCGTGAAGCTTCTCTATAATCCTGAATTTGCCGAGAAGAATACGCTGGCAACGCTCTATCACGCAAGAGAAGCGGTGAAAGGAAAGAATTTTTATATTCTTTCCTCCGACAACTGGATGCGGGAGAATCTCTATCATAGTATAGAACCTTATTCCTGGTATGCCGCATCTTTTATGGAAGGAGAGACGAAAGAGTGGGCACTTACGCTCTCTCAAACGGGACAGATTATGGATGTGCAGGTAGGCGGAAAGGATGCCTATTGTATGTACGGCCCGGTTTTCTTTAAAAAGGAATTCTTTTCCGCATTTCTCCCCTTCCTTGAGGAATACTATCACAGACCGGGAACGGAGAATTATTATTGGGAAGATGTCCTCATGCGGGAGCTTCGAAATCTCCCTCCGATTTATGCGAACTGTCAAAGAGAACAGATCGTTTATGAGTTTGAAAATCTCGAAGAATTGCGAAAATTTGACGAGAAGTATGTGAATCGTTCCGGATCCGAGGCAATGGAATTGCTCTCCCGTGTTTTTCAGGTTCCGGAAGCGGATATAACGGATATTCGCTGTTTGAAGGCGGGGATGACCAATAAGTCCTTCTTCTTCCGGCTTGCTCCGGACAGTGTAAACGCACAGTATCGCGGACAGTCCTTCATTTGCCGGATTCCCGGAAAGGGAACGGAAGAGTTAATTAATCGCAGAGAGGAAGGCGCGGTTTACCGTTTGGTGGAGGATCTCGGCATTACGGAAGAGCTTGTTTATTTTAATGAGGAAAACGGATACAAGATTTCCCGTTATTATGAAGGTGCCAGAAATGCGGATTTCTCGAAAAAAGAGGATCGCATTCCGGCGATGGGACTCTTAAAGTGTCTGCACAAAAGCGGGAAAATATGTGACCACGCCTTCTCTCTTCGGGAGAGGCTTTCCTATTACGAGAAGCTCTGTCTGGAGAAGGGAGAGATTCCCTACTATGATTATGAAAGTATCCAAAAGAAAAGGGATGCCCTCCTGTCTTTTGTGGAGGAGAAGAAAAGACCCCTTTGTCTTTGTCATATCGATGCGGTGCAGGACAATTTCCTCTTCACGGAAGAAGGAGTGAAGATGATTGACTGGGAGTATGCCGGCATGGCGGACCCCCTTCTGGATATCGCGATGGCGGGCATTTATTCTTATTTCAGCTTTGCGGAATGTGAGACGCTCTTGAAAGAATATCAGGAGGGGGAGATGCCGCCGGAGAGTATGCAGTGGAACGCGGATAAGGAAGAAGAGATGCGCTGTATTTTGGAAGCCTATATGGGACTTTCGGGTCTTCTCTGGAGTCTTTGGTCCGTGTATAAGATGGCGATGGGAGAGCAGTTTGGAGACTATAGTTTGAAGATGCTTCGGTATTTTAAGGAGGCATACAAAGATTTACAGAGAAGGAATGCTTTACGAAATGTTAAGGAAAAGTAAGAGCTTGTTATAGAATCTTTTTTCTTTCCTATGATATAGTTTATTTAAGAAAGATGGGAGGCTTACATGAATATCAGAAAAAAATTGGGCGTACAGCTTATCGCTTTGGGAATCAGCTTAGCGAGCGTGGGAACTGCCTTCGCCGCAGGCTGGGGACAGCAGAACGGAAAGTACTATTTTATCGATCCGAAGAACAATGAGAAAGTCAGCGGAAAGTGGATTCATACTTCTTCCGGATATTACTATATCGGTGCAGACACCTATATGGTGACCGGCTGGAAGAAGATTAACAATGCTTGGCATTATTTCCGTCCGTCGGGTCTTATGGTAACCGGCTGGAGGGAAGTGGATAAGCATTGGTACTATCTGAAGTCGGACGGTACCATGCAGACCGGCTGGCTGAAATTACAGAAGGACGGAAAAGATGTCTGGTATTATCTGAAGTCCTACGGTGCGATGGCAACGGGTTGGAGAAAGATTGCCGACAAGTGGTATTATTTTAGTCCCGAAGACGGTTCGCTCGTGATGCAGAAGTGGCAGAAGATTGCCGATAAGTGGTATTATTTTGGAAATGACGGTTCGATGCAGAGCGGCTGGTTGAACCTGAACGGAACTTATTATTATCTGTCCGGAAGCAACGGCAATATGGAAACCGGCTGGAAGACCGATACGGACGGAAATAAATATTATCTGGATCCGGCAAGTGGAAAGATGGCGACCGGATGGAAGAAAGTGGACAATATCTGGTACTATTTCGCCGGAAGCGGAAAGATGGTAAAGGGATGGCTGAGAGAGAAAGACCACTATTACTATCTGGAAGACGGCAGGATGCTCGCGAATACGACGATTACTTTGGACGGTCGTTCCTTCAGCTTTAATGAAGCGGGAGTATGCACTTCCGATACGTCGAACCTGAATTTTACGGAGGCAAGTGCACCGAGTAATACCAACCAAAACGGAAGTAACAGTCAGGGGCCGGGAGCCGCAGGACCGGGAGCCGCAGGACCGGGAGCACAAGGACCCGGAGGAACAAGCAGTACGCCGAATCCGAACGGAACACAGAACAGTCCGGACGGACCGAACAGTCAGGGACCTTCAGGAAATAACACGAATCAACAGGGTGGAGGAACCATTCAGGCTGGCAGCACGAACGGACCGCAATAAGAACTTGGAGAAAAAGAGGCTTGCCCTCTTTTTTTCTATGTAATAAAATTTTCGGGAACAGAGAAGGGGGGTAGCAATGATAGAAGATTATTTGGAAGCGAAGAAGCTTGGCGATCGTTCCTATAGGAATGCCTTACTCTTTGGACAGACTCCTTACCTTCCTGCCTTGGATGAGAAACTGCAAAAGGAAGAGATACAGGGGGAAAATCGTTTAGGTATCATGGAGATTCCTTTGGAGGATATTGCCGGGACCAAGACGAAGGCACGGCAGCAGTCTTTTGCAAGGAATTTTATGCCGATTCTCAGTCCCAAGACCGAGTTTGCGCCCAAGTGGGCCAGTCGCTTTGATTCGGTCTGTGAAGAAGGGATTAGAGAACCCATTCTGGGCTATGAATACAGATATCAGTTTTATGTGCAGGAAGGCAATAAACGGGTTTCCGTTTCCCGCTACAATAAGGCGGTATCGATTCCCGCAATGGTGATTCGGATCTTGCCGAAGAGAACGGAGGACAAAGAAACGAAACTCTATTATGAGTTTGTGGATTTTTACAAGGATTCAGGCCTTTACGGGATTTATTTTTCCGAACCCGGGTCGTATGAAAGGTTAGAGCAGTTTTTGGGTGTGAAGAGCGGAGAACCCTGGCCCTTAGAGCTTTCCAGAGATTTGCGGTCTGCCTTTTCCCGCTTTTCGGAGCTCTATTTTTCCAAGGGAGGAAAGCGTCTGGAAAGCCCGGCAGGGGATGCTTTTTTCCTCTATCTTACCGTATACGGTTTGCCTTCTCTTCTGGAAAACAGTACGGATGAGATTCGGGAAAATCTGGAGAAACTCTGGAATGAATTCAAGAAGTCGGCAGGAGAGGTTGTCCTTGTGCAGAATCCGGAGGAGATGAAGAAGGAGGGTGGGCTTTTTGATTTCTTCTCAGGCGGATTTTCCGGAAATAAGAAGGGTACAAAAATAGCCTTTCTGTATGAACGGTCTGTAGAGACCTCTACCTGGGCTTACGCACATGAGCTCGGGAGAAATTATATTCAGGAGAAGTATTCTGAAGCGGTAGAAACGAAAGCTTTTGAGAATTGTAATACTGACGAGAAAGTGGAGGAAGCGATAAAAGAGGCGCTCAGTTGGGGTGCAAATCTTCTTTTTACGACGGCGCCTTCCATGGCACAGGAGAGTATCAAAGCGGCATTACAGTATCCGGAAGTGGAGATTTTGAACTGTTCCGTAAATACCGCCTATAATTCGATACGAACTTATTATGGCAGGATGTATGAAGCGAAGTTTTTGATGGGGGCACTTGCCGCTTCCATTACGGACGGAAATGATCTCGGCTATGTGGAGCAGTTTCCTCTCTATGGAACCCTTTCCAATATCAATGCCTTTGCGATTGGTGCACAGTTTATCAATCCCTGGAGTAAAGTGCATCTTTCCTGGAGCGGGATAGAAGGGGCGGATTGGAAGGCTGAATTTCAAGAGAAAGGCATCGCGACGATTTCGGGTCCGGAATTTGCAAAACCTTTCGAAAAGAGCAGAGAGTTCGGGGTCTATATCTCCTCTGACGGAGAGGCGCAGTCCAACATTGCCGTGTCCTTTTACAATTGGGGAAAGTACTACGAGCTGATTTTGCAGTCTTTTTTGGAAGGTTCCTATCATACCAGTAGCCTTGCAAAGAGTCACAGTGCGCTGAATTATTACTATGGACTGAAAGAAGGCGTTTTGGAAGTGATTTTATCGCGCAATTTAAGTTATTCTTCCAGAAAATTGGTTTCCATATTGAAGAAAGAAATCATTGACGGAAATCTTCTTCCCTTCTCGGGGGAGATTCACAGTCAGTGTGAGAAGATTCACAGCGAAGGCGCGGGAAGTCTGGAAATGGATGAAATTGTGGATATGCGCTGGCTAAATGATAATGTTGTCGGAGAAATTCCTCCGTTGAAAGCATTTACAAAAGAATCACAGGAGGCGATTCTTTCCGGAGGGTTTCTGATATGAAAATCTTATGTATAGCGGATGAAGAAAATAAGGGACTTTGGGATCATTTTCAGAAGGAAAAGCTGGAAGGCATCGATCTGATTCTTTCCGCAGGAGATTTAAATCCGGATTATCTGCAATTTTTAGTGACTATGGGAAGAGCGCCGCTGCTCTATGTGCACGGTAATCATGACGAGTCCTATGCCTTCAAACCGCCGCTCGGTTGCGTATCGGTTGAAGACAAGGTATACGACTATAGAGGGCTTCGGATTCTGGGTCTGGGCGGTGCCCCCTGGTATAAGCCGGGAGAATATATGTATTCGGAAGAGGATATGCGGCGGCGCATTCAGAAGGTGAAGAGAGATATTGTCCTGAAAAACGGATTCGATATCCTGCTGACCCATTCCCCCATCCGGGGATACGGGGATATGGATGATCCTGCGCATCGGGGCTTTGCCGCATTTGAAGAGTTGATTCGGAAATATAAGCCGAAGTATATGATTCACGGGCACGTTCATGCAAGTTACGGTACGGCATTCAAGAGGGAACTTCTGCACAGTACGGGCACAAAGATCATCAATGCCTATGACAAGTTCCTTCTCGATGTGGAAGAGCACGAGTATCCCGAAGAGGGAAAAACGGGATCGCTCTTGTATGATCTGTATAAGAAAATGTCCGCGAAAAAGGAGTAGGGAAGGATAAGGAGCAGGGAATGATAACGAACGATTGGGCGCTTCAATTACAGGAAGAGACGCGGAAACCCTATTATAAGA
>JABZIV010000026.1 GCA_015258095.1 Lachnospiraceae bacterium
CTATTTTATATATTCGATTTATTATATTCTGTTTCTCATATTCTGTTTCTCATATTCTATTTTTTTGTTATTTCCAATTCGGATTCATGATGGGGGTCTGCCGAATTTCTTTCCCCTCTTCCAGATCCCGTACCTGTTGTACTCTCGGGGCATGATGGCCTCCGATAAAATCCGTGTTTAAGAAGATGTCCACTCTATGTTCAACATCTTCGTACCCCATGTGTTTTTGCCCGAAGGCAATCATATTGGCGTCGTTATGTTTCCGCATATATTCCGTCACAAGGTCTGCATAACCGAGTCCACAGAGGATGCCTTTTACCTTATTTGCCGCCATTACCATTCCGGTACCGGTTGCGCAGAGGAGGATACCGTACTTGCAATCTCCTGAAGCAACGAGTTTTGCGGCTTTTGCAGCGAAAACAGGGGTATCGCAAGGGATATTTTCTCTTGTTCCTACATCTACCGGCTCGTGTCCGAGTTCTTTCAAGTGTGCAATGATTCTGTTTTTATAATCCAGTCCGTTTCGATCACTACCCAGTGCGATTCGCATAGTATTTTCCTACTTTCCTTTACTGATGAAGCCAATCCGGCCTTTGTACGGCAAGGAGTGCGCTAAAGATTTCCAAGTCTTCCGAAGTGGTGAGTTTGATGTTTTTTTCCGAACCGATGGAGAGATACAGTTTTCTGCCGAGTTCTACATAAAGAGAACAGGACGCGATAGAGTCGTCGATTCCCTTTTCGATGGCTTCTTTATGCACCTCCAGAATTTCTTTTAAGAAAAAGGTTTGCGGTGTCTGGGTGATCTTTAAGTTGTCTCTGGGAATCTGGTCTTCCGAAGTTATCCCGTCCATGGTTTTCAGCATGACGGCGGTGCAGGGAACCATCGTGATGGCGTTCCCGTATTCGCGGCAGACACGAATATTGTCTGAAATGATATCCTGACTCACCATCGGACGAATGGCGTCATGAATCAGCACGATGTCATCGTCATCGTGGTAGCGTTTTGCGATATCTTTCAGTCCGTTTCGGATGGATTGCAAGCCGGTTTCGCCTCCCGAAACGATATTTTCCAGCTTCGTAATGCCAAACTGCTTTGCGTATGCGCGCAGAATATCGTGCCAACCCTTTAAGCATACGACTTCAATCGTGTCGATGTTGGGATGCTTCTGGAAGGCCTCCAGCGTATAAATGATAATGGGTTTATTGTTTACATTAAGAAATTGCTTCGGGATATCCTGGTGCATTCTGTTTCCTACCCCGCCGGCAATGATAAGAGCGATATTTTTCAAATCAGCCTCCTTTCTGATGTGTCAAACCACTATACTCATCGGAAAGAAGGCGGGATTTTATAAGGAAAAATGGCGTTGAAAATACGATGTGGAAGAAGCTACTTTAACAGTGCTTTTCTACGACATTTTTCATCTCTTTCCATTTCCGCTCCATGTCTTTTACCAGAGCCATCTGGGTTCTTGCGCGGTCCAGGTTGTGCCCCGGACGAGCGGTATGGAAGTAGACATCCCCGTCCAGATAGTCTGTAAGGAAACGCATGCCGCATTCCAGCGTCATGATCTTCGCGCCTTCCGGAAGGGAGACAATCTCCGTTTCACTGAGCTTTCCGCCTGCACCCAGAAGGAAGCCGTCCACGTAAGTGGTAAAAAGAGGGAGAGAAAGGGAGACTTTCGACAGATCCTTTTCATCTTCTTCCGCGGTATTTGCCCCGAAGCGGATGGCATCCCCGAAGTCAAAGATGGAAAGCCCCGGCATCACGGTGTCCAGGTCAATGATGCAGAGCGCTTTTTCCGTTTTTTTATCAAAGAGAACGTTATTCAGCTTCGTGTCATTGTGACTGACGCGAAGAGGGAGCTTGTTCTCCCGGAGGAGTTCCATGGCGTAGGAGAGGTCTTTCTCATGAGAAAGGAAGAACTGCACTTCTTCCTCACAGTCTGTCCGGCGATGCAAGGCATCCTTCTGAAGGACTTCCAGGAAACGCTGAAAGCGCTTTTCGCTGTTATGAAAGTCGGGAATCGTCTCGTGCAACTTTTCTGTCGGGAAATGAGCGAGGAGGTTCTGGAAGTGACCGAAAGCGTAAGCACTTTCATAGAAGTGCACGGGTTTCTCGACAAGATTGTAGGAGACGGCATTCTCGATGAAAAGATAGACACGGAAGAAGTTATGCTCCGCGTCTTCATAGTAGTAGTGCACTTCCTTTCCGCCTGCTTCCCCGGCGCTTTTTAGAGGAATGAGTCGCAAGCCTTCCCGCTCCGGGTCGCCTCCGTTTTTTCGGATTTCCTTCTCCATGAAGTCGCAGACCAGGGAGACATTTTCCATGAGCTCCCGCGGATTTTTGAAGATATTCGTGTTCATTCTTTGCAGAATATACTTTCGATTTGCCTCGACGAGATAGGTGTCATTGATATGTCCCGAACCGTAGGGGGCATAAGAGCGAACCTCGCCGTCCAACGCAAACCTGGAAAGTGCATTTTCAATTTCTTTCTTACTGAGTTCTTTCTTCATTCCCGCTCCTTTATCTTTGTCGTACTTTTTCGCTGTGCAGTATGGCATGGCATCAATTTTATCACGGAATAAATGCCTACAGCAAGCGAAGCGTCCGGAAAGGAGGAAAAGAAGGCATCACTAAGCGAAGCGTCCGGAAAAGAAGGTAACACAGGACAATAAGCGGGAATGCCCGTGCAACAAACAGAAAAAATATTTTATTTATAATCAGGATAAATAGGTATATTTATAACTAAATGCAATTTGTATAAGAAAATGGATTGTTCTATCCTATTTAAGACATAAAGAGTTTATCAGGAGGAGAGCAATGAAACTTATTAAGGATTTACCGGAAATCTTTTCCGATTTTTCAGAGCAGAGACAGAAGTCATTTCTTATGGTAAAGGAGTGGAAAGATGCGGGACATCCTGTAGTAGGGTCCTACTGCACCTATTTTCCGAAGGAAATCGCCATGGCAGCCGGAGCAGCCAGCATTTCTCTTTGTTCGACTTCCGATGAAACCATTCCCGAGGCGGAGAAAGACCTTCCGAAGAATCTCTGTCCTCTGATTAAGTCCAGCTACGGCTTTGCGAAGACCAATAAATGTCCGTTTTTCTATTTTTCCGACGTGGTAGTCGGGGAAAGCACCTGTGACGGAAAGAAGAAGATGTATGAGCTGATGAGCGAGTTCAAGGATGTGTTCTTCCTGCGTCTTCCGCATGAGCAGACAGAACTCGGCGTGAAACTGTATCGGGATGAAATCGTGCGCTTAAAGGACTACCTTGCAGAGAAGTTTGAAGTAGAGATTACGGAAGAAATGGTGCGTGAGGCGACGCATATCAATAATCGGGCAAATCAGGCTTTGAAAGATCTTTACGGGGTAATGCGCCACGATCCGACGCCGGTCTCCGGATATGATATTTTTAAGGTTCTGTACGGTTCGACCTTCCGCTTTGACAGAAAAGAACTTGCGGAGGAAGTGGAGGCCCTTCGGGAGAAGATTGAGAGAGAATATGCCGAAGGAAAGCATTTTGAGAAAAGACCCCGTATCCTCATTACCGGCTGTCCGATTGGCGGTGCGACGGAGAAGGTGATTCGTGCGGTAGAGGACAATGGCGGCGTAGTCATCGGCTATGAGAACTGCACAGGAGAGAAAGCAGTGGGAATTCAGGTGGATGAGAGCGCGGACGATATTTATGAAGCGCTCGCCAGAAGGTATCTTGCCATCGGCTGCTCCGTGATGACGCCGAACCATAACCGTTTCCGCGTTCTGGATGAAATGATAGACAGCTATCACGCGGATGGCGTCCTCGATATGACGCTACAGGCCTGTCACACCTATGCAATCGAAACGAACAAGGTTCGCCGCTTTGTGACGGAGGAAAAAGGGATTCCTTATATTAATGTAGAAACGGATTATTCCCAGTCCGATATCGGGCAGTTGAATACGAGAGTTGCGGCATTTATTGAAATGCTGTAGGGAGAAGGTAATGGAACGGAAATATTTGGGAATCGATATCGGTTCCACGGCGGGAAAAGCGGTCGTACTGGATGCACAGGGAGAAATCGAGCAGGCGTTCACGGTTCCTACGGGATGGAGCAGTTTTGAAGCATTGAAGGCAATAGGAGAGCATCTTCCCATGCCGATGGATGAAGCGCATTATGCCTGCATTGCTACAGGATATGGCAGAAATGCGGTTGCCTTTGCCGGAAAGACGATGACGGAGATTACCTGTCATGCGAAAGGGGCGATGCGCCTGTTCGGGGAAGAACCCATGAATGTGGTGGATGTCGGCGGACAGGATACGAAGGTGATTACCTGTAGAGGAAAGGCCGTCGAAGAATTTTTTATGAATGATAAATGCTCAGCCGGAACCGGAAAATTTCTGGAAGTGATGGCGAATCGCCTGAATATTTCGCTGGAAGAGTTAAATGAACTCGCAAGAAAACATACGGAAGAAGTAAAAATCAGTTCGATGTGCACGGTCTTTGCCGAGTCGGAGGTTATCTCCTTAGTGGGTCAGGGCATAGCGCGGGAAAATATTGCGTATGGAATCTTGCAGTCCGTAGCCGGGAAAGTTGCGCAGATGCTGGGGCGCCTTCGCGACCAGGACCTTCCGCTCTTTTTGACGGGGGGACTTTGTGAAGCGCAGTATTTTCAGGAGATTCTTGCAGAAGTGGTAGGAAAGCCGATTCACTCGGACCCCTATGCACGCTACGCCGGTGCACTCGGCGCAGCGGTTCTTGCAAAGGGGCAGGCGGAGAAAGGGCGGATTTAGTTACTGCCCGATTTTCTTCAGGACATACTTGAGGTCCATACTGCGTTCGCCATCCGGGAGAACGAAACAGGGGATGCCGATTCTGCCTTCTTCCGGATAGTCCGCTTTCTTTGCCGCTTCGCGGAAGGGCTGATAGATTTCTTCCTGCTCCCGGAAAGCGAGAAATTGCTTCAGACTGTGTAAGTCTTCACTCAAATCAATAAACTGAAAGGCAATTCCCTTCTCCGTGAGAATCTTCTTTGCTTCTACACATCCGGGGCACTGGTGGCTACCGTAAATCGTGAGTTTCATTGTCTTATTCCTCCTTTTTTTGCTGATTATAACACAGGAAGCGCGGAAAAGAGCGCTCTATTCCGGTAGATTCTCTTATCGGCTTCTTTTGATTGCCATTTGACAGCTATCCTGTTTTTGTTTATAGTCGCTTGAGAAGTTTGGCACTACAGATTTAGGAGTATATCCTTAAGAAAGAGGAGCTCATGTTTGAAAATTTAGAAGAAGTGAAGAAGCATTACGAAGAGATTATGGAGAATCTCACGATTCCCGAGGTAGTCTCCGATATTACGCAATATAAGAAATTGATTCTTGAGCAGAGCAACCTGGAGCCGATTTATAAGGCCTATACGGCGTTCCGGAAAGCGGAAGAGAGTGAGAAGGACGCTTTGCAGATTTTGGAAACGGAAAAGGATAAGGATCTTCTGGAGATGGCGAAGGAAGAGCTGGCTACAGCGAAAGAAGATCAGGAGCGGCTTACGAAAGAGATTCAGCTTCTTCTGCTTCCGAAGGATGAAAATGATGACAAGAATATCGTGATGGAAATTCGTGGCGGCGCAGGAGGAGAGGAAGCGGCGCTCTTTGCCGGATCCCTTTATCGGATGTATACAAGCTATGCGGAGAAGAGGGGCTGGAAGACGGAACTTGTCTCCTTTAATGAGACGGGACTCGGCGGTTTGAAGGAAGTGGTTTTCATTGTGAACGGGCAGGGTGCGTACTCCCGCCTGAAGTACGAGTCGGGCGTGCACCGTGTGCAAAGAGTGCCCGAAACGGAAAGTGGAGGAAGAATCCACACTTCGACCGCGACGGTGGCGGTTATGCCGGAAGTGGAAGATGTGGAAGTGGAGATCAATCCTGCCGATGTCAAAATGGAAGTGTTCCGTTCTTCCGGTGCCGGCGGACAGCACATCAATAAGACTTCTTCCGCGGTGCGTTTGATCCATATCCCGACAGGAATGGTTGCGGAGTGCCAGGAAGAGCGTTCTCAGGTGCAGAACAGGGAGAAGGCGATGCGTCTTCTTCGCGCGAGACTCTATGAGATTGAACTGGAGAAGCAGCAAAAGGAAAATGCGGAGGAAAAGCGTTCTCAGCTCGGGACCGGCGACCGTTCGGAGAAGATTCGAACCTACAATTTCCCGCAGGGCAGAGTGACCGATCACCGTATCAAACTGACCCTGTACAACATTGATGCGGTGCTTGGCGGAGACCTGGATCTCCTCATTGATCCGTTGATTACCGAAGATCAGGCGGAAAAGCTCGCCCGGTTGGAAGAAAAATAAGTATTTGCAAGAAGGAAAACGCGTTCAGAATAGGCAAACGGGAGAAGAAAAGGAAACCTTTGCAAAAGAGGCGTGCCGGAGAGGAAAAGAAAATTCTTGCAGAACAGGAAGAGTAGGGTAAGGAAAATGGAGAAGACAGAGTTCGAAACAAAGGGAAGAGGCAGGGGTAGAGGAAGAAAGGAAGGGCGGAGTTTCCTTCCTTTCTTGCTTATTTTCCTCCTCTTCTTCTTGGGAATTGCCGGTTTCGGTACCTTTTATTATGTAAAGAAATATATGCCGACCAAGGCTCGCGCGGATTTAAACAGTTACTTCTCCGTTTCCGGAGACAATGTGGAGCTGTTTTTAAATCATGAGAAAGTAAAAGATGGCGAAAAACTGACCATCGGAAGGTTGAAGGATGGGGAAGTCTATCTTCCTTATCGTTTTGTGGTGCGGGATCTGAATATTCGTTTTTATTACGATGATGTAGAGAAAAATCTGCGTTACGCCCTTCCGGAAGAACTTCTCCTGTTTACGGACGGGGAGAAGGGAGAAGACGGGAAAGTATCTTTCTTTACAGAGGGAAAACAGATTTTTATCAGCTTATCTCTCATTGAAAAGCATACGGCAGTCCTTACCCATTGCTTTACGGATGGAGAACATAAAAGAGTATTTTTGGAAAATGAGTTCAAAAAGCGTTCCGTCTCCAATCTGCGAAAGGCGGAGGCAGTGCGGGTACAGGGAGGCGTAAAAAGTCCGATTTTAACGGATTTACAGGCAGGAGCGAAGGTTCTGATTCTGAAGAAAATGGAGAAGTGGTCGCAGGTAGAGACGGAGGACGGCTTTATCGGCTATCTCAGGAACAGCCGCTTGGGAGAGCTGAAAGAAGAGGAAGAGAAAAGCGATTTCCGGGAGCCGGAGTACAGCCATAAGAATCTGGGAGAAGGCGTTTACCCGCTCATGGCCTTTCATCAGATTACGAATGCGCAGTCGAATCAGGGACTTCCGAGCTTGCTTCCGAATGCCGCAGGAGTCAATGTCCTTGCGCCTACCTGGTACAGTCTGAAAGACAGTGACGGGAATTTTGTTTCGTATAGTGATGCCAATTATGTGGCGCTTTGTCACAGTAGCGGAAGAAAAGTATTTGCCACCATCAATAACTTCGATGCCGGAAAAATCGATTTAAAGAGTCTCCTGTCCAGTGGAAAGAAGCGGGAAAAGTTGATTTCCGCATTGCTATCCGACATGAAGGCAAAGGGAATAGACGGCATCAACGTCGATATTGAGCTTCTTCCGGAAAAAGCGGCAAGAGATTATCTTGAATTTATGCGGGAACTTTCGATTGCCTGCCGAAAAGAAGGATTTTTCCTGAGCGTGGATTGTTATGTTCCTTATAAGTATAACGAGTATTACAATATCAAGGAATTGGGTACGGTATGCGATTACGTCGTGATTATGTGCTACGATGAGCACTATGCCGGGTCGGAGGAGGCAGGCTCTGTTTCCTCTCTGTCCTACGTGCGTCGCGGAATTGAGGAGAGTGAAGCGGTGATTGATAAGGATCGAATCATTATTGCCCTTCCTTTCTATACGCGTGTCTGGATTACAGACAAGTCCGGAAAGCTTCGCTCGGAAGCGATGTCCATCAAAGCGGCGCAGGATTGGATCGGTAAGAATCAGGTTTCCCTCACTTTTGATCAAGAAACCGGACAGAATTACGGCAGTATAGAGGTGGACGGCGAGAAGAAGGAAATCTGGATGGAAGATGAGAAGTCCATGGAGGAGAAGAAGAAACTCCTTACGGAAAAGGGCATTCAGGGGATTGCCGCATGGAAACTTGGACAGGAGCCGGAAGGTTTTTGGGGAATTCTACAGACGAAATAGGCGAAATTACGGATATTTTGCCTGCTTGGAGAGAAGAGTGCATCCGGTTTTTTAGAAGAATGCAGAGAAAATAGGCGGAGCTTGTGTATTCGGCTTTATAGGAGCATTTGGCATGGAAACGAAGATATTTTCCAAAGAGAATATAGACGAAGCGGCGGAAATCCTTCGACGGGGCGGCTTGGTCGCATTTCCTACAGAAACGGTTTACGGTTTAGGGGGAAATGGTCTGGATCCGGAAGCGGCGAGAAAGATTTATGCAGCGAAAGGCCGTCCTTCCGACAATCCGTTGATTTTACATGTGGCAAAAATCGAAGAGGTTCTTCCGCTTGTGGATTCGATTCCGGAAAAGGCAAGACTTCTCATGGAGTCCTTCTGGCCGGGACCGCTTACCCTGATTATGAAGAAGTCTCCCCTCGTCCCCCTGGAGAGTACGGGAGGGCTGCAAACGGTGGCGATTCGTTGTCCGGACAATGCCCTTACTCTTTCTCTGATTGAGAAGGCGGGGATTCCCGTTGCGGGGCCATCCGCGAATCTTTCAGGTCACCCGAGCCCGACGGAGGCGGCGCACGTTTATCATGACCTTGCCGGACGAATCGAGGGCATTCTGGATGACGGAGCGGTCGGTATCGGAGTAGAGTCTACCATCCTGGATATGAGTACGGACTGTCCCACGCTGCTTCGGCCGGGAGCCATTACGCTTAAGGATTTGGAAGAGGTGCTATCGGAGAAACCGGAAGTTGACCCGACCCTTCTCGGAAAAAAGATGGAGGATGGCTTCATTCCGAAGGCACCGGGGATGAAATACCGTCACTATGCGCCGCGTGCGGAGATGATTCTTTTTCGTGCGCGTAAGGCGGAGAATGCGGACAGGCGTATTGCGGAGGCGATTCTGCGCTTCGTGCGGGAGTGGAAAGAACAGCAGGAGAAGCAGGACAGGCCAGAGGAAAGCCAAGAGGAAAAGCGGCAGGAAAAGCAGAGTAAAGAAGAGAAAAGGCGGCAGGATAAGAAAGAGAATAAGCGGAAGGATTCGGGGCTTTTTAAGATTGCCATTCTTTGCGCGGAGGAGACGAAGAAAGAGTACGCTTCGTTTTGCGCAGAGAAGGGAATTCTCTTGAAAGTACTGGGAAAGCGGGAAGAACCGTTATCGATGACACACAATCTTTTTCGTATACTTCGGGATTGCGATGAAGAAGGGGTGGAACTTATCCTGTCAGAAGCATATTCCGAAGAAGGAGTGGGCTTTGCCCTGATGAATCGGATGAAGAAAGCGGCGGGACAGAAGATTATGGATATAGACTAAGAAATACGCGGTTGGAATTCGTAGTTTCCCCGTTTAAGGGGAGAGAAAAACCTTCTGGGGCTGGTTTTTAAATGTCCGAAGAGACCTCTTTTTTATACGTATCTGCCGCAGATTCCAACAACTTATAATTGCAGTGATACTGTGCAACCACTCCGGACTGCATCTGTTTTTCATATATTTTTTTAGCTTTGTTTTCAATCTGTGCTTTTATTTTTTTGCAGAAGAAATACTCTTTAATCATCAGGTTTCTTCGTTGTTCTTCTTCAAGTTCTGTTGATTTGGTACTTAATTCTGCATAGGTATATACCCCTTCCACTACAGGGAACATTTTTTTGATTTCCAGGACAGAAAGAATTCTTTTTTTGTGGTAAATAAACTCATCTTCCGGAATGTTTTTCTGTCGTAACTTATTAAAATCGGATTCATTAACAATAATATCATACGGATCTGTTTTGGCTGACCTTATATCAATTTCCTCATATATACGATAATTTGTTGCGGTCACATCTCTCCAGTGAATATGTTTTTCCTTTGCAGACGTGAGCGGAATTACATATTTTCGGTCATGACAGTTCGTTAAAATACCCAGATGTGGTTTTTTAGAATAGTCTGTATTGGATGAAAAAAATATTTCAGAATCAAAGCCTCTTAAATATTTTAAATACTCTGTATCTATAAATACAAAACGAAATTCTTCAAAGTTCAATTTTCGCTCCTTATGAAAAGAGGGAAGCCTCGAGGCTCCCCTTACTTTATCGTCTCTCATTTATTGGCTGAGAATCACCGAACATTATCGCTTCCCTCTTTAAAATGGTGGAGAATCACCAAACACAGCACACAACATAAAATATATTAATCGCTGTCAATCTAACTTTGTAGGAATTATACTATATCACCGATGATTTTTCAAGAGATGTAAGTTCATGTTCAACGTTCGAACTGTCTTGCCATAGGATTCACCTTACGGACTTTAGAATGAAGAAAGCGGCGGGACAGAAGATTATAGATATAGACGAAGTATAAATTATTCATTTTAAATCTATATAAGTGGCAAAAAACTTTTATGCCTGTCTGCACTAGGAACTTTCTCTCCCTCCATGTACAATAGAGTCGGTAGGATGGCAGCCTACAGAAAGGGGTGCCTATGCAGAAAGAAATGGAGGAAAGAAACATTCATCTGAAAGAACAGATGATGTTTTCGGAATTGTTAGAGCGGATAGAGAAAAGAAGAAGAAAAATTCATAGAGTATTTGACGGAGATAGAGAGGCAGCTGAGGGATTTGGCGGCCTCTTTTCTGACTTACAGGAAGAAATCAAGCGATGTGAGGAGGATAGTCCCGAGAAACGAAGCCCGGCTTTTGATCCGGAAGCCTTGCCGAAGACGGGAGAACTTTTGATTGAAGGAGAACGACTTTGTCTGCTTGGTATGCAAGAGAAAGACAGGAAGGACTATCTGGAAGTGGAGAAGGATGTGTCTTTCTTTAAGGAGGCGTTTTCAGACGAGAGCTTTTTAGCAAAGCTTTGGGAAGAGTTTTTCCGAAAGAATCGGGCGTATTACAGTATCTTTAACTGGGATGCCGTGTTCCTTGGGTATTGCGGGATTTTGAACTTACAGGCAAAGCCATGGGAGATGGCTATCGCCCTGAAAGAGAAGTATCAGGGGCAGGGTATCGGACCCGAGAGTCTGCTCCTTCTTATGAAAGCGTTGAAAAGGCGTACCGGAGAGCGCGTCTTTCGGGGTAGAGTGGATGCGGATAATGAAGCCTCCATCAGTATGATGCGGAAAATAGGCGGAAAAGCGCATGGCATCAGTGAGTTTTTCCTGCATGGGAAGAAGCTACAGAACTATGAGAAGAAGAACGAGTATCTGGTTGATCAGCGCTTAAAGGAGCTCGCGGAAGAGTTTCAGGTAGAGCCGCAGGAACTGCTCGGGCATTCCTTGGAGTTTTGGGTAGAACTTCCGGAATAGCGTTTTTAAGTATAAATTTCAGGGCAAAGCTTTTGTAGTAAAGTGAGTCGGGTTTAGAAGAAGGAAAAGAAATAAAGCGGTGAATCAAGAGAGGGACGCTCTGATTTGCCGCTTTACTATTCATAACGAGTGTCGCTCAAAAAGCGTGTGGTATCTCATTTGATTTATATATCATTGTTTATTGCGAAAATTGAATAAATAATGCGAGAAAGAACAGATACAGTAGAATGTATACATAATACCTATAAATATATCGAATAATCCATTTTCTATTATGCTATAATGACAAAATATAGATTGCCGTTCTACTGTTTTCCGAGAGTGACGAGCGGATACGATAACGGAAATTGCCGGGAAATGAACTAATCGGGATTGCGAACGTAATCCAAAATCGGGAGACATCCGGAATCGGGAGCCGAGGAAGATTGCAGGAACGGATAGGGAAGGAGGATTTGCTTATGGAACAGGAGAGCAGAATTGCCGTGATGGCGATTATCGTAGAGGACAGGGATTCCGTAGACGTACTCAATGCACTGCTTCATGAATATGGAGATTACATTGTGGGAAGAATGGGACTGCCCTATGGAAAGAAGAAGGTACATATTGTGTCCATTGCGCTGGATGCGCCGAATGACACGATTTCCGCTCTTGCCGGAAAGATTGGCAACATTCCGGGAATCAGCGTAAAGACGGCCTATGCAGGAGTGTAGAAAGGAAGCGATGCCGGAGGGGGGAGCATCTGAGAACGTTGTCCGTGCCTTATTGCAAGAGCTCTATCAGCTGCATCACTTAGACCTTTCATCATACGAGCGCTTGCTTTTGGAGCGAACGGAGGCAGACGAAGAACTTGCCCGACAGCTTGCAAGGGAATGCACGGAGAAGTACTACGGGCGGGGCGTTTATACGAGAGGACTCATCGAATTTACGAACTATTGCAAGAACAATTGCCACTACTGCGGAATACAGCGGGGCAATCAGGAAGTGGAGCGCTATAGGCTTAGCAAGGAAGAGATTCTTTCCTGCTGTGAGGAAGGCTATCGCCTCGGATTTCGCACTTTTGTTCTGCAAGGCGGGGAAGATCCTTATTTTACGGATGAGAAGATCGTTGAGATTGTGCAGGCTATCAAGAAAGGATTTCCGGATTGTGCCGTAACCCTTTCCATAGGAGAGAAGTCTCGAGCATCTTACGAGAAATATTTTCACGCGGGAGCAGATCGCTATCTTCTTCGCCATGAGACGGCGGACAGAGAACACTATCAGTACCTTCATCCGAAGGAGCTGAGCTGGGAGAACAGGATGCGTTGTCTTCAAGATTTAAAGGACATCGGCTTTCAGGTGGGTTGCGGTTTTATGGTGGGTTCTCCGCATCAGACCGCGAAGACCCTGGCGAAAGACCTGTATTTTATTCAGGAATTTCAGCCGGATATGTGCGGCATCGGCCCGTTTATTCCGCAGCACGCGACAGTCTTTGCGAAGGAGACGGCGGGAACATTGCAAGATACCCTGTTCCTCTTATCGCTTCTTCGCCTGATTCACCCGAATATGCTGATTCCGGCGACGACCGCACTGGGAACCATCGATAAACGGGGACGGGAACTGGGCATCCTCTCCGGAGCGAATGTCCTTATGCCGAATCTTTCGCCGACAGCGGTCAGAAAGAAATATCTCCTCTATGACAACAAGATTTGTACCGGAGATGAGTCTGCACAGTGCAGAGCCTGTCTTTCGAGAAGGATGGAATCCGTCGGTGCCCACCTTCTTGTGGATCGGGGAGATGTCAAGAAAATTACATATTGATTTAAAAAGATTACTGTATCTGAGCGGGATGTATCCTGATTTGCAATGGCTGAAAAGAGGCTTTTGCGGAATCGGTACTCAGACCGAAAGAAGGAGGAATTATGTCTTACAATCCAAAATCATTAGAAGCAGAAGAATTCATTTCCCACGAGGAAATTCTGGAAACGCTCCGTTTTGCGGATGAGAAGAAAAACGATCGGGCGTATATCGAATCCCTATTAGAAAAAGCCAAACCGAAATATAAGCCGGACGGAAGTCTGGACTGTGCCGGATTAAATCACAGAGAGGCGTCCGTGCTTTTAGCGTGTGAGATTCCCGATTTGAATCAAAAGATGATTTCCCTCGCAGAGGAAATCAAGAAGGCCTTTTACGGCAACCGAATCGTACTTTTTGCCCCCCTCTACCTCTCGAATTATTGTGTAAACGGCTGCACGTACTGTCCTTATCATGCGAAGAACAAGACGATTGGAAGAAGGAAGCTGACGCAGGAAGAAATCAAAAAAGAGGTTATTGCTTTGCAGGACATGGGGCATAAGAGACTTGCACTTGAGGCCGGAGAAGACCCGATCAACAATCCGATAGAGTATATTCTGGAGAGTATCAAGACCATTTACAGCATTCACCATAAAAATGGAGATATTCGTAGAGTCAATGTCAATATTGCGGCAACCACAGTGGAGAATTATCGGAAGTTAAAAGAGGCCGGTATCGGAACCTATATTCTTTTCCAGGAAACCTATCATAAAGAGGGGTATGAGGCTTTACATCCGACCGGACCGAAGCACAACTATAAGTATCATACGGAAGCGATGGACAGGGCGATGGAAGGGGGAATTGATGATGTGGGAATCGGTGTTCTCTTCGGACTGGATAAGTATCGTTATGAGTTCGCAGGACTCCTGATGCACGCGGAGCACTTGGAAGCCGTGCATGGCGTGGGCCCGCACACCATATCCGTACCGAGACTGAAAAAGGCCGATGACATTGATCCGACCCAGTTTGACAACGGAATTGATGATGAAATCTTTGCGAAAATCATTGCCTGCATTCGCATTGCCGTACCTTATACCGGAATGATTATCTCGACCAGAGAGTCGGAAGAAGTGCGGAAAAAAGCGCTCGCCATGGGGATTTCCCAGATTTCCGGTGCGTCCAGAACTTCCGTCGGCGGATACACGGACAAAGAAAGACCGCATGATACGGAGCAGTTTGATGTTTCCGACCAGAGAACCCTCGATGAAGTGGTGAAATGGCTTATGGACCTCGGCTATATCCCGTCTTTCTGTACTGCCTGCTATAGAGAAGGGAGAACCGGCGACCGCTTTATGTCTCTTTGCAAGTCCGGACAGATTCAGAACTGCTGTCATCCGAACGCTTTAATGACTTTGGCGGAGTACCTGACCGACTATGCAAGCCCCGAAACCAGAAAATGCGGAGAAGAGCTTATTGAGGAGGAATTGGAGACGATTCCGAACGCAAACCGAAGCAGAATTGCAGGGGAGCATATCGAGAGCATTTATCAGTCCAATAAGCGGGATTTCTACTTCTAACTTTATGTATGAAAATTTGAAAAAATGATTTTCTGTCATTTTGTGATTGCCGTATGGGGACAATCTGAGCCCGTGGGTTCTTCGTTTTTGGTATTGTAAAAACTTAGAACCCCTACGTGGCGAGGTTAGCGAGAGCGTGTCCCCATACGGCAATGCAAAATGAAGAAAGTTTAACTCAATCATCTGCACTTAAGGAGGAACCATGAGCTTACAGGACACACCGCAAAGTGAACGTGTTCATATCAGCTTCTTCGGAAGACGAAACGCAGGGAAATCGAGTCTGATGAATGCTATTGCGGGGCAGCCGGTTTCCCTCGTTTCGGATATTCCGGGTACGACGACAGATCCCGTTAGAAAGACGATGGAGATTCTTCCGCTGGGACCGGTCGTTCTGCTGGATACGGCAGGATTGGATGATGAAGGAGAGCTTGGGGCAATGCGCGTTGAACGAACACAAGAGGTGATTCGCGAGACGGACATTGCCCTTATTGTGCTTTCCGGGAAGGTTTTTCTGGAGGAATGGGAAAAGCACTTTGCAAAAAATCCTGCACTCTCCCGGGATAACGGAGATTTTTTCTTACCGAAAGAGGAAAGGACCTTTCTTTCTTCGCTCCAAAAAGAGCATATTCCGGTCTTTCTCGTTCTTACTAAGGCGGATTGTCTTTCCGAGCGGGAACGGGAATTTCTTTCGGAGCTGCTTCAGCGATTCAAGGATGGAATCAAAGGGGTCTTCCTCTGCTCTTCCGTGCAGTTATCGGGAATTTGGGAAATCAAAGAAGCACTCGGGAATGCCTTACCGAAAGAGCGGGAAGAGAGGCGTATTTTCTCCGGACTCGTGTCAAAGGGAGACAGGGTTATCCTGGTTACCCCGATTGACAGATCCGCACCGAAGGGAAGACTCATTCTCCCGCAACAGCTTGCCATCCGCGACCTTCTGGACTATCATGCGATTCCGATTGTGACACAGGTAGAAGAACTGTGCACGGTGATGGAGAGTCTGCATGGGAGAGGAAAGCTTGTGGTGACCGATTCGCAGGCTTTTCGAGAAGTGGAGCGGATATTACCGAAGGAGCAGCCCCTGACCTCCTTTTCAATTCTGATGGCACGCTATAAAGGGTTTCTCTCCTATGCCTTAGAGGGCTGCCGTATACTGGACGACTTACAGGACGGAGATACCGTCTATATTGCGGAAGGCTGTAC
Organism: Lachnospiraceae bacterium; assembly: GCA_015258095.1. Lineage (GTDB taxonomy): Bacteria > Bacillota > Clostridia > Lachnospirales > Lachnospiraceae > Oribacterium. The sequence goes on from JABZIV010000026.1 coordinate 16,002, forward strand.
GCATCATAGACAGTGCGGAGATATCGGAACGGAGAAGCTTCCGAAGATGCTGAGAAACTATAGCGGAAAAGAGCTCCGCTTTGTTTTTAGTGAAGGGAAAGGATTTCTCTCCGAAGAAGAACAGAAGAGCGTCAGACTCATGATTCACTGCGGTGCTTGTATGCTTAGTGAAAGAGAAGTACAATCACGGTATCAGGACTTCCTTGCAAAAGGGATTCCGATATGTAATTATGGACTTGCCATGGCGAAGATGACGGGAATTTTGGAACGCGCGGTTGCCATGTTACAGTAGGGACGGGTTTCTTCTTTACTTGCAGCAATGCAGTACAGGAAAGCAAGAAAGTAAAGCAAGAGAAAGCAAGTAAGAAACTAAGCAAACAAGAAAGCTAGCAAGCAAGAAAACGAGCAAGAGAGCAATCAATCAAGCAAGAAAGCTATAGGGAAAAGATTATGGTGCGTTTAATTCATACGGCGGATCTGCATCTCGATGCGGCATTTTCCTCCCGTTTTACGAAAGAGGAAGCGGAGGAAAGAAGACAGAAGCTTCTCCGGGCATGGGGCAGACTCCTGGATTTTGCAAAGGAAAAACAGGTGCAGGCAGTACTCATTTCCGGAGATCTCTTTGACAGTGCGGTGGTTTCCCGCGCGGCAATGGACTTCTTCCTTTCTTCCGTTCGGAAGAATCCGGAGATTTCTTTTTTTTATTTGCGCGGAAATCACGATACAAAAAGTACTTTCCGTTTTCAGGAGAATCTCCCGAAGAATCTTTTTCTCTTTTCAAAAGAGGGGAAGAAGTATCGCTTGAAGGAGCATCTCTTGCTTTCCGGAGTGGAATTTTATGGTGAGGGCGGAGACTGTCATACTGATGCCGAAGGAGAGAAGAACTTTTTGCGTTTCAAAGAAGAAGACTTCAATATCCTGATGCTGCATGGCACGGCGGTTCCGTGTGAGTTTACGGAAGGGAGCGGAGAGGGAGGAGAAAAACTTCCTGTAGAGGGAGACCGCATTTCCCTAAAGGCACTCTCCGCTTACCCGATTGATTATCTTGCCTTAGGACATATCCATAAAAGAGAAGAAGGGAGAGTCGGGAGTATGCAGTATGCTTATCCCGGCTGTCTCGTAGGAAGAGGATTTGATGAAGAAGGGGAGAAAGGCTTTCTGTATCTCGAGATAGAGGAAGAGCGGAAAGAATGCAGGAGTACTTTTGTACCGCTTCAGGAAGGCCGTTTCCGTATCCTTACGCTGGAACTCACGGAAGAGGAGGATACCCTTTCGACACTGGACAGAATTGAAGCGGAACTCAGTGCGGAGGAGGCGAAAGAGCAGGACAGTCTCCACATCATTTTACGCGGAGAACGGAGTCCCGAGGGAGAGCGGAATCTTCGCTATCTGGAGAATCAATTAAAGGACCGTTTTTCCTATGTGGAAATCAAAGAAGAGTGCAGACTTGTTCTTCGGCAGGAAGAATACCGGGAAGAGAAGAGCCTAAAGGGAGAATTTCTCCGGCGCGTCATGGGGAGTGAGAACTTAACGGAAGAAGAGAAGGAGAAGATTGTTCTTCTCGGTATAGGGTTATTACAGGGAGAGGAATTATGATTATCCGGTCTTGTCATATCGCAGCGTTTGGAAAGTGGCAGGAGGAAGACTTTCACTTTACGTCTTCCCTGAATCCCTTTCTTTGGGAAAATGGAGAAGGAAAGACTACGCTTCTTCATTTTTTCCTCGTCATGTTTTATGGTCTTTCCGGAGAACGGAAGCAGGATGTTTCGGAGAATGAGCGGAAGCATTTTATGCCGTTCCGAGGCGGAAAATTCGGCGGGAATATTCATTTTCAGGAAAATGGAAAAGAGTACATTCTGGAAAGAAGTTTCGGTCTTCGTAAAGCGGAAGATTCTTTTCGCTTACTGGAAGAAGGAGGGAAGGAAAGTCACGATTACACGGAAAATATCGGAGAAGAGCTGTTTTCCCTCGATAGAGACGCTTTTCAGCGTGTTGCGATGCTCAGTCACGAGGATTTCCGTTTGCAGTTTAATTCCAGTATTCATGCGAAGCTGGGCAATGTTTCCGATGACGAAGAGGATATGAAGAAGTTCCAGAAGGTGCAGAATACCTTGAAGGATGCCATCAATGCGCTGTCTCCCAATCGTCGGACGGGTGCCATTTTCAAGAAGAAAATGGAAGAAGAGAATCTTTCTGCGGGGCTTCTTCGGAAGGAAGAAGCGGAGCAAGCGGTCCTTTCCCTTGAGGAAGAGGTGCTCTCTCTCGAAGAGGAATGGAAGAAGAAAGGCGAAGAGGAAGAGGCGCTCGCGGAAGATGTACAGAAAGGCATTCGGGAGAAGGAAGCGCTCGGGAAAAAGGTAGAATACAAGAAGCTTTCAGAGGAACTGGAGAAGGCGCATTTCCGCTATGAAAATGCGAAGAAGTGGTATTATCAGGAGCGTTTCGAGACCTTATCGGAAGAGGAGAAAGACAGTCTCTGGAAAAAGGAAGTCGAGGACCTGAAAGAGAAGATTTCCGCTCTGAAAAATGGAGTCGGCACAGAGGAGAAAGTAGTGGAGGCGGATTCTCAGACAGAAAGGGAGGACACGCAAACCCGGCACAATCCGATGCCTTTCGTCTTCTCGGGCTTTGCTCTCCTCTTTCTGCTTCTCTTTTTTGCGAAGATTTTTGGCGCTTCTCTGGCGGTTCCCGGAAGCCTGTTCCTTCTCATTGCGTTGCTTCTCTTCTCCGTATCCCTTGCCATATTTTATGGAGAGGCGGAAAGAAAGAAGCGTTTTTCTCTACAAAAAGGAGAGGAAGAAGAGCGGAGGAAGAAGAGGGAGACCCTTCGCATGGCCTCTTTAGAGGAACTTCTGCTTCGTTTTCATAAGCTGGAGGAGATGTTTTCCCTGGAGAAAGAGGAGGCGGAACGACAGGAGGCGCTTACGCGCTTTTTAGAGGAAGAAGGAAATGAAGGCGTCGCAGGAGAGGAAGGCGGAGAGAGCCTTTCCCTGGAAGAAGCACAGCAGAGGCTCGAGAGTCATCGTAGAGCGCAGGAGACGCTGAAAGACCGCATCCGGGAAAAAAGAGAGGAACGGGAAGAGAAGGCGGAAGCAGTGCGGCAGCTTTCCGAGCAGGAAAGAAAACTCCATGCGGTGCGGGCAGAGCGAGAAGCGATGGAAGAGCGAATCCATATCTTGCAGGAGACGAAGGAATATCTGGAGGAGGCGAAGGATGCCTTTTCTTCGGAATACAGAGGGCCGATTCTTTCCGCTTTTACGGTGTATTTCAAGGAGCTTAGCAATCTCGAATTGCAATTCTCCATAACAAACGATCTCGAGATTGAATTCCTGGAGGGAGGACTCCGGAGGAATCTTGCCTACCTGAGCGAAGGCTTGCAGGATCTTTGCCGCTTTGCCATGAAACTTGCCGTTTTTGATGCGATGTTCCCGGAGGGGGAAGCGGTCCTGTTTTTAGATGACCCGTTTAGCCATTTTGATGATGAAAAGGGAGAAAGAGGAAGAGAGCTCTTAAAAAAGCTCGCGGAGCACAGACAGATTTTGTACTTTACCTGTGCAAGCGCAAGGATGATTTAGGAAGAGCCGAAAAGGAATGCTGATCAATGATCTGGGATGGGACAGGGGAAGCCTGCTATATCGGGAATGCCGATTAGTCCTTGTCATTTTGAAAAACTGTACAAAAAAGTAGCGCCCGGATAGTTAGTTAATAGTCAAACTTTATAAATATTTCACAAATTAGAAGTAGCTAATTCAAGAATTTTATATGTTATACTCCGGTTCAGAAAGAGAAAATATTTCGTTCCATCGATTTTGGAATATCACTTTTTAAGAACTTTTTTAAAACAGGAGGAATAACATAATGGAAAAATTAGATGCATTTTATGGTTTGTTTATTGACGGAGAGTTCACGGAGAGCTCCGATAAGGCGCGGTTTAAGACATACTCTCCGGCTACCGGAGAACTGCTTTCCGAAGTTGCAGAGGCGACGAAGGAAGACGTGGATCGTGCCGTTCGTTCAGCCTGGAAAGCCTTTCCGGCATGGAAGAAGGTGGATCGGGTCAGCCGTGCAAAGATTCTTTTAGACATTGCAGACCGGATTGATCAGCATAAAGACTGGCTTGCCAAGGTGGAAAGCTTAGACAACGGAAAGCCGATTCGAGAGACTCTCGCTGTCGATATTCCGCTCGCAGCGGATCATTTCCGCTATTTTGCCGGAGCAGTGCGCACGGAAGAAGATTCTGCAACCTTTCTCGATGAGAATACCCTTTCCCTCATTATCCGCGAACCTATCGGTGTGGTGGGGCAGATTGTTCCCTGGAATTTCCCCTTCCTGATGGCGGCATGGAAGCTGGCACCGGTTCTTGCTTCGGGTTGTTGCAGTGTTTTGAAGACGAGTTCTTCGACTCCGTTATCCGTTTTAGAGCTGATGAAGCTGATCAAGGATCTGCTTCCGAAGGGTGTTGTCAATGTGCTCTCCGGTGCAGGCTCGAAGTCCGGGCAGTATATGCTGGAGCATGAAGGCTTCCGGAAACTTGCCTTTACAGGTTCTACAGAGGTGGGATACAGCGTAGCGAAAGCGGCAGCGGATAAGCTCATTCCGGCTACTTTGGAACTCGGAGGCAAGTCGGCAAATATCGTGTTCCCGGACTGTGATTTCGATATGGCGCTGGACGGTTTGCAGCTGGGTATCCTCTTCAACCAGGGGCAGGTTTGCTGCGCAGGCTCCCGTGTATTTGTGCATGAGGACATCTATGACAGATTCGTGGAAGCGGCAGTGGAACAGTTCAATAAAGTCAAAGTCGGAAATCCCCTCGAGCCGGATACCCAGATGGGAGCACAGATCAATGACAGACAGGTGAAGAAGATTCAGTCCTGCGTCGACATTGCAGTACAGGATGGGGCGAAGATTGCCTGCGGCGGAAGAGTCTTTGATGAGGGAGAACTTGCGAAGGGCGCATTTTACCGTCCGACCCTTCTTGTGAATGTAGATAACAGTATGCGTGCGGCAAGGGAAGAAATCTTCGGGCCGGTAGCGGTTGTGATTAAGTTCAAGACGGAAGAAGAGGTCATCGCGATGGCAAATGACTCCGAATACGGCCTTGGCGGTGCGGTTTGGACAAGAGACATCAACCGTGCAATGCGTGTAGCCAGAGGAATCGAAACGGGAAGAATCTGGATCAATACCTACAATGCCATTCCTGCCGGCGCACCGTTTGGCGGCGTGAAGACCTCCGGGGTCGGAAGAGAAACGCATAAAGTGATTCTGGAGCATTACACACAGATGAAGAACATTTTCATCAATCTGAAGGAAGAGCCGTCCGGATTCTATCCGGCATAAAGGTCCGGTATAAAGACCAAATTAAATATTGACAAAGACAGGCGCATTCTGTATCATTAGCCTGTTGCAATAGAAGCGACAAAGTTAGGATGCTATCCTAACTTGCCGGCGTGGCGGAATAGGTAGACGCACAGGACTTAAAATCCTGCGGGATTAAAATCTCATACCGGTTCGACCCCGGTCGCCGGCAGCAAAGGAGTATAATCGGTGAGTGTACTCGCCGGTTTTTTTATACCTTTGGTATTTTGGAGATGTACCCAAGTGGTTGAAGGGTCCGCACTCGAAATGCGGTAGGTCGGGCAACCGGCGCAAGGGTTCAAATCCCTTCATCTCCGCGATGAAAAACCCCGGATTTTAAGCTCGAAAGAGCATAGAATCCGGGATTTTATACGTAACGAGATATCGCGCGCAAAGCGTGCGATATCTCATTCTATCCTCCAACTTTTTCCAGTAATGCTTCCTGTAATACCTGGGAAAAGTTTATGCCCTGTGCTAAAGCTTTCTCATTTAGCCAACGGGGAATAGTAAGGTTTTTTCGTACGGATTTGTTGAAGTGTAATCCGGCATATTCGTCGGCATCCACACTAATTAGAGTTACAAAATAATCAGATGGTATACTTCCTCCTAATTCTTTTGCATAAGCAACCGGATCCACTTTATCGACAGGGGTGGGTGCCGGAAAATCATCTCCGTCTTCCTTTAAGCTTTTCAGTTGTACAGCAAGGCACTCTATCGCCATGTTCATTGCGTCATTTAAATCGTCTCCGCAAGTGGCAACATCAAAATCGGGGAAGCAAACCGAATATCTTCCCCCCTCTTCCTTATAAAAGATTGCCGGATATATACTTAACATCCTCAACTCCTCTCTATTCCTGCTTGTTTATAGATAGAACATTCTGTGAATTTTGTAAGTTCCTTTGTATGGAAGGGGATAGTGACTTTGCCTGATTTTGTAGGATGCTTATACTGCCTATGAGAGCCCTCCTGTCCAACAAGATACCAGCCGTCTTTTAATATGATTTTTTCTAATTCTCTCGGCTTTTTAGGCATAGTCTCTCCTTTCTTATGGGATTAGTATATTTTTTTATGCGTATCAAGTCAATACGCATAAAATATTTGATGTAAAATCGCTTAGCGTAGATTATTCCAATAAATTAACAATTTCTAAACAGCTTGACAGTGAAAACGGCGGGTGATGCATAGAATCCGGGGGTTTTTGGTAGAAAAACTTGAAATGTAACGATGTTTTCGTTACAATCTCCTGAAAAAGGAGATTCATTTTATGGAGAAGTCAAAAACGCTGAATTTAAGGGTTAACCCTGTCTTGAAAAAAGACGCAGAGGAAGTACTGAGTAAATTAGGATTGCCTATGTCTACGGCTATTGATTTGTTCTTACATCAGGTCGTTCTTACCGGTGGGATTCCTTTTTCTGTAAGTTTGTCAAACTCTGTTGAAAAGATGGCCATTTTTAATATGACGGAAGAAGAGTTTCATGCAAAGTTAAAACGAGGTTATGCAGACTACGAGGAAGGAAAAGTGCAGAATGCCGAGAAGGCATTTGCAAAGTTTCGGGAGAGTCATAGTTCATGAAAAGCTATGCTGTGCAGATTACAGAAGAAGCGCTTTCCGATATGGAGGCGCTTTATTCCTATATAGCGGTACGATTGAAAGCTCCGGAGAATGCGATGAAGCAGTATAACCGTATTGCAGATGCTATTGTATCGCTTAAACAATTCCCGGATCGATTTGCTTGTGTCGAATTGGAACCGGAATATTCTATGGGCATTCATAGAATGTTGGTAGATCATTTTGTGGTATTTTATGTTATCGATAATGATACGGTTACCGTTACGGATGTCTTATATGGCGCATCTGATACGCATTATAGATGGAAAGAGAGACATCTTTCTTAAGAAGTTCCTCTTACGCTTTCTTTGATTATTCCAATAAATTAACAATTTCTAAACAGCTTGACAGTGAAAACGGCGGGTGATAATCTGTATCGGTAGATTAGCACTCGATTATTTTGATTGCTAACAAACTAAAAAGGATGAGGTTTACAATGAAAAATTTAGTGGACGCACTAAAAGAAATCATAAGCGAGTTACAAGGAAAAGAGGGAAAGAAAGGCACTGAGAAGCAGCCTCGTATTTCCGCTATTTCGAGACCCATACCGAAGGAGCAGGAGGAGCAGAAGACGGATCAGTCGATTTCATCCGAGAAGGAAAGCGGAGCCTCCGACCCCATTTCCCGCGCAGGGAAGGTGGAGGATGCCGTTGGTCTATTTTCCGGAAAAGATGGGAAGGGTGATGTCCGGGAAGACATACAAGGAGGGCATATTATGAGAGTAGTTCCAACCTATAACATGGTTGTTTTACCGAATGCACAGATTTATTTTCAAATGGAGCATTTTAGAACCTTGGCAGGGAAGACAGTGGGAGAGGGCGACAAGATCCTCCTTGCTGTTTTACATAAGAACGAATTGAACACGCAGTCTCTTACGAAAGAAGAGCTGTATCCCATTGCAGTGGAAGGGGTTGTCAAGGAAATCAGCAAGGACGGCTATTGCATGGTAGAGACAGGAAGCCGTATGCGGATTCTTGCGCTTTCGCAGAAAGAAGGTGAGCCGCTTCTTCTGGAGACGGAGACCGTCTACGATGTGGATGATCTGGACCGGACGGACGCGGAGAAGAAACTGCTGGAGATCAAAAAAGAGTTGAAAGAACTGGCGTCTCGCCTGCGTGGAGGACAGTTCCTGGAGGGGATGATCGAGAGTCATAAGTCCATTCAGGAAGTGGCATGTATCTTATCTCCGATGCTCAGTCTCAACAATGAGGAGCGCTACAATGTCCTTCAGGAAGACAGGCTTTCCGTGCGAACGAAGATGCTCGAGCAGATTATCTATGAATATATCGAAGTGACGAAGGTGACGACGGATGCGCGTACACAGCAGCAGGAAGACTATCAGAAGCTCTATAAAGAGCAGGCGTTGCAGAAGCAGATTGATTATCTTCAAAAAGAGCTGGATGAAATGCATCCGGAGAAAGTCTCCGACTTACGGAAGTTTGAACTTCGGATTGCAGAGTCCGGTATGAATGAGACCGCGAAGAAAGAAGCGACAAAGATTCTGAATCGTTTGAAAAATGAGGGGATGAACGGGCAGGAAGCAGGAATGCTCTATGATTATCTGGATTTTCTGACCGGCCTCTCCTGGAAGAAGGAAGAACAGAAGGAGATCGACTTAGACGAGGCGGAGAAGATTCTTTCCGAGGACCACTTCGGTTTAAAGAAGGTAAAAGAGAGAATGATTCAGCAGATTGCTGTCATGAACTTGAAGAAACAGCAATCCGGCTCGATTCTTCTCTTTGTCGGTGCGCCGGGTACCGGTAAAACAAGTATCGGAAAGAGCATCGCAAAAGCGCTCGGCAGGGAGTATGTACGGGTCAGTCTCGGCGGTGTGCGGGATGAAGCGGATATCCGCGGGCATAGAAGAACCTATCTCGGGGCGATGCCCGGTCGAATTATGGACGGGATTCAGAAAGCCGGTGTTTCGAATCCGGTCATGGTGCTGGACGAAGTCGATAAGCTCTCTTCTTCCTACAATGGAGATCCGGCGGCGGCTCTTCTGGAAGTACTGGATCCGGAGCAGAACAATACCTTCACCGACCATTACATGGACGTCCCCTATGACCTTTCCGATGTCCTGTTCATCTGTACGGCAAATTCTCTGGATACGATTCCCGCACCGCTTTTAAATCGTATGGAAGTGATTCAGTATCAGGGCTATACACCGACCGAGAAGTTTGAGATTGCGAAGCGGCATCTCCTTCGGAAGGCGCTGAAAGGGGTCGGTTTACAGCCGGAAAATGTAGAAATCAGCGATGAGGCATTACAGACCATCATTTCCGACTACACAAGAGAAGCCGGTGTAAGAGGGTTGAAGAAACGTTTGGATACCCTTTGCCGTATTGCCGCCGTGCAGCTTGTGAAAGGAAAAGCCGAGAAGATTACGGTTGGCAAGGACGATTTACGGGAATATCTCGATATGAATCCGCTTCATCACAGAGAAGTGAAGGAAGAGGGAAAGCCGGGTATCGTCACCGGACTCGCTTGGACAGCAGTCGGCGGAGAAATTCTTTATATTGAAACCATGTTTACGAAGGGCGAAGGCAAGCTCACCATCACCGGTCAGCTCGGTGACGTGATGAAGGAGTCCGCCCAGATTGCGATTAGCCTCGTGAAGTCGATGTTTCCGGATAAGGCAAAGCGCTTTAAAGAAAATGACCTGCACATCCATGTCCCGGACGGTGCCACACCGAAAGACGGTCCTTCTGCGGGAATCACTTTGACGATTGCTCTTGCCTCGCTTGTCACCGGACAGGCCGTTAGCCCCCGCATCGCCATGACAGGCGAAGTATCCCTGGAAGGCTTGGTGAATCCGATTGGCGGTCTTCCGGAGAAACTCATGGCGGCGGAGCGCGCCGGAGTGAAGACGGTTCTGATTCCGAGTGCAAATGAGGATGACCTTCGTGATGTTGCCGAGGAAGTGAAGGAGAAATTACAGATTCTACCGGTGAAATCGGTGGAAGAGGCCCTGGAACTCTGTGAAATCCGTTATGTGAAACCGGGAGTAGAGGCGGTGTAATGCTACAGAGTAGAGGAAGTATAACCCCTATAGTGGAGGAATCGCACTTCCCACAGAGAGGAAGCGATATGCCTCTCTCTTCTTGACAGTGTATACGGCAAGTTTTATATTATTACATCGTAAAAAAACGGCACTTTGAAGTTTTTTCGAAGTGCCGTTTTTGTGAATGAGGGGGTGCGAAGATGGTAAAGTATGTTTTTGTAACCGGCGGTGTAGTTTCAGGCCTCGGAAAGGGGATTACGGCTGCCTCTCTTGGCAGGCTCTTAAAGGATAGGGGATATTCTGTAAAGATGCAGAAATTTGACCCCTACATCAACATGGACCCCGGAACGATGAACCCGATTCAACACGGGGAAGTTTTTGTCACGGATGACGGAACGGAGACGGACCTGGATCTCGGACACTATGAGCGTTTTATCAATGAAAGTCTGGATAAGCACTCGAATGTCACCACCGGAAAAATCTATTGGACCGTTCTCAATAAGGAACGGCACGGCGATTACGGCGGGGGTACGGTGCAGGTCATTCCGCATATTACGGATGAAATCAAGAGCCGTATTTATAGAGAAAAAGAAGAGCGGGCGGACAAAACCACTGTCGCCATCATCGAGGTCGGCGGTACTGTAGGAGACATCGAAAGCCAGCCTTTCCTTGAAGCAATTCGTCAGTTTCAGGCGGAGGTAGGACGGGAAAATGCTGCTGTCATCCAAGTCACTTTAATTCCATACATCAAGGCATCCGGAGAGTTGAAAACGAAGCCGGCTCAGATGAGCGTGAAATCGCTCCAGAGCATGGGACTCTGGCCCGATGTTCTTGTCTGCCGAGCAGACTATCCGATTGATGATGCTATTCGGGAGAAACTCGCGCTTTTCTGCAATGTGAAAAAAGAGCGGATTATCCAGAACCTGGATGCAGATTCCCTGTATGACGTACCGCTTATGCTGGAGAAAGAAAACCTGGCAAAGGCAGTGTGTGAAGCTCTTCGGCTTCCCTGTCCGGAGCCGAAACTCGACGTTTGGCGCGCGATGGTGGATCGTTTTCATAAAAAGAAGCATCATGTGACGATTGCGCTGGTCGGAAAATACGTGACGCTTCATGACGCTTACTTAAGCGTTGCGGAGAGTTTGCATCACGGAGGGATTGCCAATGAAGCGGAGGTAGAGATTCTCTGGGTTGATTCGGAAAAGCTGAATCCCGAGTCTATTGAGAGCTATCTCCATGATGCCGACGGCATTCTTATTCCCGGCGGGTTCGGAAACCGCGGTATCGAGGGGAAGATTCTGGCTGTTCAATATGCCCGGGAGAAGGGAATTCCCTACCTCGGCATTTGCCTCGGTATGCAGGTTGCCATGATTGAATTTGCCCGCTCCGTGCTGCACATGCAGGATGCGTCCAGTACGGAATTCAACAAAGAGAGCCATTACCCCGTGATTCACCTGATGGAAGAGCAGGAAGGGGTAGAAAATATCGGCGGTACCATGCGCCTTGGCGCTTATCCTTGCACGTTGAAGGAAGGCAGCCTCGCGGAGCGTCTCTATGGAAAGAGGGAAATCTCGGAACGGCACAGACATCGCTATGAAGTAAACAACAGCTACTTAAAGGATTTTGAAGCGCAGGGCATGATTGCCTCCGGCAAGTCCCCGGACGGCAGAATCGTAGAGATGGTGGAGCTGGTGAATCATCCCTTCTTTATCGCAACCCAGGCGCACCCCGAATTCAAGTCCCGCCCCGACGTTCCGCATCCCCTCTTTAAAGGGCTTGTGGAAGCTGCGCTCCGGTATCAGGAGGAGAGAGAGTAGGGGAGGAGAAGAAATAATATAATAAAAAAGAGAGAAGTGTAGATGTACCGACCTCCAAATCGTTGGATTTTGATTTAACTTTTAGGAGGCAGTATAGAGGCTGCTCTCTTTTTTTTGTTTGGAAAAGTGATTGAAGTGAAAACTGAATTTTATAATAAAATCAATAAAAAAATAATTGTGTCAAAATGAGACAATCGTCATGTGCCATTAGTTTATATTATGATAATTATCCAAAATATATCCATATATAAGTGACAAACTTAGTGATTATGCATTAAAGATATAGAGTTTTTCCTTGTTTCAGAATAAACTATAGGTATCAAAGAAGGGAAATAGAAGAATTTCCCAAAACGACAATTCTCAGGAGGTGTATGAATGAAAAAAAGAATTTTGTTGTGTGGCTTGCTTGGTATGGCGCTTCTTAGTGCCTGCGGCGGGGCAAAGTCTGAAAAGAATGATGCAAAAGCAAGTGGAGATAAGATTCAGATTGCTGTTTGCGGACCGATGACAGGAGACAATTCGGAATATGGAATCGGATTTTATAACGCGGCAAACTTACAGGCTAAGGAATGGAATGATAAAGGCGGCGTTTTAGGAAAACAGATTGAGATTGTACAGTATGATGATAAAAATACTGCTGAAGAGGCAACGACTATAGCACAGAAGATTATTTCCGATAAAAAGGTTGTCGGAGTTATTGGTCATTTCTCTTCCGGAGTTTGCATGACAGCGGCTCCTATTTATCAGGAAAACAAGGTCATTGAAATTTCTCCGTCCGCATCTCACCCGGATTATTCCGGAATTGGAGACTATATTTTTAGAAATAATACCATCATTTCTAAAGAGGCGGCAGCAAGTATCGATATCGCTGTAAATGATCTGGGAAAGAAAAAAGTAGGGATTATCAGCATTATGACGGACTGGGGCACGAATACTTCTTCCATCATTAAAGAATTAATCGAAAAGACGGACGCAAAGGTTGTTGCGCATGAAGAAGTAATGGAAGGCTCTGATGATTATACACCGGCAATCACAAAGCTTAACGAAGCCGGTGCAGATGTGGTCATCTGCTGTGGAATGTACAATTTAGTTGCTCCCGTAGCAAAGCAGTATAAGCAAATTAATCCTGATATCAGTATAGTTGGATTCTCCAATGCCTATAGTCAACAGTTGATTGAACTCGGCGGACAGGCTGTGGAAGGAGTTTGTTTCCCGGTTATTTTCTTCTCCGAGTCTGATGATCCGAATGTGAAATCTTATGTTGAAGCATATAAGGCAGCTTATGGAAATGCACCTTCTGCACTAACATCACAGGCTTATGACTCTGTTGGTATTCTATTAACGGCGATTAAGGATGCCAATACTACAGATTCTGAGAAGGTGAAAGACCAACTTTATAAAGAAAAGTATCAAGGTGTTACCGGAGAAATCAAATTTGATGAAAAAGGTGATGTAGATAAGCAATTTGTTAAAGTTACCATTAAAGATGGAAAGTTTGTAAAAATGGATAAGTAAACTACAAAAGAGTACTACAAAATCAGTTTATGCTACTTGTCTGGACTGAGACATCATGTGCTTCGAAAATGTTACAGGTTGATATTGGAAAGGATGGGAAGATATAAGTTCCTTCCCATCCTTATAAAAAAGTTTTAAGTAAATTGAAAGCAGGAGTAAGTATGGTCACACAGCAAATAATTAATGGTTTAGCATTGGGCATGGGGTATGCACTTATTGCTGTAGGATATTCTTTAGTTTTCGGAATTCTCCGATTGGTTAATTTCTCTCACGGTGCAGTATATGCTTTTGGTGCGGAATCGGCGATGCTACTTATTGGAATGCACTTTGGCGTAGTTCCCGGGATTATAGCGGCAATGTTGTTAACTGGTGTGCTGGGGATTGTTATTGATAAAGTAGCGCTAGAGCCATTGAGAAAGAAAAAATCACCGCCCATTGCATCTCTTATCACCACAATCGGTATTTCCAACATCATAACAAATTTGTTAATCATTTTTTTGGGCTCGGAAAAAAGAAATTTCCCTTCCATATTTGGAGATGGAACCATCATGATTGGAAAATTTCCCATTGCTCATACGCAGATTATGATGTTCCTTGTCTCCGTTCTTCTTATGGCGATTCTTATGATTATTGTCTTTAAAACCAAAATCGGATTAGCGA
>JABZIV010000027.1 GCA_015258095.1 Lachnospiraceae bacterium
TTCCAATTCTTCATAAAAATCATCGTCTACTACTCTGTCGGATTGGAATAAATTATATAATATCTTTGAGAAAAAGTTAGCCATGGAGACTCCTTCCTTCCGTAACGTACGTACTGTTCTTACTCCAACTGTTCTTCTACCAGATCTACGGAAACCAGCGTGGAAATGCCCTTCTCCTGCATTGTAACACCGAAGAGACGGTCCGCACTTTCCATAGTTCCTCTTCGATGTGTAATCACGATAAACTGCGTATTCTCCGTCAAGTGGTGGAGATATTTTGCAAAGCGAACGACGTTGGAATCATCGAGTGCAGCCTCGATCTCATCCAGCAAGCAGAAGGGAGATGGTTTCAAACTCTGCAAAGCAAAAAGAAGAGAAATGGCAGTGAGTGCTTTCTCCCCGCCGGAGAGTTGCATCATGTTTTGCAGCTTCTTTCCGGGGGGTTCGGCGATAATGGAGATGCCGCTTTCCAAGAGATCCTCCCGATCATCGATTTCAATTCTTCCGGATCCGCCGCCGAAAAGGACACGAAAAACTTCATTGAAACGCTCTTGAATCTTATGGAAATTCTCATGGAACTGTTTTCGCATTCCGCTATCCAGATCTTTAATAATCTCTCGAAGAGAAATCTCCGATTGCAACAAATCTTCCACTTGTTTCCGGAGGAACTCATAGCGGTCTTTCACTTCCGTATATTGCTCTATGCTGTCAAGATTAATGGAACCGAGCCCCTTCATCGCAGCCTTTTTCTCCTGAATAATCGACGGAAGAGCGGGATTTGTGGAGAGCGCTTCATCAAAATATTGTTTTGCCTGACTCACGCCTATTCCATACTCCTCAAAAAGGTCTGAAGCGGACTGTGCGGAACGTTCTTCGAGCTTCTCTCTCTGATGAGATAGTCGCAGTTTTTCCTTTTCTTTCTCTAAAAGATCCTCTTGCATTCCTTCTTTCTTACGATAGAATGCTTTTTCCTCTTCGGAAATCGAAGTTCTTCTTTCTTTTAAAGCGATTCGTTCCGCCTTTCGTTCCTCCTCCTTTGTATGGAAATCCTGCATTTTCTGTTCCAGGAACTGAATCTTTCTTTGCTCTTCCTCCACCATTCCGGCAGTACTCTTGTTTTCCTCTTCCAAATCAAGCTGATCGCTGAAGTTTTGCTCAATTTTTTCACTATATTCGTGCAGCTGTTCACTAAGAAAATCCACTCTGGCGGAAAGAGTCTGCCTTTCCGCATTCACACTGCCCTGCAAACGAAGACTTTTCTCCCTGTAAAGGCGATCGAGGCGGAGAATCTCCTCTCTATCCTCTTCTTCTCTCCTTTTTAGCTTGTCCCATTCCGCTTCGTGCTGCAAAAGTTTTTCTCTTTGCAGATTTTCTTCTTTTTGCAAACTTTCCAGCTTTTTCTCCAAATCCTCGATTTCCCTCTTTCTTCCGATAAGGGAAGAGGAATTACGGTAGGCTCCGCCGGACAACGCGCCTCCGGCCTGTAGAAGTTCGCCGTCCAAAGTCACTATGCGAAGACTATGCTTATATTTTCGCGCGATCATTAGGGCATGGTCAAGAGAGTCCACAAGCAAAACTTTCGATAAAAGATACTGTTCTAATCCGCGACAACTTTCCGGAACCGTTACAAAATCGGAAAAAACACCGATAAGCCCCGGCTCACCCTTTATACTGTCATATCGATTGTCTCGTTCTTTTCGAATAGAGCTCATCGGAAGAAAGGTTGCTCTCCCCAGTTTCTCTCTTTTTAATTTTTCCAGAAGGCGCTTCGCAGTCCCTTCCTCTTCACAAACCAGATTTTGGAGACTTCCGGCAAGCGTTGTCTCTAAAGCAAGCTCATATTCCTTTCGGGTTTTTAATAAATCGGCAACCACGCCAATGAGCCCGTTTTCTCTTTCTTTCTCTTTCATTGAGGCCCGGACAGCCTGTCCAAATCCCTCATATCGTTCCGCAAGATTCCGGAGGTTCTCCCACTGTATTCTGCATCTTTCTTTACTGCGGAGTAGATCTTGAAGCTCTTGTTTCTCCTCTTGCAGTAACTTTTCTTTTTCACTGCGATTTTTTTCACTAAGAGAAAGGGCAAGCTGCTTTTCTTCCCCTTCCTTCTTTAATTTCCGCATCTCCTCTTCTGTTTCCCGGAAATTGACACTCTGCTCGGTGAGAACGGACTTTTCCTTCCCTTCTTTCCTTCCCTTATCAAAAAGAAAATCGGGGTAAAAACTGCTCTGGATGATTCTCTCCGCTTCTTTAATCGTGGAGTCAATGAGTTCCAGATCCAGCTTAATCTGCTCTTCTTCCGTTTCAAAGAAAAGGAAGTCTTCCAAGCGCTTTCTAATCGTTAATAAAGAAGCAGTCAGGTCTTCCATCTTTCCAATGGAAAGAGACGCTTCTTTTTTTAAACTTTCCACTCTTTCATGAAAGTGTCTGGAGGAACTCTCCTTGCCGGAGATGGACTCTTTCAAGTGAACAATATCTTCTTCAATACTTTCTTTTTGCTTCCGCTCCTCTTCTTCAGAATGGCTTAACTCCTGCTCTTTTCGATCCAGTGCCTCCCTTTCCGTCTCCAATTTGGAAAAGGCTTCTGCGAGTAATGCCTGTTTTTCTTCATCCTCTTTCAGGGAAGCTTCCACATTCCGTTCTTCTTCTTCCAATTTCTGAAGGACCTGCTCCGCATCCTCCAGTTTATTTAGAAAATGAGTGGATTCCAGAACCACCAGTTCATCACGATAGGAAAGATACTTTCTGGCTTTCTCGGATTGTTTTGCAAGGGGTTCCACCTGTTTTTCCAATTCCGTGACAATATCCTGGACTCTGGCAAGATTTCCCTGCTCCTCTTCGAGTTTCCTTTCAGCCAGCTCTTTTCTTCTTTTAAACTTAACAATTCCTACCGCTTCGTCAAAGAGCGCTCTTCTTTCCTCCGCTTTTCCGGAGAGAATTTTATCAATTTGTCCCTGCCCGATTAAGGAGTATCCCTCTTTTCCAATTCCGGTATCATAAAAAAGTTCATGAATGTCTTTTAATCGACACTCTGAACCATTCAATCGATACTCGGATTCTCCTGAGCGATAGAGTTTTCTCGTAACGGTGACTTCTGTATAAGGAAGGGAAAGCGCATGGTCTCCATTATCAAAAGAGATGGTAACGGAGGCATAACTTTGCGGTCTTCTGGCCGCAGTTCCCGAGAAAATCACATCCTGCATGGAAGCGCCGCGAAGTTGCTTTACCTTCTGCTCTCCCAAAACCCAACGAACCGCATCGGAAATGTTGGACTTGCCGGAGCCGTTCGGACCGACAATACCGGTGATTCCGGGCGAAAAATCAAGTACTGTTTTATTTGCAAAAGACTTAAATCCTTGAATCTCAATAGATTTTAAATACATCCCCTGTTTCCGCCTTTATTTTTTCTAACGCAAGATAAGCTGCATTCTGCTCCGCTTTCTTCTTTGAACTTCCTTCTCCCACGCCATATTCTATCTCATCAAGCGTAACGGAGACTCTATAAAAACGGTCGTGAAAGGGACCGGATTCTTCCAGTAAGCTGTAGCGGAGGCTGAGATGCTTCCCCGTGGCATATTCCTGAAGCATGGTTTTGGCATCCATCTGTAGCTGCTTCTTTTCTATATCGGACAGCAGAAATTCTTTCACAAAACTTTCCGCTCTGGCCAGCCCTCCATCGAGATAAATTGCCCCGATAATCGCCTCCAGGGTATCCGAGAGAACGGAATCCCGATATTGTATCCCCTCTCGTGCTTCTCCCTTTCCGAGAACAATATATTCCGATAAATGAAGTGTCCTTGCCACAATAGCCAGAGCCGGTTCACAAACCAGCGCAGCGCGAAGCTTCGTCATGAGCCCTTCCTGGAGTACCGGCTTTCTGTCATAAAGAACTGTACTGGAAATCAGCTCCAAAACAGCGTCTCCCAAGAATTCCAGACGTTGATTCGACGCTTCCTTTGCCTCTCCCTGTTCGTTGGAGAAGGAAGGATGAATCAGGGCATGCGAAAGCAGGGTAGGATCCTGAAAATGATAAGACAGCCGCTCTTCAAGGGAAGTTAACGACATACTCTGTTCTTTCATTTTATTTTCCCAGGGCTTTTAAAATAGCCTGATGCGCTTCCCCGACCGTTTTAATCTGATAACTGGCTTCTTCCGGAATCTCGATGCCGAATTCATCCTCAATGCCCATTACAATCTGAACAATATCCAGGGAATCCGCATTCAAATCCTCGACAAAACGAGAATCTTCCGTAATCTCTTCTTCTTTCACATTGCTTAATTCTCTACAGATAATTTGCTTTAACTTTTCTAATTCCATATCAAACCTCTTCTCCTTTAAAATCAATTGCTTTCGCTATTTTTTCTGTCAGACCTTTCTCGGAAAAGTCTTTCGCCTGTAGAATGGCTGTCGTTACTTCTCTGCCATCCGTATTCCCGTGCACTTTCACAACAAGTCCCTTTAATCCGAGGATAGGTGCCCCTCCGTATTGCTTTGCATCGAACTTCTTCATTCTCTTCTTTAGCGCAGCCTTAATGAGGGCGGCGCCCAAAAGAGTGGGAATTCCGCTATTCTTTAAGGTATCCGAAATTTCTCCCATCAGCATCTTTCCCACGCCTTCATACATCTTTAAGACGACATTACCGACGAAAGCATCACAGACTACAACGGAACAGTTTCCTTCTACAATATCCCGGGCCTCTACGGAACCGATAAAGCGGTAGTCCTTCTCTTCCTTCAAGAGCTGCATCGTTGCTTTGACCAGGCTATTTCCTTTCTCTTCCTCCGCACCGATATTTACAAGACCAATGGAAGGATTTGGGATACCCAGCATCTCTTCCATGTAAATGGCGCCCATCTTGGCAAACTGCGTGAGCCATTCCGGCTTTGCATCCACATTTGCACCGCAATCCGTCAGAAGGCAGGCCCCCTTTCTGGTGGGAATCAGGGCTGCCAGAGGCGGACGATAAACCCCTTTCTCCCTTCCTACAATCAGTTGTCCCCCGGCAAGTACTGCCCCGGTAGAGCCGGCTGAAACAAAAGCACCCGCATCGCCTTCTTTCACTGCCTGCATGCCTCTTACCAGACTGGAATCTTTCATTCTTCGAATCGCCATAACAGGAGCATCATGAATACTGATACTTTCCGTACATGGATAGATTGCAATACGTTCCGGATTATAGGCATAAGCGGATAACTCTTTCTTTATTGCAGCTTCATCCCCAAAAAGGAGTAATTCTATGCCTTCCGCCTGTAGGCTATCGACAGCCCCTTTTACCATGGCTTTGACGCCGA
The DNA here is from genome assembly GCA_015258095.1 of Lachnospiraceae bacterium. Lineage (GTDB taxonomy): Bacteria > Bacillota > Clostridia > Lachnospirales > Lachnospiraceae > Oribacterium. The sequence continues at coordinate 5,291 of JABZIV010000027.1, forward strand.
GATCTCCTCCCATGGCATCGATTGCGATACGAACCATACTTACCTCTTTCTTATAGAACGAAAAAAGGAAGGATCCTGTTCAAGGACTTTCCATCAGCAAGAAACATGATAAATTATTCGCAGGAAACTGTCAACTTACTGCATGCAGACGGAATTTCTTATAACCATAGATGAATTTCATATAGCCCTATATGCATTTCTTATAGCTATAGATGCATTTCTTATAATCCTATATGTATTTCTTATAGATTTAGATGCATTTTTTATCCTCTAAGGCACAAAAATACAGGCCGAAAGCAGAGTAAAGAACGCACTCCGTTTCCGACCTGTAGAATAGATTATTTCACGATTTTAAGCTTCTTCCGCCTCTCTTTCCTTCGCTTCCTGTATCACAATGTTCTGAATATCTCCAGGCGCCTGCTCGTATCTTGCAAAGTGGAAAGAGAAGGAGCCGGAACCGGCGGTCATGGAGCGCAAGTCGGTATTGTAGAGGTAGAGATTACTCATCGGGAGTTCCGCTTCTACCTGTTGTTTTCCGCCATGCAGCGCATTCATTCCCAGGATTCTTCCTCTTCTCTTTGTAAGGTCGCCCATGATGTCTCCCATGTAGCTGTCCGGGATGATGACTTCAAGGTGCGCTATCGGCTCCAAAAGAACCGGGTTTGCCTGCATAAAACCATCTTTAAACGCCATGGAGGCGGCCGTTTTGAAGGCTTGCTCGGAAGAGTCAACCGGATGATAAGAACCGTCCAAAAGAACCGCCTGCACACCGACTACCGGATACCCTGCCAGAGGTCCTTTCTTGCAAGATTCCTGAATTCCTTTCTCTACAGCGGGAAAATAATTTTTCGGTACTGCACCGCCGAACACTTCCTCTTTAAAGCAATAAGCTTCATCATAATTGAAGCTGGGAGAAAACTCCATTACAACATCTCCATATTGCCCGTGCCCACCGGACTGTTTCTTGTACTTGCCCTGTACCTTCACGGTTTTCTTAATGGTCTCTCTATAGGGGAACTTCGGCTTCTTCAGGAGAATGGATACGTTATAACGGTCTTTCAAACGGGAAGAGACCACTTCGAGTTGTTGTTCTCCTATGCCATAAAGCAGACTTTGCCGATTCTCCGGATCCGCCTTCACTTGAAGAGTACGATCTTCTTCCATCATTCTTTGCAGAGCGGTGGACAGCTTATCCTCATCCGCTTTATTCTCTGCGCTGTAAGCCATATATGTATAGGGAATCGACAGTTTCGGCGCGTGATACAGGATAGGTGCATTCCGTACGGCAATACTGTCCCCGGTTTCCGTTAAACCGAGTTTCGCAACGGCACCCAAGTCTCCGCTTTTTAATTCGGAAACTTCAATGGGGGTGTTTCCGCGTAAGACATACAGCTTTCCAACCTTCTCCGTTGCTTCTTTGTTGACATTGTAGATTTCACTGTTGGGTTTCAAAACACCGGTACAAACTTTAAACAAAGAGTATTTTCCAAGGAAGGGGTCTGCAATGGTTTTCCAAACTCTTGCACTGAGCGTTGCCGCGTCATTGTAATGTGCTGTAAAATGCTCTCCGTTCGAGGCATCGACGCCAATCGCTTCCAGTTCCTTTGGAGAGGGGAAATACTTGTCAATAACTTGTAAAAGAACATTAAAGCCCTGCACATGGATACCTGATCCCATCAGAATCGGTGCAATGCTACAGTCTTTGATGTTAACCCGGAGAGCTGCCTGAATCTCTTCCGTGGTAAATTCCTCACCGGCAAAATACTTCTCCATCAGTTCTTCGGAACTTTCCGCTACCGCTTCCAGTAGAGAAGAACGGGCGATGTTCAAATGCTTTTCCACATAGTCCGGAATAGGACAGGCTTCATATTCATTTAAGTTTGTAAAACGACGTCCTGCCATCTTCACGACATTGACAAAGCCGACAAACTTTTCATTTTCACGAATCGGTAACTGGAAAGGAGCAACAGACTTCCCAAATCGTTTTTCGAGATCCAGAACAAGCTGTCGGAAAGACGCTTTATCATCGTCCATATTGCTGACGAAGAATAGACGCGGAAGATGATTCTCTTCACAAAGCTCCCATGCCTTGACCGTCCCCGGCTCTATTCCCGACTTTCCATTCACCACAATGACAGCACAGTCTGCCGCACTGACTGCCTCTTCCACTTCCCCCACAAAATCAAAATAGCCCGGTGTATCCAGAATATTGATCTTCAGTTCCCCTTCTTCTCCCTTGTACTCTATCGGAAGAATACTGGTAGAGATGGAAAACTTTCTTTTCTTTTCTTCCTTATCAAAGTCAGAAATGGTGTTTCCTTCATCTACGCTGCCCAGCCTGTTTATAGCATGGGTAACATAACAAAGACTTTCCGCAACGGTCGTTTTTCCGGCACCGCCATGGCCCAGAAGAACAACATTTCGAATACTACCGGTATCGTAAACCTTCATAGAAACCTGTCCTCCAATCTGTACCCTTTGTAAATCGTACTGAATAGACATATTGTATCTAAATTAGGACAAGATTTCAATCTTCTTAGTCAAAAAGTGAGATTTGATTCGACAAAGGAATCTCTCCCAGCAGTCCGAGTTCATGAAATTTATCGGCAAAAGCTTTCGGGCAATGTGTTCTTTGTACAAAATCATCTTTGGAAAGGTAAGGACCGTGTTTTCCTCCCTCTTCCAGCCCCATGGCAACCGCTTCTCCCAGTCCGGCTATTGAGCTGAACGCCGGCATAATTTCCCCCTCTTCCGTAATCTGAAAATCCTTTGCCTTTGCTTTATAAATATCCAGTTTTGCAAAACGAATTCCTCTGGCATACATTTCTTCGCAGATTCGCATATCCCGAAGGCAAATGTTTTCCGTTGCGGAAAGTTTCTCCTTCTCCAAATACTCTTGCATATAAAAGCGCAGTTTTTCCACGCCGAAACACATTTTATCAAAATCAAAGCCGTCTGCACGCACGGAATAATATGCCGCATAGTACTCTCTCGGATAAAAAACCTTACAGTAAGCCACGCGATATGCCATCATAACGTAGGCGGCAGCGTGTGCTTTCGGGAACATATACTTAATCTTTTTGCAGGCGTCAATATACCATTCCGGAACACCGTGATCCCGCATATCCTGGCACCACTCCTCTTTCAGCGGCTTGTGCTTTCTTGTTGCTTCCATAATGGTAAAACTCTCGGAAGGATTCAGCCCCATGTGCATAAGGTACACCATGATATCATCTCGACAGCAAATGGCATCTCTAAGCGTCGTCGTCCCATTCAAAATCAGATCCTGTGCATTATTCAGATAGACATCCGTTCCGTGCGACAGGCCGGAGATACGAATCAGGTCGGATAGATACTGCGGTTTCGTATCGATAACCATTTGCATCGCAAAAGAAGTGCCGAACTCCGGGATGCCGAGACAGCCGAGCTTTACCCCGTGAATATCCTCCGGGCGGATCCCCAGCGCTTCTGTAGACTGAAAAAGAGACATGACTTCTTTGGAATCCAACGGAATATCTTTAACCGGATCCAGGCCTGTAAGGTCCTGCAATTTCCGAATCATCGTCGGATCGTCGTGTCCCAAGATATCCAGTTTCAGAAGGTTATGATCGATTTTATGGTAATCAAAGTGGGTCGTGACAATCGAACTGGACACATCGTTCGCCGGGTGTTGCACCGGTGTAAAAGTATTGATGTCTTCTCCATGCGGGAGGACAACAATCCCTCCGGGATGCTGTCCGGTTGTCCGTCTGATTCCGGTTAAGCCTTGCACCAATCGATCGATTTCCGCGTTTCGTTTCCGGATTCCCCGTTCTTCATAATAGTTTTTGATCATGCCGTAGGCAGTCTTTTCCGCCAGTGTACCGATCGTTCCCGCCTTAAAAGTATTTTCTTCCCCGAAAATCGTTCCGGTGTAAGCGTGTGCCTTTGCCTGATACTCTCCGGAGAAGTTGAGATCGATATCCGGCTCTTTGTCTCCGTCAAAGCCGAGAAAGGTTTCGAACGGAATATCAAATCCAAGCCGATTCAGCTCCTTTCCGCAGTGCGGACAATTTTTCTTCGGCATATCATAACCGGCCATGCCGGAATACGACTTTACCTCTTCCGAATCAAAGTCGGAATAGAAGCAGTTCGGGCAGACATAATGCGGCGGCAGCGGATTCACCTCCGTGATATGAGACATCGTTGCCGCCAGAGAAGAACCGACCGAACCTCGTGAGCCGACAAGGTATCCGTCCGCATTGGACTGATCCACCAGTTTCTGTGCAATAATATACATGACGGAATATCCGTTCGAAATAATGGAATGCAGTTCCGTTTCCAGCCGGTCCTGAACAATTTTAGGGAGATTCGGTCCATAAATCCGATGTGCGGTATCATAACAAATCTCTCTAAGCGTCTCATCCGAGTTGGGAATTACCGGAGGGCACTTATCCGGTCGAACCGGCTTTATTTTTTCACACTGTTTCATAATATAAAGAGGATTATCAATGACAATCTTCTTTTTGGTATTCTCATCCAGATACGAAAAATCCGCGAGCATCTCCTCAGTGCTTCGAAAATAAAGGGAGACTTCTTCTTCACTATCCATGCCTTTTGTGGCAAGAATGATTTTGCGGAAAATATCTTCCTTTTTATCCGCATAATGTGCGTCGGAAGTCGCGCAAACCGGTTTTCCGAGCTGTTCTCCCAGCGCGATAATCTTTTTGTTGTACTCAATGAGATCTTCTTCCGTTTCCGCACTGTATTTATCCGAAGAAAGCATATAGCGATTGTTTCCGAGCGGCTGCACCTCCAGATAATCATAAAAAGAGGCAATTTCCAGGAGCTGTCTCTCGTCCATACCGCGAAGAAGTGCCTGGAAAAGTTCCCCGTTTGCACAGGCGGAACCAATAATCAAACCTTCTCTGTATTTTCGAAGAAGGGATTTCGGTATACGGGGATGCTTTGCAAAGTAAGTTAAATGAGAAGCGGAAATCAAACGATAAAGATTGATTCGCCCCAAATCGTTTTTGGCAAGGAGGATAATGTGATAGCTTGGGAGTTTCCGAACCTTTCCGATATGGTCCGTATCCAAACGATCAATCTCGGAGAGTTTCTCGATTCCGCGCTCTTTCAGCATCTCCATTTCTTTTAAATAGATTCGAGCGGTTGCTTCCGCATCATCCACCGCTCTATGATGGTGTAAGAGCTCAATTTTCAATTCTTTGGCAACCGTATCCAGCTTAAAACGATGTAATTTCGGAAGCAGCAAACGGGAAAGTGCGACCGTATCCACTACGGTTCTCCGGAAGGGAATTTGGAGCGCCCTTGCTTTATTTTCCACAAAATTATAATCAAACTCGGCATTGTGCGCGACTAAAACACTGTCCCCCACAAATTCCAGAAATTGTGGAAGCACCACTTCAATGCCGTCGGCATCCATTACCATGGAATCATCGATAGAGGTAAGCTGTGTGATTCGATAGGGAATCGGAACCCCGGGATTCACAAAAAAATCCATGCGGTCAATGATTTTTCCGTTTTCTACCTTCACTGCACCGATTTCTATGATGTGATTCTTATTCGGGTCGAATCCCGTTGTCTCCAGATCGAAAACAACCGTTGTCGTGTCCAATGCCTTCTCCGCATCATTTTTTACGATGGTATCCAAATCATTGACCAGATATCCTTCTATCCCGTAAATCAGCTGTAAATCGTCTTCTTTTCCTTTTTTCTTCAGATAAGCCATCGCATCCGGAAAAGACTGTGCGACGCCATGGTCCGTAATAGCCATAGCCGGCATTTGAAAGTCTAAAGCACGGTCAATATATTCACTGACATCAGAGACACCGTCCATATCCGACATCTTCGTATGAAGGTGCAGTTCGACCCGTTTTTCCTTTGCCCTGTCCACCCGTTTTTCTCTTGTAAAATCGGATTTCTTAATGCCAAAAACCCGAGAGAGCTCCAATTCCTTATCATATTGGTCATATTCGATGTTTCCCTTTATCGCTATGCTTTTTCCTTCTACAAGAAAGGCTCTTACCTCTTCCAGTTGTTCTTCTTCCACAAAAATCTTTGAGGCAATCGAATCGCTGTCATCGGTAAAAGAGAAAGTAAAAATCACCATTCCCGCTTTTTTTGTCGGTCTTTCCTCTACATGAAGGAGGATACCTTCCAGGGCAACGGTACCGGAAAATTCTCCCACAGAAGAAATCGGTACAATTTCATCCTGGAAGTCTCTGCCGTAATAAACATCTTCCTTCTCACTTCTTTTAAAGAATCCCTTTCCGAAACTGCTTCTCTTCCCGGAAAAACTCTGCAAAGTCTTATGGCGGGCTTTCTCTTCGCTTCCCTTACCCTGTCTTTCCTTATCTTCCTTTGCCTTTTCTTCTCTTACTTTATCTTCTCTTGCTTTGTCTTCTCTTACCTCGTCCGCCTTTTCCGCCTTTCCTGTACTGCTCTGTATAGCGCTTTCAGAAGGCTTCGACTCTTCTTCTATTTGAGAATTTTCTTTCTTCTCCTTTTCCGGCTTATTTAATGAAGCATCATAGCGAATCCGAAGCTGCACGGGAATCCCGCAACGCTCCTGAAAAATCTTCTCTATTACACGGATACATTCCAACTCTTCCTTTTGAAAAAGAGCAATTTCCGGCAGGAACAGAGAAAGGGTAGAGTCATCTTCCCACTCAACCCTTCCTTTTTGAAACATCTGTTGTATCACGATATTTCTCTCTCTTAACTCTTCCATCAAGGAGTCCGCATACTCTTGAAACAGTATCTTAGCAGTATACTGTGATGAGAGATGAAAACTTTCCCGGATGCTGATTTGAATTTTTTTACCCGAAAAAACCTGTTTCCGGATACAATCTTCCATACTTCTGATATCCGCTCTTTGAATCAAGTGATCGCTGTGCAGATAAACGGTCAGTTTAGAACGATCCGGGCGCAGAGTAATACGGCTGATCTCTGTGGAAAGAAAGAGAAGTTCCAACTCTTCATTCCCTTTTAATTCTTGAAATACCTGAAAAAATTTCTTCATGAATACTTTTCGATTTCCTCTCGCAATGCATCAAGTAAGTCTTCTTCCTTGACTTTTCGGATAATTTCACCCTTTTTAAAGAGTAAACCCACGCCTTTTCCCCCTGCAATGCCAAGGTCAGCTTCTCTTGCTTCACCGGGGCCGTTTACTACACAACCCATAACCGCAACCTTCAGCGCTTTATCCGGATAGGACAAGACGATTTTCTCCACCTTATCGGCTAAGGAGATGAGATCAATGTCCGTCCGTCCGCAAGTCGGGCAGGATACCACGCTGACTCCTTTTTTTCTGAGTCCGAGCGTCTCCAGGATGAGCTTTCCGCTTCGAATCTCTTCGACAGGATCTGCGGAAAGGCTCACTCGTATCGTGTCTCCGATTCCCTCGTGTAAAATCAAAGCAAGCCCCATAGCGGACTTGATGTTGCCGGACCAGACCGTACCGGCTTCCGTGATACCGATGTGCAGAGGTACATTCGTTTTTTCCGCAACGATTTTATGGGCTTGATATGCCGTTAAAACATCGGAGGATTTGATGGATAGCACGAGATTTCCATACCCCATGTTCTCTACCAGTTCCACATTTTTTAAAGCGGATTCCGCAAGTCCCTCCGCAGTCACTCTCCCGGCATATTTTTCCAGAATATCTTTCTCTAAAGAACCCGAGTTCACTCCGATACGAATCGGAATATTTCGCTCTTTAGCACAATCCACTACAGCCTGAACACGTTCCCGAGAACCGATATTACCGGGATTAATCCGAATCTTATCGGCACCGTTTTCCATTGCGAGGATGGCAAGCTGATAATCAAAATGAATATCGGCAACCAAGGGAAGAGGCGATTCTTCACGAATTTTTCCAAAAGCAACGGCCGCTTCTTTCGTCGGCACGGTCAGACGGACAAGATCGGCACCGGCAAGCTTCAATGCACGAATCTGAGAAAGGCTTTTCTCCACATCTTCCGTCTTTGTGTTACACATGGATTGTAAAACGATGGGATTGCCTCCGCCTATTTTTAAGGAGTAGGAAGGATACTTCCCGCCTGTCTGTTTTCCTATCTCCACAATTCTGCTTTCCGTTCTTTTTATCATTTTAAGCTTCTTTCTAAAATTATTTTCACCCGTTCAGGACCTTACTGTATGCTCCGCTGAATAAATTCCACGCATCATTAAAGAGAAGAAGGAACATCAGAAGGAGAAGAAGAATCATCCCGACCGCATTAATTCTTTCTTCCCACTTCGGGTTCAGCCTCCTCCGAAAAAGCATTTCCAGGAGAATAAAGAGGAGCCTTCCTCCATCCAGTGCAGGAACCGGAAGGAGATTCATAATCCCCAGGTTGACGCTGAGCATCAAAGATAGATTTAAAAGGACGAGCAGCATGACTGCCACGCCCATGGAACTGGATTTTTCCACTGCACTGCCGATTACGGCAACCGTCCCTACCGGTCCCATCACTTCCTTTCGGGATACTTCCCCCTTCAGAATCATGGAAAGACTGTCAAAAACCAGTCTGGCATTAAAACGAAACTCATAATAACTATAGCGGAATAACTCGACGCCGTTTTTTACTCTTTTTCTTCCGTCCTGTAATTGGACACCGAGACGGTACAGCCCTGTTTTTTCATCCTTATACGGAGAGAATTGAAAATGTTCCTTCTTCCCGTCACGAACTACGGTAAGCTTTACCTCTCCTTTTTGAAAAGAAGACTGATGTAACTGAATAAAAAGGGATAATTCCTGTAAGGTTGCAATCGAACGATGATTTCCATCGGAAAAGGCAATTCCGATAATCTGATCGCCGTCTTTCAGCCCGCTTTTTGTCGCTGCCGTTTCCACCGTGCTTCTACCGATAATCGGAAGTTCCGTACCGACAGCCGCAGTTAAAATCACAGCACAAAGAAACGCAAGGAGGAAGTTATTGAAGACTCCTCCGAAGCAAATGATAAAGCGCTGCCAGGAAGGCTTTTTATCAAAACTTTCTTTGTTTAAATCTTCTTTTCGAAACTGAACTCCGTCGAAGTCCAGGACTTCCCCTTTCTCTTCTCCTTCCGCCGCAGTAAAATCACCGCTTCCCGCTGCGTCTTCTCCCAGCATCGCACAGCTTCCGCCAAGCGGAAGCAATTTGATACTATAGCGTGTGTTATGTATGACGCAGGAAAAGATGCGGGGCCCCATGCCGATAGAAAATTCCAAAACACCGACCCCGAAGAGCTTAGCTGCAAGAAAATGCCCCAGTTCATGAAAAAAGACCAAAAAAGACAGCGCAAGAATAGCCAGTATAATGCTCAAAAAAATCTCCTTTACTACACTAATCCAAAATAAAAACCCCTTTATCCGCTTCGCTTAAAACAAATGCTCTGCTCCACTTCTCTATCTCTACTATTTCCTCCACTTCCGGATAGGAAATCCAGGCTTCTTCATGTGCATGCATTGTCTTCTCAATCAGTACGGGAATCGCAAGGAAAGGAATCCGGTCTTCCAGGAAAAGACGCACGGCCTCTTCATTTGCCGCATTAAAAACGGTCGTCATGGAACCGCCGCGTATTCCCGCTTCTCTTCCCAAGCGAAGGGCGGGAAAGTCTTCATAGGAAGGGGGATAAAAGTGAAGGGTCATCATTTTTGAAAAATCCAGTTTTTCTCCCTTATACTGTTCTCTTTCCTCTTCAAAAAGCGCATAGGCAATGGGAACGCGCATCGTCGGTACACCGAGCTCCGCTTTTATCGCCCCGTCTTGAAACTCCACTGCCGAATGCACGATGCTTTCTCTCTGAATAACAACCTGAATCTTTTCTATAGGAACGGAAAAAAGAACATGGGCTTCAATCACTTCCAGTGCTTTATTTACCATGCTGGCAGAATCTATGGTGATTTTATTTCCCATAGACCAGTTAGGATGCTGCAAAGCATCCTCTTTCTTCATCTTCATCATATCCGCCTTCTTCATCCCGAAGAACGGTCCTCCGGAAGCGGTCAGAATGATTTTCGAGACCCCTCTTCTATCTTCTCCTCTCAGACACTGCCATATCGCAGAATGCTCTGAATCAATGGGATAAAGCTTCGCTTTCGACTCTTTCAGAAGATCCTGAATCAAATGACCGGCGCAGACCAATGTCTCTTTGTTTGCAAGAGCCAGTTTCTTCCCTTCCTGAATGGCTCGAATCGTAGGCTGTATCCCCACCATCCCGACAACACTGACAACAATCATCTCTGCTTCCGGCAAAGCGGAAAGAGTGACAAGACCCTCCATGCCGCTGAAAACAAGAGGGGAATAGTCCGTTTCCTTTTTCTCTTCCAGCCTTTTTCTTAAAAGAACTGCCTGTTCTTCATCATAGACAGCCAGATATTTCGGTTTCCACACTCTTATCTGTTCTTCTAAGAGTGCAATATTTTTTCCGGCGGAAAGACCGATCACCTGATGTTCCGGATGATCCTTTAAAAGTTCCAAGGTCTGTGTTCCAATAGAACCGGTGGACCCAAGTATCACAATACGCATCATCGCACCTCCTACTGAACAAAGAAAACCAGCGCATAATAAATAATCGGTGCAGTAAAGAGCACGGAATCAAAGCGATCCAAGATGCCTCCATGCCCGGGAATCAGATGACTGTAATCTTTTATACCAAAATCTCTCTTAATACCGGATGCCGTAAGATCGCCTACAATCGAAAAAAGAGAAGCAACAGCTACCGAAAGTGCAAGCTTTAAAGGAGAATGAAACAAACCCTGTTGTTTTACACTAAAATACAGTCCATAGAAATAGGTGAGAAGAAAAGCGCCAAGCACGCCTCCTACAGCACCTTCCCATGTTTTTTTAGGACTGAGAACAGGCGTCATTTTATGCCTTCCGAAGAGCATTCCCGCTGCATAAGCACAGCTGTCCGCCGCCCAACTGGAAAGAAAAATCAACCATACCAAAATAGCGCCGTGCATCAACATCCTGCTCTGGTAGATATAGGAAAAAAGTAAACCGGTATAGGGAAAAGCCAAGAAATAAAGCCCAATCTCCCGAATACTTTTCTTCGGATAATGAAACACATAGTTCATCGAGCAAAGGACAAAATAAAGCACAAGGAGAACGGTTTCCGCATGTCTATCCCGGTAAAGGGCATAATAGTGAAACGTGATGAAAAGGAAAGGAAAAAAAGCAAGTCTGTCTTTTTCTAAAGAAAAGCACTTCAAAAGCTCGTAACACGCAAGAAGAGACAATAGATAGTTCATCGCAAGAAGAAGCATACCTCCACGCGGAAGAATCAGAAACAAGAGCAGTAAAAGAACAATCCCGCTACCTACACGAAGCAGGAAAGAGGATAGTTTTTTCTCCTTTTTTTCTTTCTTTTCTGAAGAAAGCGGCGCTTTATCTCCCGCGCCCTTCTCTTCTTCTCTCCATACGTCTTCTTCCTTCATTCCGACCCCTTTTCTCCCCCTAAGTATCCTACAGCTTATCTTCCGCCATATCGCCTTTCCCGCTTCTGATAGTTTTCTATTGCTTTAAGCAGTTCTTCTTTCGTGAAATCCGGCCAAAGCACATCGGTGATGTAATATTCGGCATAAGCTGACTGCCAGAGCAGAAAGTTCGATGTACGAAACTCTCCCGATGTCCGGATAATCAAATCCGGATCCGGAATACCTGCCGTATCCAAAAAAGACGAAAGTTCTTCTTCCGTAAGATTTTTAAAAACCTCTCCTACTCGAGAAGGTTCTGTACTCTCTACAATGCGATGAATGGCCCGAATGATTTCATCTCTACCGCCGTAATTCACGGCAAAGATAAATTCCATTCCGCTGTTTTCCTTCGTGCTCTCCTCCAGAAAACGGATACCTTCCTGGATATCCGGAGCGAAACGGCTTCTCTCCCCAATCATCTTTGCCTTCACATTGTTCCTGTTGGCAACCTGAACAAGCTTTTTCATATAAAAACGAAAAAGCTGCATCAAAGCACTCACCTCTTCGGAAGAGCGCTTCCAGTTCTCTGTCGAAAAGCCGTAAACAGTCAAGTAAGCGATGCCGAGCCTTGCACAATCCTCCACAATCTGCTCCAGGGTTTCACAACCTTTTTTGTGCCCGAGCGCTCTCGGAAGTCCGTGCGCCTTTGCCCAGCGTCCATTGCCATCCAGAATAATACCAATATGGCGGGGCAAATCGAGCGGATGATTCTCTTTTTCCAGTATTTCCGTCATACTGTCAGAAGTTCCTTATTCTTCTCTTCTACGGAATGATCAATTTTTTCAATCATGTGATCGGTCAATTCTTGAATATCTTTCGTCTTTCTTGCCAAATCGTCTTCCGTGATTTCCGCGTTTTTCTCCAGTTTCTTCGCAAGATCCATCGCATCTCTACGGATATTTCGAATAGCAACTTTCGCTTCCTCCCCCTTCTTCTTTACCTCTTTCGTCAATTCTTTTCTTCTCTCTTCAGTAAGTTCCGGGAAAATAAGACGAATAACCTGTCCATCGTTTGTGGGATTGATGCCGAGGTCCGACATATTGATGGCTTTCTCAATTTCTTTCATGACGGACTTATCCCAGGGTTGAATCTGAATAATTCTTGCCTCCGGAACGGAGATATTGCCAACCTGCTGAATCGGTGTAGGGGTTCCGTAGTAATCGACCGTGATACGATCCAAAACATGGGGATTCGCACGACCGGCACGAATCGTAGCCAGTTCACTCATCAGATTGTCATGCGTCTTGTGCATTTTTTCAATGTAAATTGTAAATTGATCATCCATAGTCTGCTCCTTTTATCGTAATTGTATTGCTTTTTGTTGTATTGCTTTTTGTCATCTCGTTTATGCTCCGGGTCCGGTACTTTCTGCCCGCGAGTGCAAAGAAGGATCCGTTTTTCTACTTTTTATCCGCTGTAATTCGTGTCCCCTCCTGCTTGCCCAGTAATGCTTTATAAATTCCATCCTCTTCTTTCAAAGAAAAAACGGATAAGGCGAGCCTGTTCTCCAGGCAAAGTATAGAGGCGGAAAGGTCGATAACCTGTAAGCGTTTTTCCACTACTTCTTCAATACTTAAGCTGTCATATTTTTTCGCATCGGGGAATTTATGCGGATCCTTGTCATAAACGCCGTCAATCGCCTTTGCGAGAAGAATCTCTTGACAATCCAGCTCCAATGCCCGAAGTACTACTCCCGTATCTGTAGAAAAGAAAGGATGTCCCGTTCCACAGGCACAGAAAACCACTTCTCCCTTTTCCAATGCCTCCACAGCCTCGTCCTTTGAAAAAACTTCACTCATATCGGAGATGGAAAAAGAAGACATAATCCGGGTACGCATTCCGCTTAATCGAAAAATCTCCGAAACATAAATACAGTTCATAAGCGTTGCCAGGATGCCGACCTGATCCGCCTTATAGCGATCCACCTTCGCAGACTGTCTCCCTCTCCAGAAATTTCCGCCGCCGATGACGATAGCGACTTCAATGCCTTCCTCTACGGCGCGTTTCACCTGCTTAGCCACAGAGAAAATGACTTCATCACAAAACCCAAAATGCTGTTCTCCTGCAAGTGCCTCTCCGGAGAGTTTTAACATGATTCTTCTTTTATCCATATTGCCCCCTTCTTTATAATGCTCTAGTTTAGCATACAAAAAATGGCTCGGCAATTCCACGCGAAATTTATTCCGCTGAAAAATCCATAAAAAAAGAAACAGCATTTCATTAAGAAAATGCTGTTTCTTCTTAAGGTTCTTATTACGATGTTTCTTCGTATAGGAAGGAAATCCACTGATGATTTTCTAGCGGTAAGCGAGCAAACTTTACACTTATCTTGTCTCCCCGGGCATCAGCCATCCTTTTTGATCGGTATGCAGAAGTTCTTCCGCCCGTTCGGAAAGCGGTTCTCCCAGGTAATCCTTGTATACCGCCTTAATAGAAGGATTCTCATGACTGAAGCGTAGACTATCCTCCCGATCCTGTTTATAGAGGACAGGAGCACGAAGAGCCGCCATCTCTTTCTGGTCATGAATCGGCTGCCCTCCTCCACCGACACACCCGCCGGGGCACGCCATGACTTCTACGAAATCATAATGGGTTTGGCCGTTCTTTAAGGCGGTCAGCAATTTATCCGCATTGGAAAGTCCATGTACTACCGCTATTTTTAACTTATTTCCGGCAATGGTGAAAGTCGATTCTTTCCAACCGTCCATTCCTCGTACATCCTGGAAGGCATCGGGATCCGGATTCTCCCCTGTTGCCAAATAATATGCGGTTCTTAATGCCGCTTCCATGACACCGCCGGTTGCGCCAAAAATATTTCCTGCGCCGGAACCGATACCGAGCGGCATATCCAGTTTCCTATCCTCTAACTTTGCCGGAGAAATATGCATTGCACGAATCAAACGATTTACTTCTCTCGTAGTGAGTGCTACATCCACGTCGAAGTTTCCGTCTCCATCCTGCATGGTCGGATAAGCACACTCCGCTTTTTTCGCAAGACAGGGCATGATACTCACGGAGAAAATCTTCTTGGGACTAACCTGTAAAATATCCGCATAATAGCTCTTTGCAATCGCCCCAAACATCTGTTGCGGAGATTTTGATGTCGAAATCTGCGACACGAACTCCGGGTAATGTCCCTTGATATAACGAAGCCATCCCGGACAGCAACTCGTGAACATCGGAAACTGTCCTTCGTTATGTGTCAGCTTATGCAGGAATTCAGAAGCTTCCTCCATAATCGTTAAGTCTGCGGAGAAATCGGTATCGAAGACATAGTCAAAGCCCAACTCTTTCAAACAGCTTGCCAGTCTTCTCTACGGTAGCTTCTTCCGGCTTTAAACCGAACTCTTCTCCCCATGCTGTACGAATTGCCGGAGCAATCTGTGCAAGAACAATCGTTTCCGGGTCGTCCAAAGCATCAAGGATGCGATCCGTATCATCCCGCTCTCTCAATGCACCAACAGGGCAATGCGTAATACACTGTCCGCAGAGTGCACAGGAGGAATCCTCCAAACGGTAAAAATCTTTCACATCTACGGTGCTCTTTCCGCCACTGTTCACGACGTCCCAAACATGCGTAGCCTGAATCTTATCGCAGACCTGGATGCAACGCATACACTTGATGCATTTATCATATTCTCGAATCAAAGGGAAGGTCTTCGAACCTTTTTGTTTCGGAAGGTCCTTCGGGAAATAATCCTTTCCGACAATATTTAAATCATTTGCTACACTTTGCAGACTGCAATTTCCTGAGCGTACACAAGTTGTACAGGTGACATTATGCTGCGAAAGAATCAACTCTACATTGTATTTTCTTGCTTCTCTTGCTTTTCTGGAATTGGTATGGACTACCATTCCCGGGAGAACCGGACTGTTGCAGGCGGCATGGAGTCTTGCGTCGCCTTCTACTTCCACTACACAGACCCGACAAGCTCCGATTTCATTTAAGTCTTTAAAATAGCAAAGGGTAGGAATCGTAACGCCGACTTCCTTGGCTGCCTCTAAAATCGTTGTATTTTCCGGAACACATACTTTTTTTCCATCTATTGTACAGTTTACCATTTGTCTTCTCTGCCTCCCTTAAATATGCCATATCCAAAGTGATCACAGTGCAGACATCTGCCGGATTCCTGGCAAGCCTCCTCATCTGTCATCCCGTACTCCATGAGCTTAAAGTCATGTATTCTTTCGTTGGCAGGTCTTTCTTTCATATTTACACGACCCGTGGGGGCGTTATCATCAAAACGAACCGGCGGGAGGGTCACATCCGACTTGATTTCATGGAAGAATCCAAGATATTCATCAATATTTGCTGCGGCGGTTTTACCCGCTGCAATCGCACGAATTACGGTTGCAGGTCCGGTAACACAGTCTCCTCCGGCAAAGATACCGTCCGCATTCTTTAAAGCGGATGTATCCAGCGCACTGATTCTTCCCGACTCAATGGTAATTCCCTGGTACTCTTCAAACTTTCTAAAGTCAATTCCCTGTCCGATTGCCACCAGAACCAAATCCGCTTTAATCTCCACTTCCGGAGACTGGGAATCCTTGGGAGACGGTCTGCCATAACGTACTCCGCCGATAATCTGCGGCTTCAACACGATACTCTTACAGTGCCCATCTTCATCTTTTTCGATGCGAACCGGAGAATGCAACTCCACAATATCACAACCGTCCGCAATTGCTCCTTCTACCTCTTCCGGAAGAGCTGTCATATCCACTCTTCTTCTTCTGTAAGCCACTTTCACGGTCTTTGCACCAAGACGGACTGCTGAACGGGCAACGTCCATGGCTACGTTTCCGCCGCCGACAACGACAACATCCAAACCGGAGAAATCAGGATAGTGATCATCTCCGATATTCCGAAGCATTTCCACTGCCGAAATCACGCCCTTGGCGTCCTCTCCCGGTATCCCGAGTTTCTTATCCGTGTGCGCACCGATAGAAACATATACGGCATCATAGTCTTTCTTTAATTGGGCAAGACTGATGTCTTTTCCGATACTGACATCCGTCTTTACCTGGAAGCCCGCTTTCTGCAAGCCTTCAATTTCATGATCCAGAACTTCTCTCGGCAGACGATAAGCCGGAATCCCGTAACGAAGCATTCCGCCCAGCTTCTTCCTCTGCTCATAAACGGTAACATCATGTCCCATGATACTGAGATAATAGGCTGCACTCAGTCCGGAGGGGCCTCCTCCTACAATCGCCACTTTCTTTCCTGTTTTGTCCATTATAGGCGGAATTTCAATTTCCCCTTCATGCTCCACCGCATAGCGCTTTAGTCCGCGGATATTGATGGCTTTATCGACCATGGTTCTTCTGCAACGAAGTTCACAAGGATGCTCACAAATCAAACCGCAAGCGGCGGGAAAAGGATTGTCTTTCCGAATCAGTTTCACTGCATCGGCATATCTTCCGTCATGAATCAACGCAACATATCCCGGTACATCCACGTGGGCAGGACAAAGTGCCACACAGGGAACCGGTTGACTTTGCTTCTCACAACACCTTCCATGCTGAACATGCTCTGCATAATCATCATGAAATCCGCGTACCCCTCGAAGGACCATCTTTGCGGCCTCAAAACCGATTGCGCAATCTGCGGAATGGTATATAGCCTCTGCCGTATCTTCAATCGTCTTTAATGTATCCATGTCCGCAGAACCGTCCAGAACCGATTCCATCAGATGACTTAACTGACCAAGTCCCACCCGACAGGGAGTACACTTTCCACAGGACTGTGCATGACACATGTGAAGAAAGGCTTCTGCGAGATTAACGGGACAGAGTCCGGGTTGAGATGCCTGGATTCTTCTCTCTAAATCACGATATAGACCTTCTACGGTTTTTTGCGCTTCATTTTCAGTAACAATAATTAACCTGCTCATTTTTTCTCCTTCGCTAAACGTATCCATACGTCTTCGCCACAAGACTCCAATACGCAAAAAGGCAGTATCTACAAAATTTACGAAGTTCTGCTCTTAAAAAGAGTATAACATTTCCTTCTTTTTTTTTCTTACAAAAAAAGGAAATTATTTTTTGTATATACTGCACAAAAGATAAATTTTTAACAGAGATTTTTTAGTTATATATGGCTAATTATTGATAGAAGAATAAAATAAGTGGGCAGGATTCTTATCCCGCCCACTGAAATGATTTTCTTAACAGGCGTCAAAACATCGACTCCCGTATAGTACACTTTTCCTTTGTATACAGATATTCTACTGCAAACTCTTATATACAGAATAAGCCTTTCTGGGTCTTCCTCCTCTTTCATACGCTTCCTTCAACCCAAAGTGCATTTCCTGTAATGCCCCGTTTACATTGTGCATCTCTCCCGGCTGATCATACTCTCTTGCCAGGAAAAAAGCTTCCACATAGGGGTTATTCTTCGCAATATTGTATGCTTTTGCTATCTGATCCGCCTGAAGGTCTTCGTTTGTAGCGTTGAATCCCTGCTCGGAGAGAATCAGGTGTCGAACCTTACCGCTCGGAGAAAGATACTCCGGTTTCTGTAGATAATCTGTGAGAACATTCAAGTTCCTCATATTAATAATCAAAGAATTCTCACTGTTTGTCGCCTTTAAGTCATCCTCAAAATTCGGATCGGCCAGTCCTTCCGGATAGGGATGCCAAGCAATCCCGTAATCCAGATCTCTTAACCGGTCATTCAATAAGCGCAGTAAATCTTTTGCCGGATAATATCCTGCAACAGGAGAATGCTCTGTCCAAACATAGTCAAAGGGAATATAGACATTGGCAGAGGGATTGTTCTGTTTAATCGCACTGTACCAGATACGAAAAGCATGGGCATACTGATCCGCATAATTCTCGATGCTGCTGTGCGGTGTATAATTCCAAACATTCGGATAGTTCACTTCATTGCCAATAACCCAGTTATCGATGGAATCCTTATACAGAGAAGCAAAACGATTTGCCAGTCTGGTTGTCGCATCAACCCCTGCCTGCGTTGCCACATTATAGCCATAGTAATGGGCTTCCTGCCCTGTAATCCCGTCAGGAAGAGACTTCGGCTCCGGATTATTTCTCGGGGTATTTAACATAATGGCAGTCACACTGACCCCATTTGCCTTCGTGTTCCGGAAATTATCCATGAAGTTCTGCTCATAATTGGTAAAGTTGTAAATGATATGCTTTACGCCTAAATCTCTTACGGAAGTCGCATCAAAAAGGGTATCCCGTGTAGCCAGCCCCTTCTTGGACCCGGATCTGGTAAAAACAGTATCACTTTGCACTTTGGAGGCTGTATTCTTCGTCTGCACCGCTCCATTCACTACCCAGGCGCCGTCGGCGTTTACCTGATATCCCTCCACTGTCGTGTTGGTCAGGAGATAGCCGTCGGGCTGAAAATAATAGGACTCGGCAACACCGTCTCCGTTCCCGTCTATCCAGTTCCATCCCTTGAGATAACTACCGTCCGCATTTTCATACCACCAGCCGGTCGTATTCTTTTTCCATGTTCCAGCAAGCGCGGTCAGGCTCATTCCCAAAACCATAGCCGACGCAAAAAGGGGTAACAAAAATTTTCTTTTCATACTCTACTCCTTATACTTAAATTTTAATTAATTGTATCGGAGCCACAACGAAATGTCAAATTGATTTCTTTCCTTATTTTAAAGAAAAAAGGATGAGACAGAACTCACCCTTTTTCTAAATCAGACAAGAACTCCTGCAAAGGAGAAACAAACAGAATCACAAAACAAAAACCAAGATCTTCATCTAGGAATGGAACAACTTTTTATTTTGATATTGCGGCTCGGAAGTGATGCGAATCCCCAACTTTCCAAGCGTTTTCTCATCAATCTGGGAAAGAATCACCGTAGAATGCATCTCGCACTGATTTAAACGGGCCAGCTGTTCCATACACTTCTCCGCATTCGGATCCGTATTTGCCGAAATGGTCAGTGCAATCAATATCTCATCGGTATGCAGTCTCGGATTGTGATTGCCAAGATGCTCTACCTTTAAATGCTGTATCGGTTCAATAATTTCCGGAGAAATCACTTTCAACTCATCCGGCAGACCGGCAAGAACCTTTAAAGCATTTAGGAGCATTGCCGAGCAGGCGCCCAGGAGGGAAGAAGTTTTTCCGGTTACAATACTTCCGTCCGGAAGAGAAATCGCAGCCGCAGGCGCTCCGGTAAGTTCCGCCTTTTGCAGGGCAATCGAAACAACCGGACGGTCTTTCGGAGAGACATTTGCTTTTTCCATCAGAAGTTGTTCCTTTTCAATGACGGAATCGCTTCCGCTCCCCTTTCTTTTTTCTACCAGTGCATTGTAATAGCGGCGGATAATCTCCTGTTCCGATGCTCTACGAACCGCTTCATCATCAATAATACAGTTTCCCGCCATATTGACTCCCATATCGGTTGGGGATTGATACGGTGTCGTTCCGTAAATGGTATTAAACATGGCTTTCAGGACAGGAAAAACCTCCACATCCCGATTGTAATTTACCGTTGTGACGCCGTAGGCTTCCAAGTGATACGGATCAATCATATTCACATCGTTTAAGTCTGCCGTTGCCGCTTCATAAGCCAGATTGACCGGATGCTGCAAGGGGATATTCCATATCGGGAAGGTTTCAAACTTTGCATAACCGGCATCGATACCATGTTGATGGTCCTGGTAAAGCTGGGACAAGCAGACTGCCATCTTTCCGGAACCCGGTCCCGGCGCGGTAACCACGATAAGGGAACGGGAAGTCTCAATATAGTCATTCTTTCCAAAACCGTCCTCACTGATAATCAGGGGAACATTGGAAGGATAAGAGGGAATCGGATAATGACGATACACTTTAATTCCGAGAGATTCCAGCTTCCTCTGATAGGCAATCGCCCCTTCCTGCCCGGTAAAACGGGTCAGAACGACCGAACCTACATAGAGACCATAGCCGCGAAAGGCATCAATCAGTCTCAAAACATCCATATCATAGGTGATGCCCAGGTCTCCGCGAACTTTATTCTTCTCAATATCACCCGCATGAATGGCAATGACAATCTCCGCATCCTCTTTCAATTCACCGAGCATACGAATCTTACTGTCCGGGTGGAAACCGGGAAGCACCCTGCTGGCATGATGATCATCAAACAATTTTCCGCCAAATTCCAGATACAGTTTTCCGCCAAATTTTGCGATTCTCTCCTTAATATGTTTGGATTGTGTTTTTAAATACTGCTCGTTATCAAACCCGATTTTATCCATTTTCCCTCCCTTTTCAACGATGCCTTTAAAGTTAAAAATTATACTCTCCTTGTATCAAAAGACAAGTTCTTAAAAGGAAAGCTTCGTCTTTTACTGAAAACGCTTATGTATTCTCCGCCTTCTCCTGCATACTTAAATCTTTTCCTCCGTACGCGATAAAAGCGCCTTCACTGTAAATGCGATACTTTGCACTGCGGTACTCCGGCATAGTCCTCGCTTTCCGAAGTTCTTTCAATCCTTTATTGCTACAAGGGTAATTTTTCGAAAAATAGCTCCAACATTCTTTTAATTTCTGTAAGAGATTGCGTTCCTCCTGTATTTCCTCCGAAAATGCTTCTTCCAGAGAAAGAATATAACGTTTAAACTCCTCTTCCTCGAGAACGGCTCCCCCTCGAATCTCCCTTGCCAATGCGGGATTCGTAAGAATTCCTCTCCCCAGCATGATGCCTTTAATGGAGGGAAAACGGGATAGGATGTACATTGCCGAACGGGCATTTTCAATATCTCCGTTGTAAATCAATTTATGCTTCGAAAGCTTCGTTATTTCTGCAAACTGGTCTAAGTGAACCGTTCCGTTATAAAATTGTTTCTGTACTCTCGGATGGACAATTAATTCCGATAACGGAAAAGCATTGAACAGAGAAAACAAAGCTTCCATCCCGTCACAATCGGCAATACCGATTCGGCACTTTATCGACAGGGACATCTCTTTAGGCAGAACGGAAAAGAGAGAAGTGAGAAAATCTTCCAAAAGATAGAGGTCTCGAAGCATACCTGCCCCTTTCCCTTTCGCAACAACCGTACCGCTCGGGCACCCCATGTTTAAGTTGATCTCATGATATCCCCGCTCTGCGAGATAGTGCAGCACTTCCTTCACCGCTTCCGGATTCTTTCCCATAATCTGCGGGACAAGGGATAGTTGCGTGTTATTTTCCGGATCCAAATCTCGAGCAATTCGACCGCTGTAATGCCCTTCTTCGTTGGCGGAGATAAACGGCGTAAAATATTTGTCTATTCCGGGGAAAAAGCGGGAATGCGTATTCCTAAGCGGATAAGAACTGATCGATTCCAAAGGGGCAAAATAAATTTTCATAGATAAACGTTCCTATAAATTTCCGGTAAAAAATGCCAGAAAGACAAAAAGTAGAAGCATCTGTATGTGCAGAAAGAGATAGTGCAAAAGAAACACTTTCCAATGCGGTCGATTCTTCATCATCGTATAAGCAATCACACCGCTGTAATTCAAAGCAAGCGGATGAAGCGCTGAAAGGATGGAAGAAATAATCAGTTGTCTTCCCTTGGTGCTGATATCTGCGAGCAGCACAGTGGTGGGAAGCCTTGTAAAAAAAGTCGATAGAATCAGCGCTCTCGACGTTTCTCTTCCCTGAATAAAGCGGGATAAAAGGTTGGGAATCTTATGCATAGTGAAGAGATTTCCCCGTATAAAGAAAAGCAAAACTAGAAAAACAAGGAGAAAATAATCCACTTTTCTAAAAATATCCCTATTAAAAAGAAGACTGTAAAGAAGCAAAAGAAGGAAGCAAAGAAAAATCGGAAAGACCCGCAGAATAGAAAGAAACAATAAAAGCACAAAAATAAGAAAAGGAAGGGTAGACCTCCAAGTCTTTTTAAAATCCTTTCCCTGTAATGC
>JABZIV010000028.1 GCA_015258095.1 Lachnospiraceae bacterium
ATACAATACCCCTATATTCACCGTCTCCCTTATTCAATAGATTTTAACGCTTCAACCATGTCAATTTTTCTTATTCTCATAGAAACAACCAAATTGACTAAAACAGAAAATCCTATAACACAGAATATAACTATCAAAAAATGGTCTTTAGCAATAATAGGAGTCCATTCCATACTATCCATGGAAACAACCCTTATATATAACTTCAAGAACTGCTTGCTCAAAGGAATTCCTATAACAAATCCAGTCAAAAGATTTAGAACACTCTCCTTAAATACCATTCCCATAATTTCACTATGTTTAAATCCTATGACCTTCATTGTGGCATATTCACGATAACGTTCAAGATATGACAAGATACCAAGATTATATAGAATAACGACACTTAATACAAATGCTGCCACAATCAATATATACATAATTGAATGAACGCTATCCATCATCTCCTTCATGTTGTCCTGTTGCTTTTTTATAGATATTATATTGCTTATTGATTCTTCTTTTTTTGCTTGTTCATAAGCTTCACTATCTCCTATATAAATTGTGTTAGGTTCAAAGTTTTTTACCTTATCTTTGTATATAAAAATACCTTGAGGGATCTTTGCATCCACGATTGCCGTAACAGTAACCCTATGCTCGTTTAATGAACTCTTAGTCTTATATGCAATCTTATCTCCAACTTTAACATCAAGTTGTTCTGCCAACTGAGAAGCAATTGCTACCTCATCTTTTTCTATCCTGATTTTCTTTTTTGATTTTGCGTCAAAAATTCTAATTTTGTCACCCGAATCAAGTACTAAAAGAGAACCCGATTTTTCAATTCCGTGGAAAGAAAAATCAGCCGTTTCACTCTGTGCAAACTGAACATCAAAAGAATTAAATTTGCGACTTAAATTATTATAAGATTCTCCGTATACCTGTCCAATATACTTATAACAGAATTCATTATTATAAACATCTTGATATGAACTATAAAGAGAATCCCACACACCAAGACCGGCAACCATCAACACAATGCTTCCCACGATTGCAGTTATACTCATGAATGTTCTGATTGGATGAATGCGAATGCTCCTGAGCGTCCAAAGCCAATCATATGACAATCTTGATTTTTTGTATATCCCGGGACCACTTGACTTCTTATCGAGCATGCCTTTAATTGTAAAAGAAGGATTGTTTTTAACCACCTTCCTTGTAGTAATAATCGCAGCCAAGGTACAAACCGTAAGAATCAGTACAATCAAGATCATACTATCTATGCCAAAGGATTTTTTCCATATAGGAAGCGTTAGTGTCGCCTTTTTTATATTCATAACAAGATTTGCCACCACTGTATATCCGAAAATCAACCCAACAAGGCTTCCTATGATAGCCACCAAAAATCCATATGCTCCATAGTGAAAATAAATTTGTCTGTCGTAAAATCCTAAAGATTTAAGTGTGCCAATCTGAACCATCTGATTACTTATAAGACGGCTCATCGTAGTATAAATTGATAAAATTGATAACAAGATAAATACAATTGAAAACAGCATCGCCATTTTGTGAATTTGATTTATTTCCTCATCAACCTGAGTGATAGAAATTTTATTCTCCTTCATGACTACTGATGAAAAAGAATCTCCCATTATCCGTTTAATATCTTTTTCCAGCTTTGACTTGGAAACCGGTTTTTTCAGTAAATCAAGTCTCACTTGATTATAAGATACTATTCCCAAAATTTTATTTATATATTTTTCACTTATATAAGCATAACCGTGTCGTTTATGATCCGGAACAGTTTCTGCATAAGAAGTAATAAAATATATATTTTCTGCATCGAGAACAGTCCCCAAAATCTTTACTTTCTTCTTAATCCCCTTAAACTCAAGTACAATCTTATCACCCTCTTTCAGATTGTGTATCTTGGCGTAATCTTCGTCAATCCATATACCTTCTTCATCATCTTTTAGGGGGTGCCCGCTTCTAAGGAGCGGATTCATGAGTTTTTTAGTGCTGTTTGTAAATGAATTAATATAAAGCTCTGAATCTTCATTATCAATTTTCGTATTAAACTTAACAAACATTGATCCTTCAGCCTGATTTACATAAGGCAATTTTTTTATATTTGAGATATCTTCATCGCTTATATTTACCCCATCGATATAAGCATCTGCTAAGTTAGTTTTTTCTTTGTAATCAGTATATGATTCATCCATCCCAGTCCACACTGAACTCATTCCACAGTAAATCGAAACCGAGATAAGAGCCATAATAAGTACCGACACAAACTGTTTCCACTGTTGCATGATATCTCTAATAAATTTTTTATTTAAATATTTCATTACCAGAAAACCTCCTCCATAGAAATAGGATTTTTCTGATCCATAATTTCACTGACTTCACCATCTCTAAGTCTGATAAGTCTATCTGCCGCAGGTGCCAATGCAGCATTGTGAGTTACCAAAACTACTGTATGGCCATAATCTTTTGCCATGGAAGAAAGCGTAATTAAAACTTTTTTCCCGGTTTCGCTGTCAAGAGCCGCTGTAGGTTCATCACAAAGAAGCAGCTTAGGATTCTTGCAAAGAGCTCTTGCTATGGATACTCTCTGAAGCTCTCCTCCCGATAAGCGAGACGGCAAATTTTCTGCTCTGTCTTTCAATCCTACCATTTCTAATGCTTCATCAGCTGAAATGGAAACATCAGATAATTTGGATACCATATCTACATTTTCATAAGCTGTAAGAGTCGGTATAAGATTATAAAATTGAAAAACAAAACCAATATCTTTGCGACGATAAAGAGTGCGTTCCTTATTGGTAAATTTTGATATATTGTTCTCTCCTACATAAATCTCTCCTCTCGTAACATAATCCATACCTCCAAGAAGATTTAAAAAAGTAGATTTTCCTGAACCGGAAGGTCCTAAAATCACTGTAAAATCACCTTGTCTAATTTCTAAATTCACATTATTCAGAGCCTTTATTACATTGCTTCCAACATGATATTCTCTTGTTACATTTTGAAAACGAATAAAACTCATCTTTTTTTCTCCTTTCTGCATAACATAATTTTTAAACTATATATTGGGTTTTCCCATTGCTCTTAATCACGTCAGGTGCCTGTTATTGCAAGTATATGGCTTATTAAAGCGTATTATTAATATGAGCTATAGCTCATATTAATAATGCTTCTTTTTTGCTGTTTTGTCAATATAATATGAGTAGTCGCTCGTATTATGTTCTTGATTTTTTTAATGAACATGATACATTTATATTGGAAGGTTTTTGTTTAATTAATTTAGTCTGTAAAATCTAGATTTGTACAAGATTTTAATTGAGAGACTCATCGTTATTACAAAAAATTTAATCCCCACTGTTGCGTATTGGAGATGTTATGAAAAGTAAAGAATCAAAACAAAAGAATACTAGAATACCGAAACAAAAAAGAAGTATCGAAAGAAAAAACCTCATAAAAAATACTGCTCTTCTCCTTTTTTCAGAGAAAGATTATGCAAATGTAAGTACAAATGAAATTGCAAAAACTGCGGGCGTATCCATTGGTTCGCTTTATAGCTACTATCCAAATAAAAAAGCAATTTATGATGAGCTTGTAAAAGATCTTTATTCAAATATCTTAGAAAAAATCATTCCAGAAGATTTATCACAATTTTCATTCTTTGAAATAATTAAAAAATATATTAAATTTATCTTAGATAGTCACAGTTATCTAACATTGTTTCAAAAGAAAATTACGGCTCTTTCTTATCAAAGCGATGATTTTCGTGAACTTGAAAAGCCTTATCGCATATTTGCTACAAATAAAATTCTCTCATTGCTTGAATTTTATAGTCCAAATCTCAAGATAAAAGACCTTTCCACAGCATCATTTATAATTCATACAACTGTGGAAAGTATAGTTCATGAACTAGCTTTTTATCCTGATGAAACACAAAACAAAGAAAAAGTAATTAATGAATTTGCGGAAATGTTGTATAACTATCTCTTCAAAGAGCCTCTTTAATTAATGTCATTACACCATTTCAACTCTTTAAAAGGATCTGTAAATAATTTTGTGTATTAAGCTAAACCTTAATAAAGGCTCTCTTTTTTCTCTAATAGAAAAATGCAAGATAGGGAATATTTTGCTTTGCAAACATTGCCTTATCCTGCACCTTACACAGTCCTTTGATATCCTTTACAATCTTCTCAATCATAGGCCACTCTCCTTTTTACGAAGATGTCTTGCTTTCTTATTTTTTCTTCCTGTTCTAACTTTTCACTGTTATTTTTTCTTACTAATTCCTTCACTCTGTTCTCTCCATACAGATATTATTTATATTCAAAAAGGCCAAAATCTTGATAGATAAATGGCCTTTTCTTTGTTATTTATATTTCTCATTCATCCAAGAAAAACGTAGCATACTGTCAAAACAGCAGAAATTGTAGCTAGTATCTTGATTATTTGTCGTTCATTAGCTTTCATAAGCTGATTTTTGCACACATTAGGTAACCACATAAATACAACCGTTATAAGCCATAATACACTTACTATTATTCTCAACATAATATCCTCTCGAAAACTGATAGAATAATATTTATCTTACTCCAGTTATTTCCCATTTTGAAAGCAATAACATGTTTCCTTGTTCCAGTTCTTATAAACTACCTTTTTAATTCGATTATTCGTTAAGCGAATACTGTAAAATTGTTGGATGTATCATCGGAAAAGAGAAGGTATAAAACATATTATAATAGTCCCGATGGCACAAACCACTAATACAAAGATAGCTTTTTTATATTCTTCTTTCATCTTTACTCACCATCCTAACTCTTAAAACAAGTCACTATTCCAACTATATCCCCTGCTCCAATGGCACAAATTCCTCCAATACAGGCTGCACACACTGCACCAGTGACAGGAGCGGCTGAACAGGCTGTTGTGCAAGTTCCAGCAATTATATAGGCTACTGCCCTATTAATTCCTAACAGAACTCCAAGACAGGCTACTGTCGATCCTACACTTCTTGTATATGTCTGATTTTTAATCTCCTTTAATCCCTGTATACCTTCTTTTATTTTTTCATGTTTACCTCCTATACTTATTTTTCTGAAAACTTTTAATATAAACCTTAACTTTAAAACTAATACTCTATCTATTTTCCTTTCCCTTAGCATTTCCATAATTCACAAAATATCATCTTTTTTTCCTATGTTAATTAATCTAATGCTCAGCTATTGATAATAATCTTGGTATTGATTTTTACTTCTACAAGAAAAGCAAAGGCTTGATAAAGAAAAACTCCTAAGTAATAGCTATATTACCTACAGTTTGCAATGTGGAAATGGACTTTTCTATCTCTCTTAATTTGCTCTCATTCTTGAAAGTCCCATTTCTCTGATTTATAGAATGTTAGATTTATAGAGTGGCACGTCTATAGCTATCCACTTTCTTAATTTACCGATCGGTTGTCTATATCTTACCATATTTTTTAATAAAAAGCAAATTTCCATTTCTTAACCATGCATTTTGGATAAGCTTTTACTATCTTTTAAAATCTTCTCCATCATAGGCTTTGCTCCTTCTGCTTATTCTTGATTTTATCTTTGAAAATAATGTTCTTCACCATTTCTTTGAACTTCTCAAGGTTCTTATGGATGGACTCCTTCCTTTCTGTTTTTTTCTCCAAGTCTGCCAGGACCTTTTTAAATGCCTTGTCCATAATTTTTACATCTTTTGCTTGAAAAAATAGGGAATACTGCTTTGTCTTCTTATCTTTCATAACAGAAAACTTAACACCATATTTGTTCAATTCTTTTTTCAGGCTTTTAAGCTCTGTTTCTCCAATGGAAATTTCTTCTAGCTGTCCTTTCTGAACCAAGTCCTTCAGCTTCACTTCATTACCCTTTTCACTGACAAATTTCTCCATTCCCCCAAATTTTTTAGCTTCTTTTAGTAATTTCTTTATCTGTTGAATAATCAGTTTTGCAGTAATTTTAGCTGCCTTTATTTCTAAGTTAAGAGTTTTATCGGATACTTCTTCATTGATCATGTTCTTTCACCTCCGCTCAATAATCGCTCTTTATTTCGAGAAAGCTTCTCTTTTTGAATTTGTTTCCTATAGTCCTGCCCCACAACCATAACCGGAATACACATCTCTATAATTCTTGAATAAATTCTTTGATACTCCACACTTTCAATACAGTTTTGGATAGTGTCATAAGATAGATTTGTGGTGAATATAGTCGGCTTTCTTCTTAAGTACCGGCTGTTCACAATGTTGTACACCTGCTCCTTTGCATAGCTTGTGTCCCTTTCAATTCCCAGGTCATCTAAAATCAGTACGGAAGTATTAACCAAAGATTCAATATAGGCATTCTTATCA
Organism: Lachnospiraceae bacterium; assembly: GCA_015258095.1. Lineage (GTDB taxonomy): Bacteria > Bacillota > Clostridia > Lachnospirales > Lachnospiraceae > Oribacterium. The sequence goes on from JABZIV010000028.1 coordinate 6,368, forward strand.
AAGTCAAAACCACATTTTTGCATTTCATTCATAATCTGCGAAAAATTTCGAATCTTAACAGGTACTTGATATTGCTCTATTAGAGCATTGGCAATAGAACAGGCAAGATAAGTCTTTCCGCTTCCAACAGAGCCATAAAAAAGAAGTCCAACATTTTCTTTCTTCATTTGCTCATAATCCTTCACAAAGTTCTTGGCAATAAGAAGACTTTGATTTTCTTCTCCTTGATAATTCAAAAAGTTATACTCCCATTCGGCTCTGGAACTAAAACAACTACTCTTGAGACGTTCTATTTCCAATTGCTTCTGTCTCTTAGCTTCTTTTTCTTCTCTCTGTTTGTCACAATGACAAGATACACGACAAATCATCTTCCCACCAAAGAACTCCAAAATCTTTCCGTCTTTTCTTTCATGACAGGTCTTACAGTAAACATGTCCATCCTTTTCATATTCTTCATTTGCATCGTAGGAATACTCCACGCCCTCAATCCAGGTCCTTTTCATTTCACTCATTATAAATGCTCTCCTTTATCGTATTCTTCCAAACTGGGAATGTTGGAAGCTTTTATTCCCCTCCGATTTCCCTGATCTTTATAAAACCAGGAAAGGATAGTTGCCTTATGGTCTTTGTAAGTCTTTCCCGTACTCTTAAGATATGCTGACAACCTTTCCACATAGTTTGAAAAATCCTTAACTAGAACTCCTTTCAATTCTCTTATATCCTCATCTCTTAAAAAAACGTTTTGGAAAATCCCATATGATTTTTTTCCAAATCTAAAATCAGGATGATTACTCTCATGTTTATTAGTATTAGAATTAGTTCCGTGTATTTTCTTCACTTCCTGAAGTGTAACTTCTTCACTTCTTGTATGTAGATTCTTCACTTCTGAACTGTAGTTTTTACCTTCGAAAGAAAAGATACTTAGAAAATCCTTTACATAAATGATATTTGGCTTTCCTAAACCCTGCTTCTTTCTCTCTATAAGCCCTAGTCCTCCTGTACTGCTGTCTAATTCATTTAAAACTTTTACAGCTGTTTTATTAGATCTACCTAAGACTTCCATAATCTCTTCCAAAGTAAAAATGATGTATATTCTATTCTCATGATCAATCCATTTATTTTTTAAGGATAAAGCCGTTCTCTCAAGTAAACAGGCATAAAGAATCTTGGCATCTGAAGATAAGGATTGAAACTTTCCATCAGTCACAAGAATCTTAGGAAGCATATAGTAGCTAAATCGCTCACCATCTCGGTTATAAAAATAATCAAACTCCACATCTTCTCTCCTTTTTATTTTTTTACACAATTTTAGGTATGAAAAAAGACGATAGAACTTTCTATCGCCTTCTTCATATAAATTCACTTCTCTTTTCTTAAAAAGATCGTATTCTCTGATTTAGCACTTCCAGGAAAGCAATCATTGTTGCACCTATCATAGGTAATCCATAGGGACTGAGGATAAAGCCAACAATTAATGCCTCCAATGCAACTCTTCCGTCCTGAAAGAATAGAAAAGAACCTATTGCTACAAAAATGCAAAGAATCATCAATAAATACAAGATAGCCACTCCTATACTTAGCAAAAATGTTAGAAAAGCAGTGCAAACCGATAATAGAAGACTAATAGGAAACAAGACAAGCTTAAATAGTATTCTCATAGGTAACCTCTTTTCTTTAATTAACTATCTATTCATCTACATTCGATTACTAAGTTTATAATAGCACACGGGATGAAACAAGTCTTTGCAAATCATCAATTCTTTTTTATATAAAATGACGGATGAAGTTAACTTCATCCGCCACAAGGCATAATCTCTTTGTCTTCAAAATAGTTCAACAAAAAATACTAATATAACTTCGCTCCTGCCGGGATATGGTTGTCTACCATCAAGAGGTGCAACTCTTCCTCATCACTGTCCTTCTTGTTGTTGATTGCAGAAAGCAGCATACCGCAGGACTCTACTCCCATCATTGCTCTTTTTGGAAGATTTGTGATGGCAATCAAGGTCTTTCCAATCAACTCTTCCGGCTCATAGTATGCATGAATTCCGGAAAGAATCGTTCTGTCCACGCCTGTTCCGTCGTCCAAGGTAAATTGTAAAAGCTTCTTACTCTTTGGAACGGCAAAGCAGTCCTTTACCTTTACCGCACGGAAGTCGGACTTACTGAAGGTCTCAAAGTCAACCTGTTCTTCGAAGAGAGGCTCAATCTTCACGTTTGAAAAATCAATCTTGTTATTCGGCGTAAAGAAACCGTTATTTTCGTTTTCTGCTCCGGATTCTACCTTCTTCTTTTCTTCACTTTCATCCTTCTTCTCGAGGGGCTTCATTGTGGGGAAGAGCAGTACATCACGGATGGAAGCCGCATCGGTAAGAAGCATCACCAGACGGTCGATACCGTAGCCGATTCCGCCCGTTGGCGGCATACCGATTTCCATAGCATGAAGGAAGTCTTCGTCGGTGTGGTTTGCTTCCTCATCTCCCGCATCAGCCAAAGCATCCTGTGCCTTGAAACGCTCTCTCTGATCAATCGGGTCATTCAACTCGGAATAAGCATTTGCCATCTCTCTTCCGTAGATGAAAAGTTCGAAACGCTCTACCTTCGTCGGGTCGGACGGCTTCTTCTTCGTGAGCGGAGAAATGGATAATGGGTGATCCATGATAAAAGTCGGCTGAATCAGCTTCTCCTCGCAGAACTCTTCAAAGAAAAGATTCTCGATATCGCCGATACCGTGACGCTCCTCAAAAGCAATCTCCTTTTCTTTCGCAAGGGCTCTTGCTTCTTCAAGGCTTGTCACTTTATCAAAATCAATGCCGGCATACTCCTTGATCGCCTCGGTCATCGTGAGGCGACGGAAAGGACTCTCCAAATCAATAGGGGTTCCCTGATAGCTGATGTGCAGCGTTCCGCAAACCTTTTCCGCAAGATACCGGAACATGGACTCGGTAAGCTCCATCATCCCGTTGTAGTCGGTATAAGCCTGATAGAGCTCCATCAGGGTAAACTCCGGGTTATGACGGGTATCAATTCCCTCGTTCCGGAATACTCTTCCGATTTCATATACGCGCTCCATACCGCCGATAATCAGACGCTTCAAGTAAAGCTCCAGGGAAATACGAAGCTTTACGTCCTCATTTAAAGCATTGTAATGGGTTTCAAAGGGACGTGCCGCAGCTCCGCCCGCATTTTCCACCAGCATCGGTGTCTCTACCTCCAGGAAATCTCTTCCGGCAAGGAAGTTCCGGATTTCCCGAAGAATCTGGGAACGCTTCATGAAAACGGTACGGCTATCCTCATTCATAATCAGGTCTACATAACGCTGGCGATAACGGGTATCCGTATCCTGCAAACCGTGGAACTTTTCCGGAAGCGGATAGAGAGACTTGGAAAGTAAGACAATCTTCTCCCCGTGAATCGAGATTTCCCCTGTCTGCGTCTTAAAGACATAACCGGAAACTTCTACGATATCTCCGATATCCAGTTTCTTATAGGCCTTGTATTCCTCTTCTCCAAGACTTTCCCGACTCACATAAACCTGAATTTTTCCATCTCGGTCCTGTACATGAAGGAAGCCGGCTTTGCCCATAACACGCTTTGCCACAACACGTCCGGCTATGACAACTTCTTTATTTTCCAAATCGGAAAAATGGGATTTAATCTCCTCTGAATGATGGGTCTGCTTCGCTGTTGTAATCACAAAGGGGTCCGTCTGCGCTTCCTGCAATTCTTTCAATTTGTCATATCTTGCCTTCAAAATATGGTTCATATCCTGTGCATTCGTGTTCCGCATCTCGTTCTCGCCCATGGTTCATCCTTTCCTTCATGCTCTATTTTTAATTTTCCACAATGAAACGCTTAAAAAAGTTTATTCCTCTCCGGAACGCTCCACAGACAGCACCTTGTACTCCATATCTCCTGCCTGGGTCTCCACTTTCACCGTATCTCCCGCTCTGTGATGGAGAAGCGCCATTCCCACCGGAGACTCATTCGAAATCTTTCCCTGCAAGGAATTCGCTTCTGTAGAGCCCACGATATGATATTCTACTTCTTCATCAAACTCCTTGTCATAGAGCTTGACTTTGCAGCCGATGTTAATCGTCCCTTCTTCGGCATCGTCCACCACTTCCGCATTCTTTAAGAGGGTTTCAATAGCAACGATTCGCTCTTCAATCTCTCTCTGTTCATCCTTCGCCGCATCGTACTCTGCGTTCTCCGACAAGTCGCCCTGTTCTCTGGCTTCCTTAATCTTCCCCGCAATTTCCTGTCTTCTGTTGACTTTTAAGTCGTGTAGCTCCTTCTCCAGCTTATTTAATCCCGCTCTTGTAAGGAGGTTCTTCTTTTCTTCTGCCACAATCAATATCCGCCCTTTCTTTTAATTTACTTTCTTTTTTATTTTTATAAATATATGTAAAAATGCGCTCTTCCTATCCTTATAGTGAAAGCCTCCCTGCCTCTTTTTCCAAAGCAGGAAAAGAGCTTGAATAGCTCGCGCACTCTATATCTACAGTCTGCCATACTCGTTAAGAATACGGCTCCCGGACTGCCGGAAGCCGTTTCTTTTCAATACGAATTGCTATTTTATCAACGAGGTTCCAATAAGTCAATCCATTTCTACAGTTCCCGCACCATTTCGTAGACGGCGGAAAGTTCCTGCTCCTGATTCAGCTTCTTTCGCCAAGCCGCACTGCCCGGCATTCCCTCCATGTACCAGGAAAGGTGCTTCCGCATCTCCAGAAGGGCAAGATGTTCTCCTTTGATTTCCTGCATAAGAGAAAGGTGCCGAAGCATCATTTCCTTCCGCTCCTCTTTCGTAATCGGCGGAAGCTTCTCTCCCCTGCCGAGATACTCCCGAATCCTTCTAATAAGAAAGGGATTCCCCTGAATACCTCGAGCGAGTGCGATTCCGTCCGCTCCGGTAGAAAGGAGCATCGCCTCCGCGTCTTCCTCCGTGAAAATGTCTCCATTTCCAAAAACAGGAATTTGCACGACTTCCTTCGCCCTTCGAATCCATTCCCAGTTTGCTTTTCCACGATAGTACTGCTCTCTTGTTCTTCCATGAATGACAATGGCGGAAACACCGGCACTTTCCGCACAGCGTGCAAACTCTAAAACATTAATATGGGAATCCGTAAAACCGATCCTGCATTTTACGGTGACCGGCTTATCCACCGCCTGTACCATGCGGCTCAGTATCTTCTCGGCAAGAGGCAAGTCTTCCATAAGGGCGGAACCCTCATGATTTCTTACCACCTTCGGCACCGGACACCCCATATTGACATCCAGGATATCGAAATCGTCTTCTACGCGCTTTGCCATCTCCGCCATAATTTCCGGATCCGCCCCGAAAAGCTGCACTGCCCGAAGGCCGGGTTCCCCTCCTTTTTCCAGAAGAGAATCCGTATTCTTATTTCCATAAAGAATCGCCTTCGCGGAAACCATCTCCGTACAGGAAAGACTCACTCCCATCTCTTTGCAAAGGAGGCGGTAGGGAAGATCCGTTACCCCCGCCATCGGCGCCATCAGAATATTTCCCGGAAGTTCGCATGCGCCGATTCGTACAGGATGAAAGAGCGCCTTACCGGCTTCTATCGAAAAATCGCGAATCCCATGTTCCTCCGCTATTCTTTTTCCATTTTCCGTACTGATACTTAACTCCCTCCTTTGTCCGTCTTCCTATTGCAAAGACAAATCAAGCGCTAAAAAAGGAAGAGTTCTCTTAGACTCAGCCTGCTAAAGAAATCCCCTTCCTCTTAATTATCCGAGATGAACTGCCAAAGCACCGCGGCTTATCGAACCAGAAGCTGTGCAATCCGGAACTGCTCCTCCGGAATGTCCTTCTTCATCTGCAAAGCCTCCTGGATGTCGTAATCGACAAAGGCGCCCTTCTTATAGGCTACAAGACGGTTGGACTTCCCTTCCACCAGGAGTTCCACTGCTCTGGCTCCCATAATCGATGCATAATAGCGGTCTTTACAGGTTGGAGAACCGCCTCTTTGCATGTGTCCCAGGATGGTTGCTCTCGTTTCAATACCCGTTGCCGCTTCAATCCGGCTCGCCATAGATGAGGAATGACCGATACCCTCCGCATTCACAATGATATAGTGCTTCTTTCCCTTCTTCCTGCTTTCGATGATCCGGTTGATGATGGCCTGCTCATCTCCGTCATATTTCTCCGGCAGTAAAATCTCTTCGGCACCGTTTGCAATACCGCACCAAAGGGCAATGTAACCGGCACGTCTACCCATCACTTCAATAATAGAACAACGCTCATGAGAAGTGGAGGTATCCCTTATCTTATCAATCGCCTGCATGGCTGTATTGATGGAAGTATCAAAACCGATGGTATAGTCGGTACAGGCAATATCGAGGTCAATGGTTCCGGGCACACCGATGGTATTGATTCCAAGGGCGGAAAGCTTCCCTGCACCCATGAAAGAGCCGTCTCCGCCGATGATGACCATACCGTCGATTCCGTGCTTTCTACAGATTTCAGCACCCTTCTTCTGTCCTTCCTCTGTCGTGAACTCCTTACAACGGGCAGTGTAGAGTATGGTTCCGCCGCGGCTGATGATGTCCGACACGGAGTGACTGTCCATGTCTACAATTTCTTCTTCCAAAAGGCCGGCATAACCGCGCATAACCCCTTTTACATTCAAGCCGTGGTGAATGGCTGTTCGCACAATACTGCGAATCGCTGCATTCATGCCCGGTGCATCTCCTCCGGATGTCAGGACTCCGATTGTTTTTACTGCCGTCTTTGCCATATTTCCCTCTCCTTCTCTCTTTACAGGGTTTCCTCTGTAAATACGACTGTTTTCCTTCACTTCTCTAAACAGAGACAATATATTACTGTATTCCTATAGGAATTTCAAGGATTTTGCCTTCTCTTTGATATTTTCTTTCCCAAAGAACAGTTCCAGATCTTCCTTCGTTCTTTCATCCATTCGAATGGAGAACTCTCTCGGAAGATGCTTCACCGCTTTTTCTTCTTTCAGAAAGAGAATCACTTCCGTGTCTCCGGGACGCTCCTTCAAAATATGACGGAGTTCCTCCTCTTTCTCTTCGTAAGCCTTCTTATTGGCAAATTGAATCCAAATTTCTTTCGGCAAATTTTCAAAGGCTATAATACGCTCGGCAATCAGCTTGGCTTCTCCTTCATCCTTCTTTTGGATTCTTCCTTTCACAAAGAGCTTTCGGTCTTCTTCCAGAAACTCCTTCGCACTTTCAAATACCTTCGGAAAGGCCACCACCTCGACTGCGCCGCTGTTGTCTTCCAGAGTCAGAAACGCCATCATATCATTCTTCTTCGTAATCCGCTTATTGATTCCCGTAAGGATTCCCCCCACAATGCAGAGTTCATCATCCTTCACGCCTTCTTCCTTCTGCATTTCCTGCGCTTCTTCGGAAAAATCCCGCATCTTTCTGGTACAAAGCGCTTTCAGAAGATTTTTATCTCCATCCAGAGGGTGCCCTGAAAGATACACGCCAAGGGCATCTTTCTCATTTCGAAGGAGTTCTGCTTTCGGAAATTCCGGAAGGTCCGGAAAACGGAGGGCAAACTCCGTTTTTTCTACCGCATCTTCTCCAAAAAGATCCATAAGACTCATCTGTCCCGGAATCGTGTTTTGCTTTCCCTTCTGGGCTTTTTCCAAAACCTCCGAAAGCATGACAATCTTCTCTCTGCGATTCCCTTCCAAACTGTCTAGAGCTCCCGCATAAATAAAGGATTCCATCGCCCTTCGATTCAGTCTGCGCTGACTCATACGCAGAACAAAATCTTCAAAATCCTTGAACTGTCCTTTCTTCCGCTCGTCCAGAATGACTTCCGCGGCACTTCTTCCCACTCCTTTAACCGCGGACAGGCCATAGCGTATTTCCTTCCCTTTTACCGAAAATCCGACTTCCGCTTCATTAATATCCGGCGCTAAAATCGGAATTCCTTCTTCCCTCGCCACTTCGATATACTCTGCTGTTTTCACGGAATTGTCCATGAAAGAACTCATCGTCGCAGCATAAAATTCCGGCGCATAATAGCACTTCAGAAAAGCGGTCTGATAGGAAAGCAAAGCATAGCTCACCGCATGAGACTTGTTGAAGGCATAGTTGGCAAAATCAATCATCTTATCATAAATTCGATTTGCCACTTCTTCCGAAATTCCTTTCGAAAGGCAGCCGTAAATACCCTCTTTCTGATTGCCATAAACGAAATTCTGTCTCTCCTTCTCCATGACACTGAGCTTCTTCTTACTCATGGCACGGCGCAGGAGATCCGAGCGCCCCATCGTAAATCCCGCAAGATCACGCACAATCTGCATAACCTGCTCCTGGTAGACGATTACCCCGTAAGTATTCTTCAGAATCGGCTCCATTTCCGGACAATCATACTGCACCCGGTCCTGATTTTTCTTGCCGGCAATATAATCCGGAATGAAATCCATGGGTCCCGGCCGATACAAGGCGACACCGGCAATAATATCATCCAGGGAAGAGGGCTGCAAACGCTTCATAAAGTTCACCATTCCGGAAGATTCAAGCTGAAACACCCCTGCACAATCCCCGCGGGAAAGCATCTTGTAGACTTCTTCATCACTGTAGTCCAGCTTCTCGAGATCGATCTTCACCCCTCTGTTCTTCTCCACAAAGCGGATGGCATCCTGGATGACTGTCAAAGTCCGGAGTCCCAGAAAATCCATCTTTAAGAGGCCCAATTCTTCAATGGTCGTCATGGTGAACTGGGTCGTCACCGAACCGTCCTGCGCTCTTGCCAGCGGAACATAGTCCGATACCGGACTGCCCGCAATCACAACACCGGCTGCATGCATGGAACTGTGTCTTGGAAGACCTTCCAGACGAAGACACAAATCCAGTAAATTCTTCGTTTCCTCCTCTCCGTCGTAAAGCGATTTCAGTTCCTTACTCATGGACAGCGCCTTCTCGAGCGTCATATTCAACTCCGCCGGCACCAGCTTGGCAAGCTGATCGCACTTCGCATAGGGAATATCCAGGACTCTCCCTACATCCCGTATCACTCCACGTGCCGCCAACGTACCGAACGTAATAATCTGACTAACCTGTTCTTTTCCATATTTTCTCCCTACATAGTCAATGACTTCCTGTCTTCTTTCATACTCGAAGTCCACGTCTATATCGGGCATGGTGACTCTCTCCGGGTTTAAAAATCGTTCAAAAAGAAGCTGGTGCCGAATCGGGTCAACATCCGTAATCCCTATTGCATACGCCACGATAGAGCCTGCTGCCGACCCTCTCCCCGGTCCTACGGCAATGCCGTTCGTTTTTGCAAAATTAATATAGTCCCAAACCACCAGAAAATAATCGACGAAGCCCATAGAGCGGATGATGTTCAGTTCGTAGTCCAGTCTTTCCCTGTATTTCTCCGCCTCCGCACCGTATCTTTTTTCCAGCCCTTTCAGACAAAGATCTACCAGATAACTGTCCGAACTATACCCTTCCGGTACCGCATACTTCGGAAGATGATATTCCCCGAAACGAATCTCCACCTGACAGCGCTTGGCTATTTTTTCCGTATTCTCGAGCGCTTCTTCGTAAGGAAAGAGGGTTCGCATCTCTTCCTCACTTTTAATATAGAACTGTCCTCCGGGGTAGCGCATCCTGTCCTCATCCTGCAACTTCTTTCCGGTCTGCAAGCAGAGAAGGATATCGTGCGGTTTCGCATCTTCTTTGTAGGTATAGTGAATATCGTTCGTCACAACGAGCGGAATCCCCGTTTCTTCGTGCAATCTCCGCATCCCCTGGTTCACGAGCTTCTGCTCCGGATAGCCATGATCCTGCATCTCCAGAAAGAAATTTCCTTTGCCGAAGATGCCTTCATAGTGAAGCGCCGCTTCTTTCGCCTTCTCATAGTTCCCCTCGCGAAGTGCTCTGGAAACTTCCCCCGCAAGACAGGCGGATAATGCAATAATTCCCTCATGGTACTTCTCCAGTACCGCGTAATCCACCCTCGGTTTATAGTAATACCCTTCGGTAAAGCCCAGGGAAACCAGTTTCATGAGATTGTGAAATCCGGTCTCATTTTCCGCAAGAAGTACCAGATGAAAATACCGCGCTTCTCCCTTCTGCACGCTTTTCTCTTCCATGTGTTCCGTAAGATAAATTTCAGACCCCAGAATCGGATGAATGCCCTGCTTTTTGGCTTCCTTATAAAAATCGATAACGCCATACATCACGCCATGATCCGTAAGCGCACAGGAATCCATGCCGAGTTCTTTGATCCGGGCAATCATCTCCGGAATCTTCCCCGCACCGTCCAACAAACTATAGCTACTGTGTACATGTAAATGGGTAAATGCCATATCTTCCTCTATCTCTTCCGTCCAGCGCTTTGTACTAAAGGAAGGGCTTTCGAGACATCTTCCCCGAAAGCCCTTCCCCTTACAGCCTATCCTATCCCAAAATTTGTACCGAACAAGCCGCTTCTATACATAACGAGTAACTCTCGTCTACCACGCAGCCTCTCGTTCCTTCTCTAAAGAAAAATTCCCGAAAAAGGAAAGCAAAAGTCCTAGAGACTTAGATAGCTTCCCCGAGAAGATAGTCGCTGATTGCCGTAATCGCTGCGTCCTCATCCTCTCCTTCCGCGGAAACATAAAGTTCTGAGCCGTTATTCAAACCGAGTGCCATCATGCCCATAATAGACTTTGCATTCACTCTCCGGCTTCCTTCCGACATATAAATTCTGGACTGAAAGCGGCTGGCAATCTGCACGAGCATTGCTACAGGATGATCCTCCGCGTTCTTTGGTAAGTTTACCGTGATGTTATTGTCTTTCATGTTATCATGCCTCCCTATTCATCGAGTATCCCAAATGCAGCGTGATTTCTTGCCGTCCTACCGGGAAAACTCCTCCTGAAGTCCTTTTGCTATCTTCGCCAATTTACGCAGTCGATGATTTACCCCGCTTTTACTAATGGGCGTAATCAGACCCTGTGAAAGCTCTTCCAGGGATGCATCGGGATTCCGTAAACGCTGTTCAGCAATCTCTCTTAATCCGGGTTCAATTTGGTCTAATCCAATGAGTTCTTTAATAAGAAGAATATCCTCTTGCTGCTTTACACTCGCCTTTACCGTACGATTGATGTTTGCCGCTTCAAAGTTCACCCTGCGGTTCACATTCTCGCTCACTTCCTTCAATATCCGGGCATTCTCAAACTCCATCAGGCTCTCGAATGCACCTAGAAGTTTCAAAACATCCGCGATATCTCCTGCATCCTTCAAGTATAAGATGGAATTCTTTCCCCGTGTCCCATGCTTTACCTGAATCGAAAAGCGGTTCAGAATCGATACAATCCGCTCTTCCTCTTCCTCAGTTCCGGGTAAAAATTCCAGATGATACTCTTTCATCGGATCGGTTACAGAAGCTCCGGCAAGAAAAAAATGTCTCAGTTCTTCCTTGCTTTTCTCCTTATCATCTTTTTTCATATTAAAGGTTTTTCTATCCAGTGTAAAGTCAATTCTTGCCAGTTCCGCTCTGACTCTCCTTGTGAAAGACGGTTTTTTCACCTCAGTTTCTTTTTTCTTATTTCTATTCACTGTGCACTTTGTCCTGTTATATTTTTTAACTAATTTAATAATTTTGACAGTTTTCCCGATTTAATCTGTTCATATTATTTATTTATATCTCTATGGTCCAGATTTAAGCCAATGTTTCCAAATTCTTTTAGAGATTGATACAATTTTTCGCTGATTGTCACAGAACGATGCTTTCCGCCGGTACAGGCAATCCCGATAACCAACTGGTTTTTTCCTTCCGCAATATAAAGAGGGAGCAAAAAGTGAAATAAGTCTTCCAATTTTGTCAGAAAACGCTCCGCGTTTCCATCCTGAAAAACAAAGTCCTGAATCTCTTTTTCAAGACCGGTATGGTTTCGCAGTGCACTGTCATAATACGGATTCGGTAAAAAACGTACATCAAATAGAAGATCCAGGTCCTCGGGCAAACCATACTTAAAACCGAAGGAAACAATATTGACTTGCAGATTTTTATATTCTCTATCTTCCACAAAGATAGAAAAGAGCTGTCTCCGGAGGTCTCTCGTAAGCAGTTTCGACGTATCGATGATGATATCGGCGTGTTCCCGCAGAAAGGCGAGCTTCTTCCTCTCTAAAGCAATACCGGTTTCAATCCGCCCTTCCTTTGCCAGAGGATGTGCACGACGCGTTTCCTTATAGCGCTGAATCAGGACATCATCTCTCGCATCCAGAAAAACGATGGTAAACGGAATCTGCGCTTCTTCTTCCCAATACTGTAATCTCTCGGAAATTCGATCCAGATCCTGAATATTTCTACTGTCAATACCGAGCGCAACTCGCTCTCTTTTTTTACTCTGCAAAAAAAGCTCGATAAACTTATCCAATAAAGCGACCGGTAAATTATCGATGCAATTAAAGCCGAAATCTTCCAGATTTTTTAAGGCAATGGTTTTCCCGGCGCCGCTCATCCCGGTAAGAATCAAAAATGTCGTTGCACTCTTCGCTAAAACTTCCCCCACAACTTCACCTCGGGTTCCAATTGAACGCCCTCTTTCTCTTTTACAATCCGAATCACTTCCAAAATCACCGTATAAATGTTTTTTGCGCTCGCGTTGCCCAGATTCACCACAAAACCGCAGTGCTTTTCGGAAACTCCCGCATTCTCTATCTGAAATCCTCTGAGTCCTGCGTGTTCTATCAAACGGGAAGCGTAATCTCCCTCCGGCCTTTTAAAGGTTGACCCTGCGGACGGAAGCTCTAAAGGCTGCTTCTCCGCTCTTCTTAGTCGATACTCTTCCATCTTCTCGTGAATCGCTTTCTTCTCGCCTTTTTTCAAAAGAAAGGTCGCAGAAAGACAAACCATGCCGTCCGTCACCGCGGAATGCCGATAAGAGAAGTCCATCTCCCTGTTCTCCATGGACAGAATCTCCCCCTCTGCCGTACAGAACTGTCCCCTTAGAAATACATCTTTTATTTCCGCGTTGTAGGCACCGGCATTCATTTTTACGGCACCACCCACCGTACCCGGAATCCCGGATAAGGGTTCCATCCCGCTGTATCCCTTCTCTTCCGCAAACTTTGCAAGTGCATAGAGGGTCGTCCCCGAAAGCGCGGTAAAGCAAGCTTCCTCTGTCTCCCTATTCTCTTCATATTGCACTCCGGAAAGATTCTCCCGAAGAAGGATGACCGGATCCCGTAAACCGTCGTCCGAAATCAGCAAATTGGAACCTTTCCCCAGTATATAGTAGTCTCTTCCCTCTTTTCGGAATGCTTTTAGTAGACCCTGCACTTCTTCGACAGAATGCGGAATATAAAGATCATCCGCTTTTCCTCCGGCAAAAAAACTGCAATATTCCTTCATATCCTTTCCATGAAAATGTTCCATCTATACTTCTTCCTGTCTATGCATATTCTTCGTTACTCGTTCATACAGCACCTGTGCCGCATTGTAGCCCATCTTCTTCGAACGGTTGTTCAGTGCCGCACATTCCACGATAATGGCAACATTTCTTCCCGGGCGAATCGGAATATCGTAGCTGATGACCTTCTTTCCGAGGTATTCCACATAATTGTCCTTCAGTCCCAGACGGTCATAATCCTTTTCGCTGGACCATTCTGCAAGAGAAATAACCATATTGATGGTTTGTGTATCCATCACGGATTCCACACCGAACATCTGCTTTACATCGATGATTCCGATTCCCCGTAGCTCGATGAAATGCTTGGTCACATCCGGTGCAGACCCCACCAGAGACTCGTCTGATACCTTCCGAATCTCGACGACATCATCACTCACCAGACGATGTCCTCTCTTAATGAGCTCCAGCGCCGCCTCGGACTTTCCGATTCCGCTATCTCCCGTAATCAAAACCCCTTCTCCGTATACGTCTACCAAAACACCGTGGACGGTAATCATCGGCGCCATCTTTACTTTTAACCAACGGATAATTTCTCCCTCGAGTTCCGTAGTGGGACGTGAACTCGAAAGAAGGGGAATTCCCGCTTCTTCGCACGCAGAAATCATACAGGAATCCGGTTCAATATCCCTCGCATAAATAATACAGGGAATGGGATATTTCGTGATTTCCGCATAGCGTGCTCTCCGCATCGGCCGATCCATCGTCATCAGAAAAGCCGTCTCTACATTGCCGATAATCTGCACTCGTTCCGAATCAAACTGATCGAAAAAACCTGCAAGCTGGAGCGCAGGCCGATTCACATCCGGAATCGTCATATACACCTTATCCGTCTCTATCCCCGGTGTCAAATTCTTCAGTCCTTCCTTCTCAATAAGCTCAGAAACACTGACTTTCTCCGCACTTTTCATCTGCCTCTCCTATCTCTTTTTTTCCCTAAAAGTATAGGGTTTAGCCGTCTAAATTGCAATCCTTAAAAAGCTATGCTAGACTCTTCCGAAGAAGAAAGGACGGGCATAACGAATGGAAAATAAAAATGCAAAGGATGACCCTATCGGCATTTTTGATTCGGGAGTAGGCGGTATCAGCGTGCTGAAGGCATTGGAAAAAGAACTTCCGCACGAAAACTTCCTCTTTTACGGTGACCAAAAAAATGCCCCTTACGGAGAAAAATCGGAAGAGGAAGTGCGCACACTGTCTCTAAACGCCTATCATTTCCTGAAAGAGAAGAAAGTGAAGGCAACGGTCATCGCCTGTAATACAGCCACTTCTGCCGCAGCTCCTCTCCTTCGGGAAAAGTTTCCGGAAGATATCATCATCGGTATGGAGCCTGCCGTAAAACCCGCCGCACTTTCCCATCCCGATAAGAAAAACCGGATTCTTGTCCTGGCTACAGAGAGCACCTTAAAAGGAGACAGGCTCCACCACTTGATAGAACGGTTAAAAGACGAAGGAGAGTACATTCTGCTCCCCGCACCGGGAATTGTCCGTCTTTTGGAAAGCGGAAAAGGCTTTGGACAGGAGATGCAGGACTACCTGAAGGAGCTCCTTCACCCTTATACCGAAGGGAGCATCTCTTCCATTGTCCTCGGCTGTACACACTTTCCCTTTGTAAAAGGAGAAATTCAAAAAGCGCTGGGGTATAAGATTCCCTTCTTTGACGGAAGCGAAGGAACGGCAAAAGAAACCCGTCATCGTTTGGAAGAAAGGGGGCTTCTCCGGGAAAGCGGAACATCCCGCACGGCTCTTTACAGCAGTAAAGGCGATAGCAGCCTTTTGGAAGCTTTCTATCGCCTTTCGATATGATTGGAAAATCGACTTCTACCATAGGGTCGAGAAATCGCTTTCGATAGGAGGAAAAAATCACCTTATAGAATAGGATAATCCTCATTAGGAACGCTTTTCCTCCGAAGAAGCATTCTTACTGTTTCTTCTTTTTCTGCATAACTACTGCCGCACCCACTACGATAACGGCTGCCGCAATAAGGGGAAGCGGTGTCGGCATCTTCTTTGTTTCCTTTGTTTCTTCTTTCTTCTCTCCGGTCTCCGCCGCTTCTGTCGTTCCTTTCTCCTCCTTATTCTCTCCGGAGGACGCCAAACGATACGTCACCTTTACATCCTTCGTACTGAATACGTACTTTCCCTCTTTTTTTTCCGCCTTTAACTCCGTTTTTCCGTCCGCAGCGTAGAACACCGCCTTCTCTGAAAAGGCAGCAGTCGGAATCGTAAAGAGCAGTTCCTTTGAAACTTCCTTTACGGGGTTTCCATAGAAATCCACCAGTTCCAAGGTACCGGACTTTCCATCCTCTTCCGGGCTGACCTGTAATTTTAAGCCGATATCCGCGCTCCCCTTTTCCACCTTTACCGTAGAATCGGTGAAGTCCTCCGTCGTCTTCTTTCCGACATACTCGATAGTATAGTCATTTTCCTTCAGATACTCCTGGAACTTTGCTTTCACCTCTGTGTGAATTTCTTTCAGCACCTCGAAAGCCTTCCCCGCATCTTCCTGATTCCGCTTGGTACTGTCCTCAGGAGACAATGCGGTTGTAACGGCATTTTTCAATTCCTCGTCTTCCAACTCGGCTATTTTCTTTGTTGCGATAGGCTGCAATTCTTTTCGATCATACTCAATCATAAATAAGGTATCCATCGCAAGCCAGTACACGGAATTCTCATTGAAGCTGTTCTCTTCATTGCCGGCTTCCTCTATCCCCGCGGTCTGGTTCGGATAGTAAGGCACGAAAGGCGATACCAGCGGAGAGCCGAGTGCAAGCCACATCGTTCCCGGATCCTCCGCCGTCGCTCCGGACGGAATGTGATAAATATGTGCTTCCATCGTGTTTCTGTTTCCAATCGGATACAAGTCTCCACGGTGTAAATCATCTCCTACTTTATCGATTGTCTCCAGACGGTTTCTGGTGAAGGCAAATGCATCTTTCAGCCCCAGCTTCTTACCGGTCGTCTCCAGGAACGGATAGACCTTCCCGTCAAACTTCGCATCCGGGTTGAACTGCTTGATACCCGAACATACACGAGACTCCGTACTGTCCCTCAGTTCCTTCGGCGCATAGGATGCGTAAAGATTGATTTCTCTCTTCTCTTCATCACCCTGGAAAGTCTTCGCATCCAGTGCCACCTTAAAGATGTCCTTCGAATAAATGTAATTTCCGTCTTCCGAAACAAGGAAGTTTTCCTGTTCTTCGCCCTTCGTGAGCGTGCAGTCATTTAACCAGAACGAATTCGGGAATACCGAGAACTTATCCTTCGGATACTTGATTGCTACAAACTGGTGTCCGGTGTAAATCTCCATGTACCATAGTTCATCATGGTCGGCAACAACCAGGCCGTTTCCTTCCGCAGCTCCTTTTGTCGCAACTTCATTTGCAATAAACTCCACCGCATCTTTCGCATTGTCACAGCTTCCGAGAACGGCAGTGGTAATGATGGCTTCCGTAATTCCTATCGGCTTCGTACTGTCCGTACCGTCTAGGTAAGGATCCGCCTTCAATACGTCTTCATTTGCAGAAGCGGAAACGGTCATATCCGCAATCAGGCCTTTCTCATTGAAACCCGTCTCATCAAAGTTCCCATACTCCGGGGTTGTGTCACTCACAGAAGTATAACGATAGGAATCATGCGTAAAGGTAAAACTATACCCATTCTTCTCGTCCACGGAAACATCCTTGATGGTTTCTCCCGTCTTATGTTCTCCTGCCTCATGGACCTTGTATGCCTTATTGTGATTCACTTCAAGGTCTTCCGTACGGCCAAAAATCGTACTTCCGTCCTCCGTCAAATCACTTCCGATGATGACACCGGTGCAGGCGTAGGCAGTCAGAACGGTGGAGGAAGCAAGTAAAGTGGCAACTAAGCTTCCAAGCAAGATGGAACTCTTTCTCTTCATATATCCTCCCTTTCTAAACACTTTCATGATTTGCTGTACTTTATTATAGAACGAAAGTTTTAATAAGATAGTCATAAAGATTATGCTTTTTTGTACATTTTTGCATGATGCAACTTTTTAAAATTTTTGCTTGACAAGAAAAATGAATCTTTGTATAGTAAACGGGTGCTACGGAGTTTGCGCCCTTAGCTCAGCTGGTAGAGCAGTAGACTCTTAATCTATTTGTCCAGGGTTCGAGTCCCTGAGGGCGCACTACATTGGATGTCACCGATACGGTGGCATCTTTTTTTCTTAAGACTTTTCTCTCTCCTTCCGCTTTCTCCTTCGCTTTGCTATACTAGGTGGAGTTCTACGTAAAAAAAAAGGAGAAACTATGCAAAACATTCTAGTTTGCGATGATGATAAACAAATTGTGGAAGCCATCTCTATCTACCTTACAGGGGAAGGCTATAATGTACTGAAGGCCTATGACGGTTTCGAAGCACTGAAAATCATGGAGAAAGAATCTCTCGATCTTCTGATTCTGGATGTGATGATGCCCGGTCTGGACGGTATTCGAACGACTTTAAAGATTCGGGAAAACAGCTCTATTCCCATTATTATCCTGAGTGCAAAAAGTGAAGACCAGGACAAGATTCTCGGTCTCAATATCGGTGCGGATGACTACATCACGAAGCCCTTTAATCCTCTGGAGCTCGTAGCGCGTGTGAAGTCCCAACTCCGTCGCTATACACAGCTTGGAAACATGAACGAGTCCCAAAAGGGCGACGCTATCTACAGTGCCGGCGGACTCATCATCAACGATGACACAAAAGAAGTAAGCGTTGACGGAGAGCAGGTGAAACTCACGCCGATTGAGTACAACATCCTCCTGCTTCTCGTAAAGAATGCGGGTAAGGTCTTCTCTATTGACGAAATCTACACCTCTATCTGGAATGAGGAAGCCATCGGGGCCGACAATACGGTCGCTGTTCATATCCGCCACATCCGGGAAAAAATAGAAATCGATTCACGAAAGCCCAAGTACCTGAAAGTAGTGTGGGGAGTGGGATACAAGATCGAAAAGCAAGGAAAGCCAGAGGAATAAGATGAAGAAGTTTATCCTGCCTTTTATCCATCTCTTCTCTGTTGTCCTTCTATTACTGAGCTTGATTGTCCTGCACTTTGCCCCGAAAAGTCATGATGCCATTTCCTTCTTAAAAGAGAAAAACTATCTCTCCTCCTCGGACTTTGACAGTGCGATTTCGGAAAGTGTAAACGATATCTTTGATTATATCGATTTACGTGATCTCTTTGAAAGCAAGGGAACGCTGGATTTAAACCATACCATTGCACAAAGCGAGACGAACGGCGCTACCCGTTCCTACAGTCTGGACTACCTCATTAAGTACGCCCGCTCCATGGGCTATTATTTGAATGAGAAAAATGAAATCATGGAAGATGGTCCTGCCACAATCACAAAAGCGCAGGACGAGAAGGAACACATGATTCGCGTGACCTACCGTTCCTATCTTCCCGACTACCAACCTGCCAGCCCGGCTGACGGGTTTATGAGTCTCGGGCGTTTATCAAAGGAAGCCCTCTCTTACCTGGCGAAATACTATGCTATCCGCTCACGCTACTTCGATAAAGGAAGCAACTTCCAGTTCTATGTGGCTTACACGAACGGAAACAATTCCACGTATTACAACAATCAGCCGGGGGACACGGCGGAGAAGATTCAGCACCTCGGAAAA
Organism: Lachnospiraceae bacterium; assembly: GCA_015258095.1. Classification (GTDB taxonomy): domain Bacteria; phylum Bacillota; class Clostridia; order Lachnospirales; family Lachnospiraceae; genus Oribacterium. The sequence continues at coordinate 25,432 of JABZIV010000028.1, forward strand.
TACCTCAGTACCGATTCCAATTCTATGGAGATAAAAACAAATTTAAATACGGCACCGTCCAATCTGGTTCCTCTTTTAGAAGCAAGAGAACCTTACAAAGACGGAGCCTATGTCTTTGCCGCCGGAGTGGACACCCGTTTTCCCATCAATGATTCCTATAAAGCCGCTTATCTTGACTATAGCAGAAGAAGACAGCTGACGTTCTTCGGACTTGTCCTCTTTGTCCTGAGCGCTGTTGCATCTTTGATGAGCTTTGTCTCGCTCCTTTTCTACACCGGAAGAAAAGAAGGAAGGGAACTGACACTCTACAGCTTTGACCGCAGTCCGATGGAGCTTTCTCTCTTTCTCAGCCTTCTCTGGTTTTATCTGGCAAAGGAGATATCCGGCTATTTCTTTGAAAGTCTTGTCCTTGTTGTGGGAAATTTCCCGGAACCGTCTTTTTTTTCAGCAATCAGTACCTTTATTCTGCGCTATTTCCTGATTTTACCGCTCTTCTTATCACTGGTACGAAAATATAAGAAAGCCACGCTCTATAGTACTTCCTATCTGAAAAAAATCCTGCATTTGCTGGAAACCTATATCAATGCCAGTAATTTTACGCGTTCCAAAGCTTTTTCTTATCTGCTCTTCATCTTTCCGAATCTTCTTGCCTTCAGTCTGATTCTGTATAACGCGTATTGTTTTACACACAGGAAGAGTCTTTTGCACCTTCTTTTTGCAACTCTCCTCCTCTTCGTCACGATTTCCATCGACTACTATACCTATTATATCAGTAGAGGTTTACAGGATGCGGTAAATGAACAGGTGAAAGCGGAACGCCTGAAGGCGGATTTGATTACGAACGTATCGCATGACTTGAAGACGCCGCTCACCAGCATCATCAGTTATGTCGATCTTCTGAAAAGAGAGAACATCGAGAACGAACGTGTACAGAACTATATCTCCGTACTGGAGCAGAAAGCCAGCAGACTGAAAAACCTCACGGAAGATCTTGTGGAGGCAAGTAAGGCGAGTTCCGGAAATGTCAGTTTGGAATTGCATCCCATTGATTACAGTGAAATCATCTTGCAGACCCTTGGAGAATTCCAGGAAAAACTGGAAAAACGTTCTCTAACGATGATTCCGGAGATTCCGAATGAAAGCATCCTCATCCTTGCGGATGGAAGACAACTCTTCCGTGTTTTGGAAAATCTCTTTAACAACTGTGCAAAATATGCGTTACTCGGCAGTCGCGTTTATATTACTTTAAAGAAACGGGAGAAAGACGCGATATTCACCATGAAAAATATCTCCGAAGCCCCCTTGAACATCTCTCCGGAAGAACTCACCGAACGTTTCGTGCGCGGCGACGTTTCCCGAAGCACTGAAGGGTCCGGCTTAGGTCTTTCCATCGCAAAGAGTCTGACGAAACTGATGTCCGGGAAGATGAAAATAGAAATTGACGGAGACCTCTACAAGGT